>NZ_CP029553.1:4223500-4528000 GCF_003173755.1 Methylobacterium terrae
TGCCGCCGAGACCCATGTCGTTGCGGAAGAAGGCGAGCATCAGCGCGAAGGTCATCGCCTGGGTGATGATCGACAGGTAGACGCCGGTCACCCGCGAGCGGAAGGCGAGCCAGCCGAACACGAAGGCGAGGATTCCCGGCACCAGCAGCACCATCACGGCGGCGAAGGGAAACCAATCGAAGCCGTGCCAGTACCAGGGCAGGTCCTTGTAGTTCAGGAACACCATGAAGTCGGGCAGGACCGGGTTGCCGTAGACGCCGCGCGGCCCGATCTGGCGCATCAGGTACATGCCCATCGCGTAGCCGCCGAGCGCGAAGAACGCGCCGTGGCCGAGCGAGAGGATGCCGCAATAGCCCCAGACGAGGTCGAGGCTGAGCGCCAGGATCGCGTAGGCGAGATACTTTCCCATCAGCGAGACGGCGTAGGTCGGGACGTGGAGGGCGGAGCCCGGCGCGGTGAGGAGGTTGAGGGCCGGCACCACGGTGCAGGCGGCGGCCAGAACGCCGAGGAAGACCCAGCCGGCCTTGTCGATGCGGGAGAGCAGCATGGTCAGGCCTCCACCGCCCGGCCCTTGAGCGCGAACAGGCCGCGCGGCCGCTTCTGGATGAACAGGATGATGAACACGAGGAGCAGGATCTTTCCGAGCACCGCGCCCGCATAGGGCTCGAGGAACTTGTTGGCGACGCCGAGGGTGAGGGCCGCCACCAGCGTGCCCCACAGGTTGCCGACGCCGCCGAAGACCACGACCAGGAACGAATCGATGATGTAGCCCTGGCCGAGATTCGGCGAGACGTTGTCGATCTGCGACAAAGCCACCCCGGCGACGCCGGCGATGCCCGACCCGAGGCCGAACGTGAAGGCGTCGATCCAGGGCGTGCGGATGCCCATGGCGGCGGCCATGCGGCGGTTCTGGGTGACGGCGCGGGTCTTCAGGCCGAACGAGGTGGCCTTCAGGATCAGGTTGAGGGCGACGAAGACGGCGAGCGCGAAGACCACGATCCACAGCCGGCCCCAGGTGATCGAGAGGCCGTAGAGGTCGAAGGCACCCGACATGTAGGACGGCGCGCCGACCTCCCGGTTGGTCGGCCCGAAGGCCGAGCGCACCGCCTGCTGGAGGATCAGGCTGATGCCCCAGGTGGCCAGCAGCGTCTCGAGCGGCCGGCCGTAGAGGTGGCGGATGACGCTGCGCTCGATCAGGACCCCGACGGCGCCGGCGGCCAGGAAGGCGAGCGGGATCGCGATCGGCAGCGACCAGTCGAACAGGCCGGGAGCCTTCTGGCGGATCAGCTCCTGCACCAGGTAGGTGGTGTAGGCGCCGAGCATCACCATCTCGCCGTGGGCCATGTTGATGATGCCCATCACCCCGAAGGTGATGGCGAGCCCGATGGCCGCGAGCAGCAGCACCGAGCCGAGCGACACGCCGTACCAGGCGTTCTGCACGTTCGCCATCAGCGCCTGGCGGGTCTCGATCGCCGAGACGCCGCGGGCGGCGGCATCGCGCACGCTCTGGGCGGGATCGGTCGCGAGGCCGCGCAGGATGCCGAGCGCTTCCGAGTCGCCCCGGGCCTGGATGGTATCGACGGCCGAGAGCCGGTCGATCTCGGGCGCACCGGGCTTCACGAGGAGCGCGGCGGCGCGGGCCTCCTGCATGCTGCGCTTCACGCTGGCGTCAGATTCGCGGGCGAGCGCCGCATCGAGGGCCGGCAGCGCGGCGGCGTCGCGGGCCTTGAACACCGCATCGGCGGCGGTGCGGCGGGTGGCGGCGTCGGGGGCGAGCAGGTTCAGGGTGCCGAGCGCGGCGTCGATCATGCGCCGGAGCCGGTTGTTGACCCGCACGGGCTTGAGGCCATCAGGACTCAACGCCGCGCCGGTGCGGGCATCGGTGGCCGTCGCACCGTCCTTGATGGCGAGCGCCTTGTCGTCCGGGCGGTAGAGCAGGCGGCCGTCGGTCAGCGCGCGCAAGACCGCCCCGGCCTTGGGATCGCCGCTGGTGGCGAGGCCTGAAATGCCGGCCTCGATGTCGGAATAGCTGTCGCTGGCGAGCCGGCCATAGGCGGCGTCGGAGCCGGTCTGCGCGGCGGCGGCGAAGGCCCAGGCGGCGCACCAGGCGGCGAGGAGAAGGACGAGGCAGCGGCGCATTCAGGATTGTCCGGGGGCCAGGATTGTCCGGGGGCAAGGTGCCGACATTCCCCTCTCCCGTGTGGGAGAGGGGTTAGGGGTGAGGGTGCTACGATTCCGCAGAAGGCGCCGAGCGTTGAGCTGGCAGCGCGACAGTCAAAGCTTTACACTGAAGCGTGTCACCCTCACGCGGGATCTTCGATCCTCCGGCCCCTCTCCCACACGGGAGAGGGGAGGCTGTGCGAGACGATTACGCGCCGCCGCACTTCTTCGTCTTGGTGTTGTAGTTGCCGCACTTGAGCTGCACCCAGTCGGCCTCGAGGTCCTTCGAGCCGTCGAGCTGCTTCGACCACGCCTCGCCGGGGATCAGCTCCTTGGTCTTCCACACCACGTCGAACTGGCCGGTCGCCTCGATCTCACCGATGAAGACGGGCTTCGTGATGTGGTGGTTCGGCAGCATCTTGGCGGTGCCGCCGGTGAGGTTCGCCTGCTCGATGCCCGGCAGCGCGTCGATCACCTTGTCGGGGTTGGTGCTGCCGGCCTTCTCGACCGCCTTCACCCACATGTTGAAGCCGATGTAGCTCGCCTCCATCGGGTCGTTGGTGACGGCCTTGGGATTCTTCTTGAACGCCTGCCAGCGCTTGATGAACGCCTCGTTCTCCGGCGTCTTGATCGACTCGAAGTAGTTCCAGGCGGCGAGGTGGCCGACGAGCGGCTTGGCGTCGATGCCGGCCAGCTCCTCCTCGCCGACCGAGAAGGCCATCACCGGGATGTCGGTGGCCTTGATGCCCTGGTTGCCGAGTTCCTTGTAGAACGGCACGTTGGCATCGCCGTTGACGGTCGAGACCACCGCGGTCTTCTTGCCGGCGGAGCCGAACGCCTTGATCTTCGACACCTCCGTCTGCCAGTCCGAGAAACCGAACGGGGTGTAGTTGATCATGATGTCCTCGTCCTTCACCCCCTTGGACTTGAGGTAGGCTTCGAGGATCTTGTTGGTGGTGCGCGGGTAGACGTAGTCCGTGCCCTCCAGCACCCAGCGCTTCACGCTGCCGCCATCCTCCGACATCAGGTAGTCGACGGCCGGGATCGCCTGCTGGTTCGGCGCAGCGCCGGTGTAGAACACGTTGCGCTCGCTCTCCTCGCCCTCGTACTGGACGGGGTAGAACAGGATGTTGTTGAGCTCCTTGAACACCGGCAGCACGGACTTGCGCGACACGCTGGTCCAGCAGCCGAACACCGCCGCGACCTTGTCCTTGGCGATCAGCTCGCGCGCCTTCTCGGCGAAGAGCGGCCAGTTCGAGGCCGGATCGACCACCACCGCCTCGAGCTTCTTGCCGAGCACGCCGCCCTTCTTGTTCTGCTCGTCGATGAGCATCAGCATGACGTCTTTGAGCGTCGTCTCGGAGATCGCCATCGTGCCCGAGAGCGAGTGCAGGATGCCGACCTTGATGGTCTCCTGCGCCGAGGCGGCCGTGGTCGCCAGCGTGCCGAGCGCCAACCCGCCCGCGACCGCGGCGCGCGAGAGCCAACCCTTCCACGTCATGTTCATCGTCTCCCTGGGCCGATGCGGCCGGGACCCGTTCCGCAAGGGCCGTGCCAAGCAGGATCTCGAAAAGGTTCCCGCGGGCTCGGGCTCAAATTCTGGGCATGCGCCGGATTTCGGAGCCGTCTGCTCATTTTTCGCCGGTACACATGCCCGTCGAGGCGCCATTCTGCCTAGACCGGCAGCAAGGCTACGCTTGCGCCGGCCGTGCCCTAGGTTTCTCGCGGGACCCAAGTCGTCGAGGCGCGAGGAGAACCGGGGTGATCGAGGACCTCTGGTACAAGAACGCGGTGATCTACTGCCTCTCGGTCGGCTCCTTCATGGATGCCAACGGCGACGGCATCGGCGATTTCGAGGGGCTGGAGCGGCGCCTCGACTATCTGCTCGGGCTCGGGGTGACGGCGATCTGGCTGCACCCGTTCCAGCCCTCGCCGAACCGCGACCACGGCTACGACATCGCCGATTACTACAGCGTCGATCCCCGCTACGGCACGCTCGGCGACTTCGTCGCCTTCACGCACGCCGCGAAGCAAAGAGGCATGCGGGTGCTGATCGACCTCGTGGTCAACCACACCTCCGACCAGCATCCGTGGTTCAAGGAGGCCCGCGCGAACCCCGAGGCCCGCACCCGCGACTGGTACGTCTGGTCGAAGACGAAGCCGGCCAACGCCCACGAGGGCATGGTCTTCCCGGGGGTGCAGAAGAGCACCTGGACCTACGACAAGGACGCCAAGGCCTGGTACTTCCACCGCTTCTACGACTTCCAGCCCGACCTCAACACCGCCAATCCCCACGTCCAGGCCGAGATCCTGAAGATCATGGGGTTCTGGATCCAGCTCGGCGTCTCGGGCTTCCGGATGGACGCGGTGCCGTTCGTGATCGCCGAGAAGGGGCCGGAGGTCTCGGGCGAGCCGCGCGAGCAGTTCGAGCTCCTGCGGCTGTTCCGCGAGTTCCTGCAATGGCGCCAGGGCGACGCCATCATCCTGGCGGAGGCCAACATCCTGCCGCGCCAGGACCTCGACTATTTCGGCGACGACGCCGACCGCATGCACATGATGTTCAACTTCCAGGTCAACCAGGCCCTGTTCTACGCGCTCGCCTCGGCCGATTCGCGCCCGCTGGTGAAGGCGCTGGAGAAGACCTGGAACCGGCCGCCCTCCGGCCAGTGGGCGATCTTCCTGCGCAACCACGACGAGCTCGACCTCGGGCGGCTCACCGAGAAGCAGCGCCAGGCCGTGTTCCAGGCCTTCGGCCCCGAGCCCGACATGCAGCTCTACGGCCGCGGCATCCGCCGGCGCCTCGCGCCGATGCTCGGCGGCGACCGGCGCCGGATCGAGCTCGCCTACAGCCTGATGTTCACCCTGCCGGGCACCCCGGTGCTGCGCTACGGCGACGAGATCGGCATGGGCGACGACCTCTCGCTGCCCGAGCGCGACTGCGCCCGCACGCCGATGCAGTGGTCGCACGAGCCGCAGGGCGGCTTCACGCTCAGCGACGAGCCGGAATCGCCGCCGATCCACGAGGGGCCGTACGCCTACAGCCATGTCAACGCGGCGGCGCAGCGCTGCGCGCCGGAATCGCTCCTCAACTGGATGGAGCGCATCATCCGCATGCGCAAGGAGGTGCCGGAGATCGGCTGGGGCGAGTTCACGGTTCTCGAGACCGGCCATCCGGGCGTCCTCGCCATCCGGTACGACTGGCGCAACAACTCGGTCCTGTGCCTGCACAATCTCGTGGCCGAGCCGCGCGAGGTCTCCTTCGCCACCGGCCTCGACGGCGACGGCCGCAACCTGATCGACCTCCTCACCGGCCAGCGCAGCCTCGCCGACGACGACGGCCGGCACCGCGTGCTGATGGAAGGCTACGGGTACCGGTGGTACCGGGTCGGGGGATTGGACTACCTGCTGCGGCGAAGCGAGATCTGAGGATCCGCTTCGGCGACTGTGCTCCTCCCATCCACGACGTCATCCTGAGGTCGTGGATGGGAAAACTATCGAAGAGCGGCCGACGGGAGCGCGGCACCTTGCCCGCATGCGGCGGAAGCAGGGAGACAGGCTCGCGACCGCCGCCCTCCCCCTCAGGCCCCCATCTCCGCCGGCACGCCCCCCTTCCCCGCCTCCTCCGACGAGAACTCCCCCTCCGGCCAGTCCGACCAGACGACGTCGCGGTAGATCGGCAGGCAGACGCCGATCCGCTTGTATTCCGCGATGCGGTTGCGGACCGTGCGGACCGAGACGCCGAGCATCTTGGCGGCGTGGGTGCGGTTGCCGCGGCAACGGATGAGCGTCTCGATGACGAGCTTGCGCTCGGCCTCGGCGAGGGTGGTCGCTGGCGCCATGCTGCGTTCCTCCTGGTGACGAGGGACCCCGGGCTTTGCTTGTTGTTGTGACCGGGTAAAAGCTGCGCAATCAGGGTTAACAAGTCGTTAACGGCAGGATCGATCGAAATCGGCGACGCCCTATGCTTGCATCGAGGGACGCGGACCGACAAGCAATACAATGATCGTCGCACGATCAGCGGGAGTTGTCGGCGAGAGGAGGGGCGGTCCGCCTCGGCATTCGGCCGCCGAGGAGCGCGACCGTGGAATCTCGACCGGCTCATGGCCCATGACGAGAGGGGTCGAACCCCGATGTTACGGCCGGGCTCGCCCGGCGAAACCGCACGGCCGGCGGGCGGCGGCCCCCCTTCGGCGCGGCGGGACGAGGGCATCGCGCCGCTCATCCCCGCCTCACCTCGGTCCCCCCGGCGACAGGTCTTGCTCCCGGACGCGCGCGATAAAAATCCGCGCGGGCGCTCAGGCGTCCGCCGGCACCAGCCCCGGATCGATCGTGCGCGGGCTCGCGAGCCAGTGCGGCACCGGCAGGTCGCGGGCGCGCAGGAAGCCGGGGTCGAACAGCTTCGAGGCGTAGCGGGTGCCGTAGTCGCACAGGATCGTCACGACGGTGTGGCCGGGGCCGAGGTGGCGGGCGAGGCGGATCGCCCCCGCGACGTTGATGCCCGACGAGCCGCCGAGGCACAGGCCCTCCTCCTCCAGCAGGCCGAAGACCAGCGGCAGCGCCTCCGCATCGGGAATGCCGAAGGACACGTCCGGCCGGAACCCCTCGAGGTTGCCGGTGATGCGACCCTGGCCGATGCCCTCGGTGATCGAGGTGCCGGACGCCTTGAGCTCGCCGGTGGCGTAGTACGGGTGGAGCGCCGAGCCGTCGGGATCGGCGAGCCCGATCGTCACGCCCGGGTTGCGGGCGCGCAAGGCCGCCGCGGTGCCGGCGAGCGTGCCGCCGGTGCCGGCGGCGCAGACGAAGCCGTCGACCTTGCCCCCGGTCGCCTCCCAGATCTCCGGACCCGTCGTGGCGATGTGGGCCTCGCGGTTCGCCGTGTTGTCGAACTGGTCGGCGAAGAAGGCACCGCCGGGCTCGGTTTCGGCGAGCCGCGCGGCCAGGCGGCCTGCCACCTTCACGTAGTTGTTCGGGTTGGAGAACGGCACCGCCGGCACCTCGACGAGGTCGGCCCCGGCGAGCCGCAGCGCCTGCTTCTTCTCCGCCGACTGGGTGTCGGGGATCACGATCACGGTGCGGTAGCCCCGCGCCGCGCCGACCAGCGCGAGCCCGATTCCGGTATTGCCCGCCGTGCCCTCGACGATGGTGCCGCCCGGCCGCAAGGTGCCGGCGCGCTCGGCGGCCTCGACCATGAACAGGGCGGCGCGGTCCTTCACCGACTGGCCCGGATTCAGGAACTCGGCCTTGCCCAGGATGGTGCAGCCGGTCTCCTCCGAGGCGCGCTTGAGGCGGATCAACGGCGTGCCGCCGATCGCGGCGAGGATGTCGGGGCGGATCATCGCGGGGCCATCCGGGCTCGAGCGGGCGCGAAGGGCCCGCGGGTGGCGGTGATGCCGCGAAACCGGAGGGGCGGCAAGGCTCGGCTGCCTGGAACGGCTCCAGGGCGCGTTGACGGCCGCCCCCGGAAATGTCAGCCTTACTGCCATATTCGCGTGGTCCCGAGAGGCCGGAGGAACCGGTCCCCACCGCGCCAGGAGGAGGAACACGCGATGGGCTCGCCCGCGACCACCCCGTCCCTTCGGTCGGTCAGCCTCGACGACAAGTACGATCTCTCCCGCGATCAGGTCTTCGTCACCGGCACTCAAGCCGTGATCCGGATGCTGCTGATGCAGCACGCCCGCGACCGGGCGGCGGGGCTCAACACCGCGGGCTTCGTCTCGGGCTATCGCGGCTCGCCGATCGGCGGCCTCGACCAGAACCTGGTGCGGGCCAAGAAGGTGCTCGACAAGGCCGGAATCGTCTTCCAGCCCGGCCTCAACGAGGAGCTGGCCGCCACCGCGATCTGGGGCTCGCAGCAGGCCGAGATGCGGGGCGAGGGCCGCTACGACGGCGTGTTCGGCCTCTGGTACGGCAAGGGCCCGGGCGTCGACCGCTCCGGCGACGTGTTTCGCCACGCCAACATGGCCGGCACCTCGCGCCATGGCGGCGTGCTGGCGCTGATGGGCGACGACCACACGGCGGAATCCTCCACCGTCGCCCACCAGTCGGAATTCCATTTCGTCGACGTGATGAGCCCGATCCTGAACCCGGCCGGCGTGCAGGAGATCCTGGATTACGGCCTCTACGGCTACGCGATGAGCCGCTATTGCGGCACCTGGGTCGCCTTCAAGTGCATCAAGGAGAACATCGAATCGACCGCGAGCGTGGACGCGCGCCTCGACCGGGTGAAGATCGTTCTCCCCGACGACTTCCTGATGCCGCCGGGCGGGCTCAACATCCGCACCCCGGACGGCATCCTGGAGCAGGAGGCCCGCCTCCAGGACTTCAAGCGCGACGCCATGCTGGCCTTCGTGCGCGCCAACAACCTCAACCGGATCGTTCTTTCAGGGGGACGCCAGCCGAAGATCGGGGTCATCACCGTCGGCAAGTCCTACCTCGACGTGCGCCAGGCGATGGACGACCTCGGCCTCGACGAGGTCAAGGCCAACGACATGGGGTTGCGGCTCTACAAGGTCGCCTGCCCGTGGCCGCTGTCGCGGCGGGAACTGGCGGCGTTCGCGGACGGCCTCGACCTCGTGATGGTGGTCGAGGAGAAGCGATCCCTGATCGAGGTGCAGCTGCGCGAGGAGCTGTACGGCTCCAGCCACCAGCCCGTCTGCATCGGCAAGCGCGACGAGGAGGGCCACTGGCTCTTCCCCGTGAAGGGCGCGCTCGATCCCAACGACATCGCGGTGGCGTTGGGCGAGCGCCTGCTGCGCTACCACCGCAACGACGACCTCGCGGGCCGCGTCGCCCGCCTCAAGGGCGCGCAGGAGCGGCTGGCCGCGACCGCCGACATCGCCGCGCGGATCCCGCATTTCTGCGCCGGCTGCCCGCACAATTCCTCGACCAAGGTGCCGGAGGGGATGCGGGCCTATGCGGGCATCGGCTGCCACTACATGGCGCAGTGGATGGACCGCGAGACCGACGGCTTCACCCAGATGGGCGGCGAGGGCGCGAACTGGATCGGCGAGAACAGCTTCTCGAAGCGCGGCCACGTGTTCCAGAACCTCGGCGACGGCACCTACAACCATTCGGGGTCGCTGGCTTTGCGCTGGGCCGTCGATACCGGCACGACGATCACCTACAAGATCCTGTTCAACGACGCGGTGGCGATGACCGGTGGCCAGCCGCACGAGGGCGGGCTCACCGTCGACCGCATCGCCGCGCAGGTGCGGGCAGAAGGCGTCGAGCGCATCGCCCTCGTCACCGACGAGCCGCACAAGTACCCCGCGACGGTGAGTTGGCCGCACGGGCTCACCATCCACCACCGCGACGAGCTGGACGCGGTGCAGCGGGAGCTGGCCACCGTGCCGGGCGTCTCGGTGATGATCTACGACCAGACCTGCGCCTCCGAGAAGCGCCGCCGGCGCAAGCGCAACGCCTATCCCGACCCCGACAAGCGCGTCATCATCAACGAGCTCGTCTGCGAGGGCTGCGGCGATTGCTCGGTGCAGTCGAACTGCGTCGCGGTGCAGCCGGTCGAGACCGAGTTCGGCCGCAAGCGCCGCATCGACCAGTCGGGCTGCAACAAGGACTTTTCCTGCGTGAAGGGGTTCTGCCCGTCCTTCGTGACGGTGCACGGCGCCAAGCCGCGGACGAAGCCGGTCGGCACCTCGGCGACGGCGACCGACGCGGCGCCGGATGCGGGCCTGCCCGAGCCCGCGATCCCGGAGATCGCCGGCACCTACAACCTGATCGTCACCGGCGTCGGCGGCACCGGCGTGGTGACGATCGGGGCGATCCTCGGCATGGCGGCCCATCTCGAGGGCAAGGGCCTCGGGATGATCGACATGGCCGGCCTCGCCCAGAAGGGCGGCGCGGTGTTCAGCCACGTGCGCCTCGCCAGGAGCCAGGAGGACATCCACGCCATCCGGGTGGGTGCCGGCGCGGCCGACCTCGTGCTCGGCTGCGACCTCGTGGTCAGCGGCAACCGCAAGGTGCTGTCGGCGATCGCGAAGGGCCGCACCCACCTCGTCGTCAACACCGCCGAGGTGATGCCGGGCGAGTTCACCCGTCGGCCCGACTTCTCCCTGCCGGCCGAGCGGATCAAGCGGGCGATCCGCGAGGCAGCCGGGCCTGAGAGCGCCGACTTCACCGACGCGACGAGCCTCGCCGTCTCGGTGCTCGGCAATGCGCTCGCCGCCAACATGTTCATGCTGGGCTACGCCTGGCAGCGCGGGCGGGTGCCGCTGTCGCGCGCCGCGCTCGTGAAGGCAATCGAGCTCAACCGCGAGGCGGTGGCGATGAACCTCGCGGCCTTCGCCTGGGGACGGCGCGCGGCGGCCTCGCCTGAGACGATGCGGGCGGTCGAGGCACCGGCCCCGGACCTGGCGCCGGACCTCGACGGGGTGATCGCCAAGCGCGTCGCCTTCCTCACCGCCTACCAGGACGCTCCTTACGCCGAGCGCTACGCGAGGGCGATCACGGCCCTCCGGGCTCGGGAGGCGGCCGTGGTGCCCGGCCAGTCGGCGCTCGCCGAGGCCGCCGCCCGCTCGCTGTTCCGGCTGATGGCCTACAAGGACGAGTACGAGGTCGCGCGGCTCTACACCGACGGCAGCTTCCAGGCGCAAGTCGAGCGCACCTTCGAGGGCGAGGCCTTGCGCTACGAGTTCCACCTCGCGCCGCCGCTGCTCGCCCGCCGCGACCCTGCCACCGGCCGACCGCGCAAGATGACCTTCGGGCCGTGGATGCTGAAGGCCTTCGGGGTGCTGGCCCGGATGAAGGCCTTGCGCGGCACCGCTCTCGACCCGTTCGGCTACACGCAGGAGCGGCGCGAGGAGCGGCGGCTGGTGCAGGATTTCGAGGCCCTGCTGGCCGAGATCGCCCGCGACCTCACGCCGGCCAACCACGCCACGGCGGTGGGCTTGGCCGGCCTGCCCCAGCGCATCCGCGGCTACGGGCCGGTGAAGGCGCGGAACCTGGAGGCGGTGCGGGCCGAGGAGGCGGCGCTGCTGGCGCGGTTCCGCAGCAAGGAGGCCGCGCTCGCGACGGCGGCGGAGTAGGCCGCCTTCCTCCTCTCCCCGCGGGCGGGGAGAAGGCCGTGTCGCCGTTCAGGCGGCACGGCAAGCGAAGGCGCAGCCGGAGCGAGGGTGAGGGGGCGGTGCCGGATGAGGCTCGTCCGGAAATACCCCCTCACCCTCGCGGCGAACCTGCGGTTCACCACTCCCTTCACCCCCGCCGAGGGGGGTGAAGGCCTCTCCCCGCCCGGCGGGGAGAGGAGAAATCAGTGCCCCTTCCGACTCGTGTTTGTCCCTTCCCGCCGCTTCTGCCACTCCTGGCGCGCATCACTCCCACCCGGAGCCCCGGCATGAAGGACTTCCCCGCCGCCTATCAGGTCAGCGAGGGCTCGGCCCTGTCGGTCGACCGGCCGTTCTACGAGCGGATCGCCGCCGAGACTGGCGGGCGCACCCTCGTCGATGCCTTCACCATCCCGATCCGCACCGGGAGGGCCTGGAGCGTCCCGGCGGGCCACGTCTTCCGGATCGTCGCGCCGGAGGGGCCGCAGGTCGGCGACCTCAACATCTGGAACCGGCACGACCCGCGCGAGCGGCTCTGGGCGGCGCGGACCCGCCAGCTTCAGGGCGCCCACGTCACGACCTTCGACCGGCTGTGGTCGACCCTGCCGTTCCTGCGCCCGCTGGTCACGATCACGGCCGACACGCTCGCCCATTACGGCACCGACGAGTATGGCGGCCGGGTCCACGACCTGCTCGGCACCCGCTGCGACCCCTACGTCAACAAGCTCTTGACCGGCCAGGACTTCCACTTCCACTGCCACTCGAACCTGGTCCGCGCGGTGATGCCGTTCGGCCTGACGGAGTTCGACGTGCACGACGTGCTCAACGTGTTCCAGGTCACCGGGCTCAACCACGACGACCTGTACTTCATGCGCGACTGCCCGGCTCAAGCCGGCGACTACCTGGAGTTCTTCGCTGAGATCGACCTGCTCTGCGCCCTCTCGACCTGCCCGGGCGGCGACCTCTCGGTGCCGCTCTGGGGGCCGGACGCCCGCGACCCGATCGAGGTCTGCCGGCCGCTCGCCGTCGAGGTCTACCGGCTGGCGCCGGAACTGACGGAAGGCTGGCAGAGCCCGGATGTGGCGCCCTATCGCGGCCAGCACGGGCTCCACGCCGAGACGGGCTGGTGGGACAAGGCCTAGCGCAGCGGCAAAGCCAAGCAGACCGCCACCAGGATCACTGCGTAGGCGATCACGCGAAACGCCCGGTCGGAGGCAAGGGTAAAGCCGTGCGATCCGATCCAGAGCCCGAACCCGTAGGGCAGCAGCAGCGGCACGGCTTCCGCGAAGCGGGGGCCGGTGAGCACCCCGGTCGCCGTGAACACCACGCCCGACACCAGGGTCGAGAGGCCGAAATAGGCCATCAGGTTGTCGCGCACCTGCTTGGCGGACGCTCGCTGGCTGGCGAGCCAGAACACCGCGAGCGGCATGCCGCCGAGCGCGGCGAATCCGCTCGCCAGCCCCGAGGCGCCGCCGGTGGCGAGCGACAGCGGCAGCGAGGGATCGGCCTTGTAGCGCCAGCCCGAGACCAGGGCGGAGAGCGCCGACAGGATCGCCCCCGCGGTGATCCAGCGGGTCAGCGTCGGATCGAGGTGGGTGAGGAGCTGGACGCCGACCGGCAAGAGCAGGGTGGAGCCGATGAGCAGCGGCACCACCTCCCGCCAGACCGCCCGCGGGGCGGAGCGCGCGCCGAACCAGAGCGAGAACGGGGCGTCGACGACCCAGATCAGTCCAACCGCCGCCGCTGGCCCGACGGCGGCGGCGGCCACCGGCACGAACACCATCGCGAAGCCGAAGCCGGTGAAGCCGCGCACCAGCCCGCCGACCAGGGCGGCGAGGAACAGGGTGGCGGACCGGGCGTCGAGGGGCAGGAGGGTGGCGAGGTCGACTGACATAGGGTCACCACGCACCCCACGGCTACGATTCGTCAAGGGTCCCGGTGGCACGGTGTTCACGGAACGTCCCGCGCTGGCGGCGCGACCGTTTCCCGGCTAAACCCCGGCGCTCTTCGCGCCGGGACGGTTTTTCGGCATGATGCGGGCGCCGCCCGCACCCCACGGCAAGGAACTTCGAGCGGCGATGAGCGACGTGATCCGCATCCTCGGCATCGATCCGGGCCTGCGCCGCACCGGCTGGGGCCTGATCACCGTCACGGGCACCCGCCTCGCCTTCGTGGCGAGCGGCACCGTGACCTCGAACGGCGACGACGACCTCGCCACCCGTCTCCGCACCCTGCACGAGGGCCTGACCAAGGTGGTCGCCACGCTGCTCCCCGACGAGGCCGCCGTGGAGGAGACCTTCGTCAACAAGGACGCGCAGGCGACCCTGAAGCTCGGCCATGCCCGCGCGGTGGCGCTGCTGGTGCCCGCGCTCGCCGGCCTGCCGGTGGCCGAATACGCCGCCAACCTGGTGAAGAAGACCGTGGTCGGCGCCGGCCACGCCGAGAAGGACCAGGTCGGCGCCATGGTGCGCTTCCTGCTGCCCAAGGCGACCGCCGATACGGCGGACGCGGCGGATGCGCTGGCGATCGCCATCACCCATGCCAGCCACCGGGCGGCGCGAATGCGCACGGCGGCGCATGCCGCGGCGGCGGGGCCGGGGGCGGCGCGGATCGCCCGGGCGGTGGCGCGGGGGTAGTCCACGCGCCGCCTTCAACAGTATGGCACACCTCCCCTCTCCCGTGTGGGAGAGGGGTCGGGGGTGAGGGTGCTACGGTCCTAAGTCAAAATCCAACCATCTCGCTACAAGCACCACGCTCAACGACTCGTGCTGGAGCGTGTCACCCTCACCCCTACCCCTCTCCCAGACGGGAGAGGGGATCCCGCGACTTCCTGTCATCGCCGGATGACGTATCGATTTCTGTAATCACTTCATCACGATCGTGCCGACCGCGCGGCGCCGGAATGCGCGCCCCTCCCCGCTTGTCTTAAAAAACGATCGTTCGTATAAATGGCAAAAATCCAGGGAGGGCGCCGATGATCCCGAACGCCGCGCGTGAGTTCAATTTCGGCCTGGGCGAGACCGCCGAGGCGATCCGCGACAGCGTGCGCAACTTCGCGCAGGACAAGATCGCGCCGCGGGCCGAGGAGATCGACCGCACCAACACCTTCCCGCGCGACCTCTGGCCCGAGATGGGGGCGCTCGGCCTCCACGGCATCACGGTCGAGGAGGAGTATGGCGGCCTCGGCCTCGGCTACCTCGCCCATTGCGTGGCGATGGAGGAGGTGTCGCGGGCCTCGGCCTCGGTCGGCCTGTCCTACGGCGCGCATTCGAACCTGTGCGTCAACCAGATCCGCCGCAACGGCTCGGACGCGCAGAAGCGCAAGTACCTGCCGAAGCTCATTTCCGGCGAGCATGTGGGCGCGCTCGCGATGTCGGAGCCGGGCGCCGGCTCGGACGTGGTGTCGATGCGCACCCGCGCCGAGAAGCGCGGCGACCGCTACGTGCTGACCGGCTCGAAGATGTGGATCACCAACGGTCCGGTCGCCGAGACCCTGGTGGTCTACGCCAAGACCGACCCGCAGGCGGGTCCCCGCGGCATCACCGCCTTCCTGGTCGAGAAGGGCATGAAGGGCTTCTCCACCGCCCAGAAGCTCGACAAGCTCGGGATGCGCGGCTCCGACACCTGCGAATTGGTGTTCGAGGAGTGCGAGGTCCCGGAGGAGAACGTGCTCGGCCAGGTCGGGCGCGGCGCCAGCGTGCTGATGTCCGGCCTCGACTACGAGCGCGCGGTGCTGGCGGCGGGTCCGCTCGGCATCATGCAGGCCTGCCTCGACGTGGTGATGCCCTACGTCCACGAGCGCAAGCAGTTCGGCCAGGCGATCGGCGAGTTCCAGCTCGTCCAGGGCAAGCTCGCCGACATGTACGTCTCGACCAACGCCGCCAAGGCCTACGTCTACGCGGTGGCCCAGGCCTGCGACCGCGGCGAGACCACCCGGGAGGACGCCGCCGGCGCGATCCTCTACGCCGCCGAGCGGGCGACGCAATGCGCGCTCGACGCGATCCAGCTCCTCGGCGGCAACGGCTACATCAACGACTACCCGACCGGGCGCCTGCTGCGCGACGCCAAGCTCTACGAGATCGGCGCCGGCACCAGCGAGATCCGCCGGATGCTGATCGGCCGCGAGCTCTTCACCAAGTCTGCGTAACAAAGTCCGCCTGAGGCTCGAACCGATGCCGGTCATCCCCACGAGCGCCGACCTCACCTCCGGGGCGGCGGAGCAGAACCGCGCCGCCTGGGCCGAGTTGCGCCAGGCCCTCAAGAGCCACCGCGCCAAGGCCGCCGCCGGCGGGCCGGCGCGGGCCCGCGAGCGCCACGTCGCCCGCGGCAAGCTGCTGCCGCGCGACCGGGTCCTGCGCCTGCTCGATCCGGGCTCGCCGTTCCTGGAGGTCGGCGGCTTGGCCGCCCACGAGATGTACGGCGAGGACATCCACGCCGCCGGAATCATCACCGGCATCGGCCGGGTGGCCGGCCGCGAGGTGATGGTGGTCTGCAACGACGCCACCATCAAGGGCGGCACCTACTATCCGCTGACGGTCAAGAAGCACCTGCGGGCGCAGGAGATCGCGCTCCAGAACCGGCTGCCCTGCCTCTACCTCGTCGATTCCGGCGGCGCCAACCTGCCGCAGCAGACGGAGGTCTTTCCCGACCGCGAGCATTTCGGCCGCATCTTCTACAACCAGGCGCAGATGTCGGCCGCCGGCATCCCGCAGATCGCCTGCGTGATGGGCTCCTGCACCGCCGGCGGCGCCTACGTGCCGGCGATGTCGGACGAGAGCGTGATCGTGCGCCGCCAGGGCACGATCTTCCTCGGCGGGCCGCCGCTGGTGAAGGCCGCGACCGGCGAGGTGGTGAGCGCCGAGGACCTCGGCGGCGCCGACGTCCACGCCCGGCTCTCGGGCGTCGCCGACCACTACGCCACCGACGATGCCCACGCGCTCGCCATCCTGCGCCGCATCGTCGGCGGCTTGAACACCGTCAAGCGGCCCGACCTCGACATAGCAGCCTCCGTCGATCCGGCCTACGGGGCGGCCGACCTCGACGCCCTGGTGCCGGTGGACCTGCGCAAGCAGTACGACGCGAGAGAACTGATCGCCCGCCTCGTCGACGGCTCGGAATTCGACGAGTTCAAGCGCCTCTACGGCACCACGCTGGTCACCGGCTTCGCGCGGCTGCACGGCATGCCGGTCGGGATCCTGGCCAACAATGGCATCCTGTACTCGGAGAGCGCGCTCAAAGGCGCGCACTTCATCGAATTGTGCTGCCAGCGCCGCATCCCGCTGATCTTCCTCCAGAACATCTCCGGCTTCATGGTCGGGCGCGAGGTCGAGGCCGGCGGCATCGCCAAGAACGGCGCGAAGCTCGTCACCGCCGTCGCGACCGCGGCGGTGCCGAAGCTGACCGTGATCGTCGGCGGCTCGTACGGGGCCGGCAATTACGGCATGTGCGGCCGGGCCTACTCGCCGCGCTTCCTGTTCGCCTGGCCGAACTCGCGCATCTCGGTGATGGGCGCCGAGCAGGCGGCGAGCGTGCTCGCCACCGTCCGCCGCGACAACATCGAGGCCGGGGGCGGCGCCTGGAGCCCGGAGGAGGAGGAGGCGTTCAAGGCGCCGATCCGCGCAGGCTTCGAGGAGGAGGGCTCGCCCTACTACGCCACCGCGCGGCTGTGGGACGACGGCATCATCCTGCCGGAGGAGACGCGCCGGGTGCTCGGCCTGTCGCTCTCGGCCTGCCTCAACGCGCCGGTGCCGGAGACCCGGTTCGGCCTGTTCCGGATGTGAGGACAGCCATGACGACACGCCGCCTCGCCTCCGTCCTGATCGCCAATCGCGGCGAGATCGCCTGCCGGGTGATCCGCACCGCCCGTCGCCTCGGGATGCGCACCATCGCGGTCTACTCGGAGGCCGACCGCGACGCCCTCCACGTGGCGCTCGCCGACGAGGCCCATTGTATCGGCCCGGCGCCCGCCGCTGACTCGTACCTGCGCATCGACCGCATCCTGGACGCCGCCCGGGTAAGCGGGGCCGAGTGCATCCATCCGGGCTACGGCTTCCTGTCGGAGCGGCCGGACTTCGCGGACGCTTGCGCGGAGGCCGGCATCGTCTTCGTCGGCCCGCCGGCATCCGCCATCCGCGCCATGGGCCTCAAGGACGCCGCGAAGGCGCTCGTCGCCACGGCCGGCGTTCCGGTGGTGCCGGGTTATCACGGCGCCCGCCAGGACCCGGATTTCCTCGCCGCGGAAGCCGCGGCCATCGGATACCCCGTCCTCATCAAGGCGGTGGCCGGCGGCGGCGGCAAGGGCATGCGCCGCGTCGAGGGGCCGGAGGGCTTTGCCGACGCCCTCGCCTCGGCCCAGCGCGAGGCGCAGAACGCCTTCGGCGACCCGCGGGTGCTGGTCGAGAAATACGTGCTGTCGCCGCGCCACGTCGAGATCCAGGTCTTCTGCGACGCTCACGGCAACGCCGTCCACCTGTTCGAGCGCGACTGCTCGCTCCAGCGCCGGCACCAGAAGGTGATCGAGGAGGCGCCCGCCCCCGGCATGCCGGACGAGGTCCGCACTGCGATGGGCCGCGCCGCCGTCGAGGCGGCGAAGGCCGTGGGCTATGTCGGCGCCGGCACGGTCGAGTTCATCGCCGACGGCCGCGAGGGCCTGCGGCCCGACGGCTTCTGGTTCATGGAGATGAACACGCGGCTCCAGGTCGAGCATCCGGTGACCGAGGCGATCACCGGCCACGACCTCGTCGAGTGGCAGTTCCGGGTGGCCTCCGGCGAGGCGCTGCCGGTCGATCAGGCGGGATTGTCGATCCACGGCCACGCCGTCGAGGCGCGGCTCTACGCCGAGGACCCGGATCACGGCTTCCTGCCCTCGACCGGCCCGTTACGGGCACTGACCCTGCCGGAGGGCGAGGGCATCCGCGTCGATACCGGCGTGCGGGCCGGCGACCGGGTGACGCCGTTCTACGACCCGATGATCGCCAAGGTGATCGCCCACGGCGCGACCCGCGACGAGGCCCTGGACCGGCTGGCCGGAGCGCTCGGCCGCACCCTGGTGGCGGGCCCGAAGACCAACGTCGCCTTCCTCAAGGCGCTCGCCGAGGCGAAAGATTTTCGCGAGGGCCGCTTCGATACCGGCTTCATCGACCGCGACCTCGGCGCCCTGACGGCGCCGAGCCCGCGTCGCGACGCCGCGATCCGCGCCGGGATCCGGGCGCTGGTGGCGCGGGAGACCCCGACCACGGCCGGCTCGCCATGGGACGCGGCGGACGGGTTCCAGCTCGGCGAGGCCCGGCGCCAGACCTTGCCCTTCGTGCTCGAGGGCGAACCGGCCGAGGCCGGGCTGCACTGGGGCGCGACCGGGCTGACGGTGGAGTACGGCACGGACGGCCCCGAGCCCGCCTCCCTGACGGTGATCGAGGCTGCGAGCGGCGTGCTGGTGCTCGCCGAGGGCCGCCAGATCGCGCTCAGCCCGCCCGATCCGTTCGCGGTCGATCTCGACCACATCGACCAGGGCGGCACCATCAAGGCGCCGATGCACGGCCGCCTCGTCGCGGTGCTGGTCGCCCCCGGCGACCGGGTGGTGCGCGGCCAGCGCCTCGCGGTCGTCGAGGCGATGAAGATGGAGCACGCGCTGACCGCGCCTGCCGACGGCACAGTCGCCGAGGTGGCGGCGGAAGCCGGCCAGCAGGTCGCCGAGGGCGCCCGCCTGATCACCCTGACCACGGAGGACGCCGCGTGAGCACGATCCCGGCTTCGACCCACCCGCGCGGCGGGCTGTACTTCGAGGATTTCGAGGTCGGCACCACGCTTCGCCATCGCCTCACCCGCACGGTGACGCAGATGGACAACATGCTGTTCTCCAACATGACGCTCAACCCGCAGCCGCTCCACATCGACGCGCATTTCTGCGCCACCGAGACCGAGTGGGGCAAGCCGCTGATGAACTCGCTGTTCACCCTCGGGCTGATGATCGGCATCTCGGTCAACGACACGACGGTCGGCACCACCATCGGCAATCTCGGCATGACCGAGACGCGCTTTCCCGCGCCGCTCTTCGAGGGCGATACGGTGAGCGTGACGACGGAGGTCGTCGCCAAGCGCGAATCGCGCTCGCGGCCGACCGCGGGCATCGTCGATTTCATTCACCGCGCCTACAACCAGGACGGCACGCTGGTGGCCGAGTGCCGGCGCCAGGCGATGATGCGCAAGCGTCCCGCGGCGGAGGCTTAGAGTCATGCGCTCGCTGCTGTTCGTCCCCGGCGATTCGCCCCGCAAGCAGGAGAAGGGCCTGGAGGTCGGGGCCGATGCCCTGATCCTCGACCTGGAGGATTCCGTCGCCCTGGCGGAGAAGGGGAAGGCGCGCGAGGTCGCAGCCTCCTTCCTGGCGCGGATGCGGGATGTCACGGGGCGCCCGAAGCTCTACGTCCGCGTCAACGCCCTCGACACGAGCCTCACCGAGGACGACCTCGCGGCGGTGATGCCCCACGCCCCCGACGGGATCATGCTGCCGAAGGCCGAGGGCGGCGTGAGCGTCGCCCATCTCGGCGGCCGTCTCGCCGTCCACGAGGCCGAATACGGGCTTCCCGACGGCGCCACCCGCATCCTGCCGATCGCCACCGAGACCGCGCGGGCGGTGTTCGCGCTCCAGACCCTGCCGGGTTCGAGCCCGCGGCTGTCGGGCGTCACCTGGGGGGCGGAGGACCTGTCCGCCGATCTCGGCGCCGAGACCAATAGGGCTGAGGACGGCGCCTGGAGCGCGCCGTTCGCGCTCGCCCGCAACCTGACCCTGATGGCCGCCGCCGCCGCGGAGGTCGACGCCATCGACACCATCAACGCCCACTTTCGCGATCTCGAGGGGCTGGCCCGCGAGTGCCGGGACGCCCGCCGCGACGGGTTCGTCGGCAAGATGGCGATCCATCCGGCGCAGGTCGCGGTGATCAACGAGGCCTTCACGCCGACCGAGGCCGCCCTTGCTCAGGCCCGCAAGGTCGTGGCGGCCTTCGCGGAGGCTCCGGGGGTCGGCGTCGTCGGGATCGACGGCGAGATGTTCGACCGGCCGCACCTGCGCCGGGCGGAACGGCTGCTGGCGCGGGTGGGGTGAGGTGGATGAGCGCCACCGAGGAGGATCCGGCTCGGCGCACCTTGGACGAACGCGCCACCGACCAATGCCGGGTCGGGCGGCTGATCCTGCCTGAGTTGCGCCGCCGCCTCGGCTTCGACACGCGAATCGAACGCGGCGGCGTCCTGAAGGCGCGCGGCATCTACATGGATTACGATGAGGCGCACCTGATACGGGATCTGTGCGACATCGATCATCTCGGCCGGTGACACTTTGGCTGCACTCGTCAGCGCCCCTGCCCTGGCCGTGAGGAACAGGAGAGTTCAGGTCGCGTGCGCTGCCGGTAGGCTGCTGTCAGGATCCTGCGAGTGGCGCAACGCTCATCCTGAGACCGAGCCGGTGCAGCAGGCCCATGACGACAGCCAGATGCGGCGCTCCGTCTTGCGCCTCGCCGCGGGCGAGGCCGCGTGCGCGTGCGACCGCATCGAAGGCGTGAGCAGCCAGGGCCGGATCATCCTCGGCGAGCACCGCGTCGAGATAGGCGGCGATCCGTTCGGGGCTGTCGAGGTAGTCCGCGGTATCGTAGGGGGTGAGCAGGGGGTCGGTCATGGTCGCCACCATCAACCGTCAGAGAGACGCTGCCAAGGCCTTCGCCCGGCGGATGTCGCGGGACTGGGATGACTTGTCACCCCCGCACAGGAGAATGACGATCTCTTCGCCGCAACGCACGAAATAGATTCTGTATCCAGGGCCGACATGGACGCGCATCTCGCTCACGCCATCGCCAACAGGCGCGACATCGCCCGGGTTCCCGAGCGCCAGCCGGTCGATCCTCTTGGCGATCTGAGCGAAGGCCGTCGCATCGCGCAGCCTCGAAAACCAAGCAACGAATTCGGGGTGCTGCTGGATGCGTGGCATGACGTTGCGGCATTGGCGGCTCTTCGCTTACCCAAGTGTGAGCCGCCAGGCAAGCACGCAGCCGGTGCCGTGATCACGAGCCCCTTGTTTCAACCCTGACGCACCGCGCGGGCCAGCGCGCGGGCGAGTTCCCGGGAGAACGCCACATCATGTCTCGCCACGACGCCCAGCCGATCTCCGAAGCCCCCCTCTTCGCCCGCCTGCCTGCCGCCCTCGCCGCGGCGCTCCAGGCCCCCGCCTACGCCGCCCACCTCGCCGGCATCGATCCCGCCGCCGTCACCGACCGGGCGGCGCTCGCCCGCCTGCCGGTGCTGCGCAAGGGCGAGATGCCGGCGCGCCAGCGCGAGGCCCTGCCCTTCGGCGGCTTCGTGCCGGGGGCGATCGGTGGTTTTCCCCGCCTGTTCACCTCGCCGGGGCCGATCTTCGAGCCGCAGCGGGCAGGGGAGGATCCGTGGGGCGGCGCGCCTGCGCTCGCCGCGGCCGGCTTCCGGGCCGGCGAGGTTTTGCTGAACACCTTTGGCTATCACCTGACGCCGGGCGGCTTCATCTTCGACACCGCGGCTCGGGCGCTGGGCTGCGCGGTGATCCCGGCGGGGCCCGGCAACACCGAGCAGCAGCTCGACCTGATCGAGGCCTACCGCCCCGCCGGCTATGTCGGCACGCCGGACTTCCTCAAGGTGCTGCTCGATTCAGGCCAGAAGGCCGGGCGGGACGTGTCGTCGATCGTGAAGGCGCTCGTCTCGGGCGCGGCCTTCCCGCCCTCGCTCCAGGCCGAGTTCCGGGCGCGCGGCATCGCCGCCGCCCAAGCCTACGCCACCGCCGATGTCGGCTTCATCGCCTACGAGACGCCGGGCGAGCCGGGCCTCCTCGTCGGGGACGGGCTGATCCTCGAGATCGTGCGGCCGGGCACCGGCGATCCGGTGCCGGAGGGCGAGGTCGGCGAGATCGTCGTCACGGTGCCCGACCGCGACCGGCCGCTGATCCGCTACGCGCTCGGCGACCTCACGGCGGCGCTTGGCCACGGGCGCATCCGCGGCTGGATGGGCCGGGCCGACCAGGCCGCCAAGGTGAAGGGCATGTTCGTGCGCCCCGAGCAGGTCGCGGAGATCGCCCGCCGCCACCCCGAGCTCGGCCGCCTGCGCCTGGTGGTGACCCGCGCCGACGAGGCCGACGCCATGACGCTCCGGGCAGAGTCCCGGACGACGGACACCGCCCTGGCGGAGGCGGTGTCCGAGACCCTGCGGGCGGTGACGAAGCTGCGCGGCGCGGTGGACCTCGTCGAACCGGGCAGCCTGCCGAACGACGGCAAGGTCATCGCCGACGAGCGGCCGGTGGGGTGAGGGACGGGCGAGGGACCGCCCGTCAGGCTTCGGCGGCAGTCAGGCCGCCCGGACCTGGGCCAGGAAGCGCTCGACCTCGGCCGAGATGTGGCCGGATTGCCGCGACAGCTCCGAGGCCGAGGCGAGCACCTGGCTCGCCGCGTCCCCCGTCTCCTCCGCCGCTCCTGCGACGCCCGCGATGTTGCCGGTGACCTCGCCGGTGCCGGCAGCGGCCTGGGAGATGTTGCGCACGATCTCCTGCGTCGCCGCGCCCTGCTCCTCGACGGCCGCGGCGATCGAGGTCGCGACGCTCGCGATCTCCTCGATGCGGGTGGTGATCTGGCCGATCGCACCCGCCGCCTGGCCGGTCGAGGCCTGGATCGCCGCGATCTGGCTCGTGATCTCCTCGGTCGCCTTCGCGGTCTGGCCGGCGAGTTCCTTGACCTCGGCCGCCACCACCGCGAAGCCGCGGCCGGCCGCGCCCGCGCGCGCCGCCTCGATCGTGGCGTTCAACGCCAGCAGGTTCGTCTGCGCGGCGATCGAGGAGATCAGCCCGACCACGTCGCCGATGCGGGCGGTCGCCTCGGTCAGCGCCCGGACCTGGTGGGCGGTCTGTCCGGCCTCGGCGACCGCGGCCTGCGCCAGCCGCGCAGAGCTGTCGACCTGGCGGCCGATCTCCTGGACGGACGCGCCGAGCTCCTCGGCGGCCACCGCGACGGTCTCGACGTTGGAGGAGGCCTCCTCGGCCGCCGCCGCGACGGCGGTGGACTGGACGGCGGTCTGGGTCGCGGTCGCGGTCATCGCCTGGGCGGTGCCGCGCAATTCGCCCGAGGCGGCGGCGACTTCGGCGACGACGCCGGTGATCGACGCCTCGAAGCCCTGGATCAGTTCGTTGAGCGACGCGGCGCGGCGCATCCGGCGCATCTCTTCCGCCTCGCTCTCGCCCCGCAGCCGCTCGCGCTCGATCGCGTTGTCGCGGAAGACCAGCACGGCGCGGGCCATCGCCCCGACCTCGTCGCGCCGCCCCGCCTCCGGCACCGCGAGGTCGGTGCGCCCCTCCGAGAGGGCGGTCATCGCGGCGCGCAGGGCCTCCATCGGCCGCACCACCGAGCGGACGATCAGGAGCGAGGCGCCGCCGAGAACGAGCACGATGACGAGGCCGGCGACGGCCAGGCGCTCGATCTGGGCGACGATCATCGCCCGCAGGTCGCTGACGTACTCGCTGACGCCGATGTAGAAGTCCCACGGGGCGTAGAAGCGGAAGAGCCCGATCTTCGGCACCGCCGCGGTCTCGCCCTCCGGAACCCAGGTGTAGCGGAACGTCGCCGCGCCGTCGCGCTTGGCCCGCGGCATGACGTCGGCGACGTAGCGGAAGCCGGTCGGATCGGTCACGCCCATCAGGTTGCGGCCGACCACCTTCGCGGCGGGGTGGGCGATCACCGTGCCGGTGCCGTCGTTGACGAACAGGTAGTTGTCGCGCCCGTGCCGCATCGCCGCGATGTCGGCGAGCGCCGCCTCGCGGGCGGCCGCCTCGCTCAGCTCGCCCTTGGCCGCCTTCTGGCGGTAGCGCTCGACGACGTTCGCCGCGGCCTCCGTGATGAGCGAGAGGCGCTCGATGCGCTGCGCCACCATCGCCTCGTATTGGTAGTTGAGCGCGATCCCGCCCAAGGCGACCAGACTGAGACCGGCGAGCGCGATCAGCAACGCGAACTTGCGGGGAAGGGTGAGCACGAACATGAAGCGGCCACTCCGGATCCGGACCCTGCCGGATGACCGCCGGGACATAGATGCCGGGAGGTGAACGGTCGGTTTATTTCGTTAGCTCTTGGGGCGATTTATTCAGAGCGGACAACGACTTGCCCGTACGGCAGTCGACAGGTGGACCCGGATGCGTCGTCGCCGGCGGCAGCCTTTCGGGTGGACCTCGACGCGGTGCATCGTCCGGAGCCGTCCCGGACGCCGTTCGAAGGACGAGAACGGCATCGCAGAAGCCTCCTCCGTCCCGCTCGCGACCTCATCCCGAGGTGCCGCGCAGCGGCCTCGGAGGAGGGCTCCAGATGTCTCGGTGCTCCCTGGAGCCCTCCTTGGAGGTCAGCCGATCCTTGATCGACCGACACCTCGGGATGAGGGCGTGGGTGGGATGGACGGCTGTCACTCAGGTCGGCCGGACTCCCGCGATGCCGCGCCCTATCCGACTCCGGCCTGCAGGGCTCTCCGCCGCCGCGACGGCACCACCGCGACCTCCGCCGCACCCTCGCCCCGGGCGAGCGCCTGCGTCTCGCCGCGGGCGAGCGCCAGCACCATGCCGGTGAAGATCTCCTGCATCGCCTCGCGCGAGAGCCGCCCCTCCGGCTTGTACCAGGTGCAGATGCCCGACAGCATGGCGAGGATGGCGAGCGTCGCCATCCTGGTGTCGGCCAGGCGGAACTCGCCGGTGGCGCAGCCGTGGTCGAGGATGTCGCCGAGCTTGCGCTCGTAGTCGCGCCGCATCGCCACCACCGCGGCGAGGTTGTCCGGCTCGAGGCTGCGCAGCTCCGAGTAGCAGATGAAGACCTCCTGCGCCCGGGCGACGTGGTAGGCGACGTGGAACTCGGTGAACCGGGTCAGCCGCGCCTCGGCGCTGCCCTCGGGCAGGAGCGCCGCGTCGAGCGCCGCGTGCAGGTCGAGCATGTGCCCGCGGATGAGGTCGAACAGGAATTCCTGCTTGTTGCGGAAGTAGTTGTAGAGCGAGCCCTGCTGGATGCCGACCTCGGCCGCGAGCTGGCGCAGGCTCATGGCGGCGTAGCCGTGGGTGGCGATGAGCTTGAGCCCCGCCCGCCGGATGGCCTCCTCGGTCCGCGGTCCCGACGAGCCTGCGATACGCGCCATGCTGCCTCTGACCCTGCCCTCACGGGGCCCACCGCCCCCTCGACTTTCGTCGCGCCAGTGTAGCACTTGACGCTCGGAAAAAAACAGTCGAACGTATTTTCAAGGCGAATGACCCGGACGCATACCGGGCATCCGCCACAGGCAGAGCGGCGCCGGACACGAGCGCGGCCGCCATCCCAGGGAGGATCAGGCGTGGCGGAAACCCTCGCGGTTCGCCAGATCTCGTTGCGGTTCGGCGGCGTCAAGGCGCTGACGGATGTCAGCTTCGCGGTCGAGAAGGGCGAGCTGTTCTCGATCATCGGCCCCAACGGCGCCGGCAAGACCTCGATGATCAACTGCATCTCGGGCCGCTACCGGCCGTCCGAGGGCCAGATCCTGCTCGACGGCCGCGACATCACGAAGGCGACGCCGAACCAGCGCCCGACGCTCGGCATCGGCCGGACCTTCCAGAACCTCGCGCTGTTCCACCACATGACCGTGCTCGACAACATCCTGGTCGGGCGCCACCACCTGATGCGCAACAACTTCGTCACCGGCTCGCTCTACTGGCTGCCGGGGGTGCGGAGCGAGGAACTGGCGCATCGCCGTCGGGTCGAGGAGATCATCGACTTCCTCGACCTCCAAGCCTACCGCAAGGCGCCCGCCGGCACCCTGTCCTACGGCCTGCGCAAGCGGGTCGAGCTCGCCCGCGCCATGGCGCTCGAGCCCAAGCTGATCCTCCTCGACGAGCCGATGGCCGGCATGAACCTCGAGGAGAAGGAGGACATGGCCCGCTACATCGTCGATCTCAACGAGGAGTTCGGCATGACCGTCGTGATGATCGAGCACGACATGGGCGTGGTCATGGACATCTCGCACCGGGTGATGGTGCTCGATTTCGGCCGCCGCATCGCGCTCGGCCGGCCCGAGGCGGTGCTCGCCGATCCGCACGTGAGAAAAGCCTATCTCGGCGAGGAAGACGAGGAGCCCGCATCTCCCGAACCGGCGAGGGCCGCGTCGTGACGACCGATTTCTCCGCCATCGCGCAAGCCGCCGACACCTTCCCGAAGCTCCTGCGCCGCAACGCCGCCGAGCATCCGGGCGAAGTCGCCCTTCGCGAGAAGATTTTCGGCCTCTGGCGCCCGACGACCTGGGCCGAGTACCACGCCCGCACCCGCGTCTTCGCGCTCGGCCTGTCGGACCTCGGCCTGAAGGCCGGCGACGTCGTCGGGCTGATCGGCGACAACCGGCCCGACTGGGTCGCCGGCGAGATCGCCGCCCACGCGCTCGGCGCCCTGTCGCTCGGCCTCTACCGCGACGCGCTCGAGGACGAGGTCCAGTACCTCCTCGCCTTCTCGGACGTGAAGGCGGTCATCGCCGAGGACGAGGAGCAGGTCGACAAGCTCCTGAACCTCGCCGACGGGGTGCCGTCCCTGCGCCACATCGTCTATTGCGACCCCCGCGGGATGCGCAAATACGACGATCCCCGCCTGATCTCGGCCGAGGCGCTGGCGGCGAGGGGCGAGGCGCTGCACGCCGCGGATCCCGGCCTCTACGACCGGATGGTCGACGCGACGGAAGGAGAGGCCGTCGCGATCCTCTGCACCACGTCCGGCACCACGGCGCGGCCGAAGCTCGCGATGCTGAGCGGCGGCCGGGTCCTGCGCCACTGCGCCCGCTACCTCGCCGCCGACCCCAAGGGACCGGGGGACGATTACGTCTCGGTGCTGCCGCTGCCCTGGATCATGGAGCAGGTCTACGCGCTCGGCCAGGCGCTCCTCTCCCGCATGAAGGTCAACTTCGTCGAGGATGCCGACACGCTGATGCACGATTTCCGGGAGATCGCCCCGACCTTCGTGCTGTTCGCCCCGCGGGTCTGGGAGGCGGTGGCCGCCGACGTGCGCGCCCGGATGATGGATGCGTCGCCCTTCAAGCGCGCCCTCTACGAGCGCGGCATGAAGATGGGGCTCGAGGCCCTCGACAAGGGGGGGCGCTCGACCGCCGCCGACGCCCTGCTGTTCCGGGCCCTGCGCGACCGGCTCGGCTTCACGCGGCTGACCTCCGCGGCGACCGGTGGCGCGGCTCTCGGCCCCGACACGTTCCGGTTCTTCCGCGCCATGGGCGTGCCGCTGCGCCAGCTCTACGGCCAGACCGAGACGCTCGGCGCCTACACGCTGCATCAAGGCGAGACGGTCGATTTCGACACGGTCGGCGTGCCGTTCGACGACAGCATCGAGATCCGGGTCCTCGACCCCGACCGCAACGGCATCGGCGAGGTGCTGGCGCGCCACGCCAACATGTTCCACGGCTACTACAAGGCCGGCCCCGACACCCCGAGCGACGTGCGCGACGGCTGGATGCACACGGGCGACGCCGGCTACGTCGACAAGAAGGGCGAACTGGTCGTCATCGACCGGATCAAGGATCTCGCCGTCAACAGCCACGGCGAGCGCTTCTCGCCGCAATACATCGAGAACAAGCTGAAGTTCTCGCCTTACGTCGCCGAGGCCGTGATCCTCGGCGCCGGGCGCGAGTACCTGGCGGCCCTCGTCTGCATCCGCTACGCGGTGGTGGCGAAGTGGGCCGAGAAGAACCGCATCGCCTTCACGACCTATTCCGACCTCGCCTCGAAGCCGGCGGTGATCGAGCTGATCCGGAACGAGGTCGAGCGGGTCAATGCCGGCCTCACCGAGGTTCAGCGCGTCGCCAAGTTCGTGCTCCTCTACAAGGAGCTCGACGCCGACGACGGCGAATTGACCCGCACCCGCAAGGTCCGCCGCGGCGTGATCAACGAGAAGTACGCCGATTTGATCGACACGATCTACGCCGGCGCGCCGAGCTACCGGGTCGACACGGTGATCCGGTTCCAGGACGGCACGACGCAGCGCATCCGCACCACCCTGCCGGTGATCGACCTCACGGCTTCCCCCGCCACCCTCGCCGCCGCCGAATAGGGGCCTTGAGGCCATGAACACCCACCTGCTGCTCCAGCTCGTCGTCAACGGGCTGATCGTCGGCGCCCTCTACGGGGTGGTCGCGATGAGCTTCGTCCTGATCTACAAGGCGAGCCAGGTCGTGAACTTCGCCCAGGGCGAGTTCCTCCTGATCGGCGCCTGGGTGTGCTGGTGGCTGCTCACCACCTACCAGCTGCCGTTCCTCGTCGGCATGGGCATCACCTTCGCGTTCATGCTGGTCTTCGGCATCGCCCTCCAGGTGGTGGTGCTGCGGCCGCTCATCGGCGAGCCGATCATCTCGGTCATCATGGTGACGATCGGGCTGTCGATCTTCTTCCAGGCCCTGTGCAAGTGGCTGTTCGGCGTCTTCGCCCAGCCCTTCCCGCCGATCTTCCAGACCCAGTCGGTGCAGGTGCTCGGGCTCGAGATCCAGACCGTGTACCTGATGAGCCTCGGCATCTCGGTCGCCATGATGGCGGGCTTCGCCTGGTTCTTCCGCTACTCGAAGCATGGCCTTGCCATGCGGGCCACCGCCTTCAACCAGCAGGTGGCGCAGTCGCTCGGCATCTCGGTGCGCAACGTCTTCGCGATGGCCTGGGCGATCTCCGCGGTGGTCTCGTCGGTCGCCGGCATCGTCGTCGGCATCGTCAACGGCGTCTCGTCGGCCCTGTCGCTCTACGGCATCAAGGTCTTTCCGGCGGTGATCCTCGGCGGGCTCGATTCGGTCGTCGGCGCGGTGATCGGCGGCCTCGTGATCGGGGTGCTGGAGAACGTCGCGCAATACGTCGACGGCCAGTACCTGCACTGGGGCAACCTCTACGAGATCGTTCCCTTCTACGTCCTGGTGGTGATCCTGATGATCAAGCCCTACGGCCTGTTCGGCACCCGCGACATCGAGCGCGTCTGATGGCGACCCAGAGCCTGATCCCCGCCGGCGACTACCGCTCGACCTACGCCGCCGACACCACCATCTTCCCGACCGCGGGCAGCCGCTACGCGGTCTGGGCGGCGCTGGCGCTGCTCTGCTTCGCGCCGCTCGTGCTCGACCGCTACTGGCTGAGCCTGCTGATCCAGATCGGCTACTTCGCGGTCGCGGCTCTGGGCCTCAACATCCTGGTCGGCTTCACGGGGCAGATCTCGATCGGGCATGCCGCCTTCTTCGGCTTCGGCGCCTTCGCCTCCGCCTGGCTGTCGAACAATTACGGGATTCCGGTCTTCTTCGCGATCCCGCTCGCGGGCGTCCTGACCACCGCGATCGGCCTGATCTTCGGCCTGCCGGCGGCCCGGCTGAAAGGCCTCTACCTCGCCATCGCGACGCTCGCCGCGCAGTACATCCTGCAGGACTTCTTCGCCCGGGCGAACTGGTTCACCGGCGGCGTCGCCGGCACCCACGCCGAGGCGTTCTCGATCTTCGGCTTCGCCTTCGACACCGACCACCGCTACTTCTACGTGGTGCTGGCCTACCTGGTGCTCACCTTCGTGCTCGCCACCAACCTGATGCGCTCCCGCGACGGCCGGGCGCTGGTGGCGGTGCGCGACCACTACCTCTCGGCGGAGATGATGGGGATCAACCTCACCCGCTACCGCACCCTGTCCTTCGGGCTCTCGGCCTTCTTCGCCGGCATCGGCGGGGCGCTCTACGGCCACTACCTGCAATTCGTCTCGGTCGAGGGTTTTGGGATCCTGCTCTCGATCCAGTTCCTCGGCATGATCATCATCGGGGGCCTCGGCTCGATCATGGGCACGCTGATGGGCACCGCCTTCATGGTGCTGGTGCCCGAGGCCATGGGCTGGATCACCGACGCGGTGCGGGGATCGGCCCTCGACCGCGCGCTCTCGCTCAAGGACAACCTGTCCTTCCTGCGCGAGATGGCGATCGGCCTCGTGATCGTGCTGTTCCTGATGTTCGAGCCCGACGGGCTCGCCCACCGCTGGCGCCAGATCAAGGCGTACTGGAAGCTCTACCCGTTCTCGCACTGACATCATCGGAGACTGGGACAACCAGCCCACCACCGGAGGAAACCAAGTCCATGCTTCGCCTGTCCCTCGCCTCGGCCGCCGCCCTCGCCCTCAGCCTGCCGGCGCTCGCCGCCGAGATCCCGATCGGCCACCTCGCCGACCAGAGCGGCGCCACCTCCGACGTCGGCGTGCCCTACGCGCAAGGCGTGGCCGACGCTCTCGCCTACGTGAACCGCAAGGGCGGCATCAAGGGCGAGAAGATGAACGTCGAATCGGTCGATTACGGCTACCAGGTGCCGCGCGCCGTCGCGCTCTACAAGAAGTGGACCGGCGGGCGCGACAAGGTCGCGGCGATCCAGGGCTGGGGCACCGCCGACACCGAGGCGCTCTCGGCCTTCGTCACCAAGGACGAGATCCCGTACATCTCCGGCTCCTACGCCGCCCAGGTCAGCGACCCGACCGGCGCCAGCGGCAAGGCCAAGGCCGCGCCCTACAACTTCTTCTACGGCCCGTCCTACTCGGATGCCTTACGCGCCATGCTGATGTGGGCCGCCGACGACTGGAAGGCCAAGGGCAGGACCGGCAAGCCGAAATACGTCCACATGGGCGGCAACCACCCCTACCCGAACTCGCCCAAGGAAGCCGGCGAGGCGATGGCGAAGGATCTCGGCTTCGAGGTGCTGCCGGCGATCGTGTTCGCGCTGGCGCCGGGCGACTACACGGCGCAGTGCCTCACCGCCAAGAATGCGGGCGCGAACTACGCCTATCTCGGCAATACCGGAGGTTCGAACATCTCGCTCCTGAAGTCCTGCAAGTCGGTCGGCACCGACATCCAGTTCATGGGCAACGTCTGGGGCATGGACGAGAACGCCGCCAAGGCGGCGGGCGAGGCGGCGAACGGCGTCGTCTTCCCGGTCCGCACCGCCGCGGTGAGCGGCAGCACCGCGCCCGGCATGGCGATGGCGGCCGAGATCTCGAAGGTGTCGGACGCCGCCGGCACCGCCTACCGGCCGGTGCACTACTACACCGGCATCTGCGCCGCCCTCTACATGACCGAGGCGCTGGCCTGGGCCAAGGACAACGGGGGCTTGGCCGGCCCCAATGTCCGCAAGGGCTTCTACCAGAAGAAGGACTGGGTGCCGGCCGGGATGGAGGGCGTCTGTGTCCCCTCGACCTGGTCGCCCACCGACCATCGCGGGATGATGGAGGTGCACATCTACCGCGCCAAGGTCTCGGGCCCGACCGACGGCGCGCTGCCCGACCTGATCAAGGCCGGCACGATCAAGCTTGAGCCGGTCAAGACCGTGACGCTGCCGCGCAAGAGCGAGTGGCAGGGCTGGTGAGAACCATCCCTAAAGGATGACCCGCCAGTAACCCTCCCTCCTCTGCGGCGGGGCTGTCTGGGGAAAAGAAAAAGCGCGGGTTTCCCCTCTCCCCGCGGGCGGGGAGAGGCCTTGGGGATCGGAACGATCCCACCACCCCTTGCCGGGTGCGAAGGGAGCCCGCAGGGCGAGGGTGAGGGGGTATCTCCGGAAGAGGCTCCTCCGGCACCACCCCCTCACCCTCGCTCCGGCTTCGCCTCCGCTTGCTGCGTCTCCTGAACGGAGACACAGCCCTCTCCCCGCCCGCCGGGAGAGGAGAGTACCAGCGCCCCTGTTTACCCCCGGACAGACTCGCTTCTGCCGGGGGTCGACCTCGCATCTCACCCCTGGAGCCCGCCCGATGTCGCAGGTCACGACCCTCGAACGCCCGACCCAGGAGGCCGCACAGGCCGCGCTCCTCTCCCTGCGCAACGTCGAGGTCGTCTACGACGACGTGATCCTGGTCCTGCGGGGCCTGAGCCTCGACGTGCCGGCGGGCTCGATCACGGCGTTGCTCGGCGCCAACGGCGCCGGCAAGTCGACGACGCTCAAGGCCATCTCAGGGCTCCTGCGCTCCGAGGACGGCGAGGTCACCCGCGGCGAGATCGTATTCGACGGCGCCCGCATCGACGGCATCGAGCCGGACAGAATCGTGCGCCGCGGCATCTTCCAGGTGATGGAGGGCCGCCGCATCGTCGCCGACATGACGCCGATGGAGAACCTGCGCCTCGGCGCCTTCTCGCGCCGCGACAAGGAGGTCGGCCAGGACCTCGAGCGGGTGCTGACCTACTTCCCGCGCCTCAAGGAGCGCACCGGCGCCGCCGGCTACCTCTCGGGCGGCGAGCAGCAGATGCTGGCGATCGGCCGCGCGCTGATGGCCCGCCCCCGCCTGATCCTGATGGACGAGCCCTCGATGGGCCTGTCGCCGCTGCTCGTGAAGGAGGTCTTCGGCATCATCCGCCAGATCAACCGGGATCTCGGCGTCACCATCCTGCTCGTCGAGCAGAATGCCCGCGCCGCCCTCTCGGTGGCCGATCGCGGCTACATCATGGAGCAGGGCAAGGTGGTGCTCGACGGCACCGTCGAGGAGCTGCGCACCAACGAGGACGTGAAGGAATTCTACCTCGGCGGCGCCGGCGACCAGCGCAAGAGCTTTCGCAACCTGAAGAGCTTCAAGCGGCGCAAGCGGTGGATCTGAGGGTTCGTCGAACAGTCGAACGGCATCATCTGCCGTCTATTACATCCTCATTATCATCACGGCTCTCGGCGCAGCCGAGAGCCTGGGATCCGTAATCGCCAACGGTTCAGGGCGGAGCGGGCAGCGTCACGCCTCGTCCTGGATCGTCAGCGGTCATGGATCCCGGGTTCCGCTGCGCCCCGGGATGACAGGGAGGGTGTCGGTCGCGTCGAGAGAAACCCAACCCGAGATCTCTCCGCAGCGAGACCGGTCAGGCCGCCCTCGGCTCCCCTCGTCATGGGGCCGGCACGGATCGACCACCCGCCCCTGACGATCTACCCGCAGGCAGCCTTGACGACGTGGCAACTGTCCGCCGGGGCGCCCAGGACACAGAAGCTCCTCGCGTTGGCGGCGGCGGCATCGGGGCTGGCACCCATGCCGTACCCCTTGGCGCCGCCATTGCCGACGACGTAGGCGATGCACGACGCCTGCTTGACGGCCGTCACCTTGCAATCCGCCGCCTGGCAGCCGCGCCGCGCGACCTCGGAGGCTTCGGCGCTGCTGGCCTTGCCGACCGCGTAGCCCCAATTGCCGTGACCGTTATCCGCGAGGGCGGCCCAGCCTGCCCCCTGTGCCATCACGGAATGGCCCGAGCCGAGCACCGACACCGCGACGACAGCAGCCATGATCCTGATCGATCGCACGACGTCCCCTCCCCCGAATCGTTCTCTGTCCGACAGTTCTGCAAGACGAACGCATGATCTATCACGTCATAGCAGCGAGCAAGCGCCATTCCTTTAGAGCAAGCGCGCGATACGATTTGGACAACAAAGTCGGCAAGCACAGCAACCTCTGGAAACGACTCCGGCCCTGTCCGACTGCCGTGGGTTCGTAGTGCGCGACCGTGGCGACCGGGTGCCGTGACGGCCGCATCGGCCCCGACCGTCCCCGCATCATGATCGACGTGCGCACCCGCGATGACGTGAGGCCCGACATCCGGCGGGGCGCGATCATCCCGCCTGATCATCGCGCTTCTGGAAACGATCGTTTTCCGTCGTTTCTATTTTCACGCAGAAACCCCGCGGACATACTCCCCCATCGACACCGCGCCGCCCCGGCCGCCCCGATGGAGACGACGATGACCAAGCCCTACAACCGCCTCGACCTCGACCAGGCCGTCGTCCTGCTCGTCGACCACCAGGCCGGCCTGATGTCGCTGGTGCGCGACGTCGATCCCGACCGCTTCAAGAACAACGTGCTGGCGGTCGCCGACCTCGCCGCCTACTTCCAGCTGCCGACCATCCTCACCACCAGCTTCGAGGAGGGTCCGAACGGGCCGATCATGCCGGAGCTGAAGGCCAAGTTCCCGGACGCGCCGTTCATCGCCCGGCCCGGCCAGATCAACGCCTGGGACAATCCCGATTTCGTCGCCGCCGTGAAGGCCACGGGCCGCAAGCAGCTGGTCATCGCGGGCGTCGTCACCGAGGTCTGCGTCGCCTTCGTGGCCCTGTCGGCGGTGGCAGAAGGCTACGAGGTCTTCGCCGTCACGGATGCGTCGGGCACCTTCAACCCGGTGGTGCGGGACGGGGCCTGGAACCGGATGTCGGCGGCCGGCGTGCAGCTGGTGAACTGGTTCGCGGTCGCCTGCGAGCTGCACCGCGACTGGCGCCGCGACGTCGAGGGGCTGGCGACGCTGCTCGGCGACCACATCCCGGACTACCGCAACCTGATGACGAGCTACGCCGCGATGCAGGGCAAATCCGCCGCCTGATCGCCCCGCCCGCGACGGCTACTCCGCCGCCGCGGGCCTCCGCCGCCGCAGCAACCGCCCGTCGATCGCCACCAACCCTGAGCCGATCAGCGCCATGCCGAGGAGCTGGCGCGGCACCACCGGCTCGCCGAGCACCAGGGCGCCCAGCAGCAGCGCCGAGACCGGGATCAGGAAGGTGACCAGCATCAGGTTCGTCGCCCCCGCGCTCGCCAGCAGGCGAAAGAAGATCGCGTAGGCGAGCGCCGTCGAGAGCGCCGCGAGGCCGATGACCGCCGCGACCGCGGTCGCGGGGGGCGCGGGCAGCGTCCAGGGCCGGTCGACCGCGAGGGCGAGCGGCAGCAGGAGGACCGTCGCGGCAGTGACCTGGCCGGCGGCGGCGGAGAGCGGCGGGATGCCCATGCGCTTGAACCGCCGCCCGTAGATCCCGGCAAAGGCGTAGGAGAGCGCCGCGAGCAGCACCGCGCCTTGCGCCAGCGCCTCGCCCCCGAGCCCGGCGAGGACCGAAGGGCCGACCATCACGGCGACGCCCGCGAGGCCCGCCACGACGCCGGCGAGGCGGTTTCCCGTCAGGCGCTCGTCATCGGTGAGCCAGTGCGCGACCAGCACGCCGAAGAGCGGCGTGGTGGCGTTGAGGATCGCGGCGAGGCCGGAGGCGATCTGGGTCTGGCCCCAGGCGATGAGGCCGAACGGCACCGCGTTGTTGAGGAAGGCCGCGCCGAGAAAGGCGAGCCAGACCCGCCCGCCCCGCGGCATCGGGCTTCCCCGCACCCGGAGCACCAGGGCGAGGATCATGGCCGCGAGGCCGACGCGCAGGCTCACCAGGGTGAGGGGCGGCAGCGCATGGAGCGCGACGCCGACGAAGAAGAACGAGCCGCCCCACAGCACCGAGAGGACGAGGAGCAGACCCCATTCGGACGGGGTCATCGGGCGGTTGGCGGGCTGCATCGGGAATCGGGCTCTCTCGAGGAGGATGCCGCACCATGACCGCGGGGCGGCCCGGCGGCATCCCGTTCCTTGCGGCGCAATCCGCTCCTAATCGGTCCAGAACGGCTTCTCCGCCTCGCGCAGGGCATCGGCCCGCGACAGGCCGACATCCTTGAGCAGCCCGTCGGGGCAGCCCAGCAGGGCGCGGCGCTCGCGCCGGCGATCGGCCCACAATTCGAGCCGCTCGACCAGCGAGACGGGATTGCGCCGGCGCGGGGGCGCGAGGCGGATGGCGGGAACGAGGCGCAGGTTTCCTCGGCCAGCGACGAGGGTCGTCATGGCTCTCTCCGGGTGGAAGGTCGGGGCGACGTGGGGAGAGATTGCCTTTCGCGGGCCCGTGGAGCAAACCAGATCGCCTCGTCCGTTGCCCCAGGAAATCTGGGCCACGGGACATCGGGGTCACGTCCAGTGTGGATCGCGCCATGGCACTCGACCCGGGACCGCGCCGTCGCCTGCCGCCCTTGAACGCCGTGCGGGCGTTCGAGGCCGCCTCGCGCCACGCCACCTTCCACGAGGCCGGCGACGAACTCGGGGTCAGCGCCGGTGCGGTGGCGCAGCAGGTGAAGATCCTCGAGGGCTGGTTCGGCCTGTCCCTGTTCCGCCGCCTGCCGAGCCGGGGCGTCGCGCTGACGCCGGCGGGCCAGCGCTTCGCGGCGGCCGCGGGCGAGATGCTCGATCGCCTCGCCGAGGCCACCGCCCGGCTGCGGCGCCAGGGACAGGACCACGTGCTGACGGTCAGCACCACCCATTCCTTCGCCAGCCTGTGGCTGATCCCGCGCATCGGGAGCTTTCGCGCGCTCCATCCCGACCTCGACGTGCGGGTGGTGGCCAACAACCGCCTGGTGGATTTCGCCCGCGACGACGCGGACCTCGCGATCCGGCACGGGCGCGGGCGCTATCCGGGCCTGCGCTCGGACCTCCTGATGCACGACGTCGTCTTCCCGGTCTGCAGCCCGTCGCTTCGCGACGGCGACCCGCCGTTGCGCTCGACCGACGACCTCGCCCGCCACACGCTCCTGCACGACGACGACCCGATCGACCTCGAGGCGGTGGGCTGGCCGCAATGGCTCGCGGCGGCGGGGGTCGCGGGCGTCGACGCCTCGCGGGGCCCGCGCTTCACCCACACCTTCATGGTGCTGCAGGTCGCCACCGCCGGCGGCGGGGTCGGGCTCGCGACCCGGGTGCTCGGGGGCGACCTCGTCACCGGCACCGGCCTGGTGCGGCCGTTCCCCGACGAGGTGGCGAGCCCCTACAGCTTCTTCCTCGTCACCCCGACCGAGACCGACGCCCCGAAGGTCGCGCGCTTCCGCGACTGGATCACCGCGCAGGCGGAGGCGTGGCGCCGCTGAGGGACGGACCGGCCGCCTCGCCGGCCTCGGACCACGAGACGCCGCGCCCCTCGCCGAGCAGGATCCAGGCGCCGGGATCGGGCCGGCGCGGCCCCAGGCCGAGAAGGGCGAGGAGCCGGGAGAACCAGGACGACATGGGGGAACGCAGCTCCGCGAGGGTCGGGCGCGGCGCGCTCCGGTGAGGCCGGCATCGTGCCCGAGCGCGACCGCCCCCGCCATGATCGGGCGTCCCTCTTGCTTGACCGTGCGTCCACATCCGCCGCAAGGGCGGGCCTCACGCCCGCAAGACCGCGTGGGCGCTGAGGAAATCGACGAAGCAGCGGATGCGCGAGGACAGCCGCTCGTGCCCGGCATAGAGCGCGTGGATGTCCTCCGCGTCGCCGGGGCTGAACGCCTCGAGCACCGGCACGAGGCGGCCCGCCGCGATGTCCTCGTCGACGTGGAAGCGGGCGAGCCGGGCAAGGCCCGCACCGCCGAGCGCCATCATCCGCACCACCTCGCCGGAATTGCCGAAGAAGTTGCCGTGCACCGGCCGCTGCGACACCGCGCCGTCGATCAGGAACGGCCAGGTGTCGAGGGAGCGGCGGAAGCTGAAGGTGAGGCAGTTGTGGTCGACGAGCGCGTCCGGGTGGGCGGGCGCGCCGCATCGCGCGAGGTAGGCCGGGGCCGCCACCACCGCGAGGCGGCTGCGGCCCAGGAGCTTCGCGCGCAGGCGGGTGTCGCGCAGGGGACCGATGCGGATCGCCACGTCGGCCCGCGCCTCGACGAGGTCGACCACGTCGTCGGTGAGCGTCAGGTCCACCCGCATCCGCGGCTGCTGACCGAGGAAGCGCGGCAGCACCGGAAGGATCATCCGCTGGCCGAACGGCACCGAGACGTTGACGCGCAGGAGCCCGCTCGGCTGGGCCGCGTCGCGGCCGAACCCGTCCTCAATTGCGTCGAACTCGGCGATCAGCTCGCTCGCACGGGCGAGGTAGAGCTCGCCCTCCGGCGTCAGGGTCATCGCCCGGGTGGTGCGCCGGATCAGCCCGACCCCGAGCCGGGCCTCCAGCCGCGCCACCGCCCGGCTCACCGCCGAGGGCGTGCGCCGCAGCGCCTTGGCGGCGGCCGCGAAGCTGCCGCGGCGCGCCACCTGCACGAAGGCCTCCATCTCGCCGAGCCGGTTGTCCATGGCGCGCCCATTGTTGCGTCGGATGCACGATCATCGTGCCGGCGCGCGCGCTGGTCATCAATCGCCGGCATCGTCATCTCCCGGCTCATCCTCACCGGAGACCGCAAGCCATGGACCTCAAGCTCGGCGGCAAGACCGCCCTCGTCACCGGCGCCACCGCGGGCATCGGCCTTTCCATCGCCCGCCGCCTCGCGGCGGAAGGGGCGGAGGTGGTGCTGCCCGGCCGCAACCGGGCCAAGCTCGACGCGGCGGCGGAGGCGATCGCCGCCGAGGCGGGGGCACGGGCGCCCCGCACGGTGCTGGCCGATCCGGCGACCGCCGAGGGGGCGGCGGCGCTGGTCGCGGCGGTGCCCGAGGTCGACATCCTGGTCAACAACCTCGGCATCTACGAATCGAAGGCGTTCGAGGACATCACCGACGCCGACTGGCACCGGCTGTTCGAGGTCAACGTCGTCTCGGGCGCGCGCCTCGCCCAGGCGTATTTCCCGGGAATGCTCGCGCGCAATGCGGGGCGGATCGTGTTCGTGTCGAGCGAATCCGGCCTCGTGCCGCCACCCGACATGCTGCACTACGCGGTGTCGAAGACCGCGCAAGCAACCATCGCCCGGGGCCTGGCGCAACGCACCCGCGGCACCGGCGTGACGGTGAATTCCGTGCTGCCGGGCCCGACCCGCTCGGAGGGCATCGTGTCGACTTCCTCAGAAGCGTCGCCTCCGATCCCGACGCGCCGGTGGCGGAACTCGAGGCGGAGTTCTTCCGGGTCCACCGCCCGCTCTCGCTGCTCGCCCGGATGATCGAGCCCGACGAGATCGCCGGGCTGGTGGCCTACCTCGCGAGCCCGCTCGCGGCGGCGACCAACGGGGCGAGCCTCCGGGTCGAGGGCGGGATCGTGCCGACCATCGCGTGATTTCAGCGCGCCGCCCCCGCGCCCTGCGCGCCCGGACCGCCCAGCGACAGGCGCCGCCCGGCGGTCTCCTCCCCCGGCTCCTCCGCCCCGAGGAGCGCCATCGCGGCGCGGTAGCCGTGGAGCGTGCCGGTATCGACGTAGGCGCTGCCGGCGCGCAATCCGACCGCCCGGCCGCCGGCCGCGAGCCAGGCGTTGACGAGGGTGCCGATATACTCGTCGCGGCACTGGCGCTCCTGCCAGAGGGCGTTGAGCTCGGCGAGGATGCGGCCGGTGAGCTTGAAGGCGCCCCAGACCCAAGGAGAGGCGGCGTCCCGCCGCTTCACCTGGATCTCCCGCACGGCGTCTCCGTCGAGCACCACGGCATCGAACAGCTCCGGCCGCTCGACCGGAAAGAGCAGGAACGACAAGCCCTCCGCCGGCAGCCGCGCCAGCCCGTCGTCGGGGAACCACACCGTGTCGGGCAATCCCACCAGCACCGGCTCGTCGGGGGCGATCAGCGGCAGGGCGCGAAACAGCGCGTCGCACAGGCCCTCGGGGCGCGGCTGCACCACGTAGGCGATCGGGGCGGGGCCGTAGCCCGAGCCGTAATACTCGACGATGTCGGACTTGCCCGGGGCGATCACGAAGCAGATCTTGTCGGCCCCGGCCCGGATCATCCGCTCGACGACGTACTCGCTCACCGCGCAAGGGCGCTCGGCCCCGTCGCGCAGGCGGCTGCCGACCGGCAGCAATTCCTTGGAGAAGGCGAGCGGCTGGATGCGGCTGCCGCGCCCGGCGGCCGGAACGATGCCCCACATGCGGTCTCACGCCTCCATCGCCACGGGGATCCGGGCGGATTCGAGCAGGGCCTCCAGCTCCGCCGCCCGGCGGTCGGAGGTGTGGTCGCGCAAGGTGCGGGCGCGCCCGGCCTCGGCGATGCGGCGCAGGGCGGCGTCGCTCCGGTCGAGGGCGGCCAGCACGGCCTCCGACGTCTCGGCGATGAGGATCTCCTCGCCGGGCCGGTAGAAGGCGTCGAGCCCGTCGAAGGCGTCGCTGAGAACGGCGGCGCCGCAGGCGGAGGCCTCGAACAGGCGGCCGGACGGGCACCAGCCCATGGCCGCCATCGCCGCCCGGGTGACGTTGAGCGTCAGGCGCGAGGACGCGTAGAAGGCCGGGTGCTCCCGGGGGCCGAGGTGGCGCACGAAGAAGATGTTGTCGGTCCAGGGAAAGTCCTGCGGGTACTGCGCCCCGCCGATCAGGAAGCGCCGGTCCGGCCGGCGCCGCGCCGGCTCGACGAGGCAGGACACGACCTTGGCCTGCCGGTCCGCCGCGTAGGTGCCGAGATAGGAGAGGTCGGCGGCGTCATGGGCCTGCGCCGGCGCCGGCCGGTGCACCTCCGGGTCGACGTGGCCGTAGAGCGGCGCCACGCGGGCCGCGCCGAGGTCGTCGCGGAGCGCCGCGAGCGCCGGCCCGCCGGTGTAGCTGAGCACGAGGTCGAAGCCGCGGTACCCGTCCGGGCCGACGTAGTCCACCGCCTCGCCGCGGCGCAGGCGGTCGAGGGTCACCGGGGTGTCGAGGTCGTAGAACACGCCGAGCCCCGGGCCACCGAGGACGAGGTCGGTGGCGGCACGCGCGTCCGGGCAGTAGGAGGTGACAAACGCGGCGTCGGCCTCGGCCACGTCGCGGGCGGCATGGGCCCGGACCTCGTCCCAGTCGGCGTAGAGCACGAGGCGCCCGCTCGGGATCTCGGTCAGGTCGCGGTGGGGCGCGTAGAAGGGCTGGTCGCGCTCGTAGAACACCACGCTGTGCCCGCGCCGCGCGAGTGCCCGGCACAGGCCGCGCCACAGGGTGGCGTGGCCGTTGCCCCAGGACGAGCTGATCGTCAGGCCGAAGACCACGATCCTCATCGCGAGCCCCCGTCCCGCCGGCGCATCGCCGCCGCGTCTCTCCCCTCGTCCCGCATCCTGGTCCCTCCGGCGCCGGGAGAGAACGCGCCCCGTCTTGATCCGTTCAGGATCTAACATTGCGGTTCCGCGCCCGGTTTCGCGCGAAGCGTGGCGGGCGCCCGAACCTCCCGCAGGCTCGGCCGTTGAGGGAGAACAGCCCCCCGCCAGAAGGCCCCGTCCGGTTGCTCCGCGTCCTCACCTACAACGTGCGCCGCTGCCTCGGCGCCGACGGCCGGCTCAGCTCCGAGCGCATCGCCGCGGTGATCGCCGCCTGCCGGCCGGACGTGGTGGCCCTGCAGGAGCTCGATGTCGGGCGGGCCCGCAGCGGCGGGATCGACCAGGCGCAGGCCATCGCCGGCCATCTCGGGATGCGGTCGTACTTCCACCCGGCGATGCGGGTGATGGAGGAACTCTACGGCGACGCGATCCTGACCGCCCTCCCCTCCCGCCTGGTGCGGGCCGCCGCCCTGCCGGGCCGGGAGGGTCTCGAGCCCCGCGGCGCGCTCTGGGCGAGCGTGACCTCAGGCGACGCCGAGATCCAGGTCGTCACGACCCATCTCGGCCTCGACCGGCGCGAGCGGGAGGCGCAGGTCGAGGCGCTCCTCGGGCCCGGCTTCCTCGGCGATCCGGCCTGCCGCGATCCCGTCGTGCTGCTCGGCGACTTCAACGCCCTGCCGGGCTCGGGCGTCCACCGCCGCCTCGCCGCCCGGCTGCCGGACGCGCAACCGGCCCGCGCCTGGCTGCGGCCGACCTTCCCGGCCCGCCTGCCGCTCCTGCGCATCGACCACGTCTTCGTCAGCCGCGGCGTCGCGGTGCGGGGCGTGCGGACCCTCGGCGGCCGGCTCGCCCGGGCCGCCTCCGACCACCTCCCCCTCGTCGCCGACCTCGACCTCGCGCCGATCGTGGCGCCCGGGATCTCCGCGCCCGAAACCTCCCTGCCCCAAAGCTCCCTGCCCCAAAGCTCCCTGCCCCGAGAGGAACCCGCGTGACGCAAGGCCCCGAGACGCAAGGCCCGGAGACCGAGGAGCGAGAGCAGGAGAAATCCGCCCGCCGCCGGTGGTGGACCATCGTGGCCACGGTGCTCAGCGTCGGGTTGGGCGGCTACCTGCTCTACCGCACGCTCGCCGGCTACAGCCTGGACCAGCTGGTCGATTCGGTGCGGGCGCTGCCGGCGGGGCGGCTGGCCGCCGCCGGGGGCTTTGCCGCCGCGAGCTACCTGTGCCTCACCGGCATCGACTGGCTGGCCCTGCGCGCCGCCGGCACGCCCTTGCCCTATCCCCGCGTGGCGCTCGCCGCCTTCATCAGCCTCGGGCTCGGCCACAGCATCGGCTTCGCCGGCCTGAGCAGCGGGGCGATCCGCTACCGCTTCTACACCCGCTGGGGCCTCCACACCGCGGACGTCGCCAAGGCGGTGCTGTTCTGCGGCGTCACGGTGGCCGTCGGCCTGATGGCGCTCGGCGCCGTCGCGGTGCTGGTCCATCCCGACCTCGCCCGGGACGTGACGGGTCTGGGGACGGGCGCCGTGCGGGCGGCGGGCCTCGCCTGCGCGGGCGGCGTCGCGGCCTATCTCGGCCTCGCCGCCTGGTGGCGCAAGCCGCTCACCTTCCGGCGCTGGTCGATCGAGATGCCGCCGCTTCCGCTCGCGGCGGCGCAGGTGGGATTGGGCGCCGTCAACTTCGCCCTGGTCTCGGCCTGCCTGCATCAGGTGCTGTCGGCGGTCTCCGACGTCGGCTACCTCGCGGTGGCCTCGGTCTTCGTCATCGCCAACGCGGCGGTGCTGATCACCCACGTGCCCGGCGGCGTCGGGGTGATCGAGAGCGTGGTCGTGCACCTCCTGCCGAAGACCGACGTCATCGGCCCGCTGATCGCGTTCCGGTGCCTGTACTTCCTGGCCCCCCTGGCGCTCGGGCTGATCGCCTTCGCGGCGACGGAGGCGGTGTTCCGGTGGCGCGACGCGGGCGGGGCGGCGGCTACGCCGTCCCGAACGGCCGCTCCGGGTCGAGCAGCTCGGAGCTGACCAGCGGGTCGAGCAGGCCCTCCTCCTCCGGCACCTCGCAGACCCGCAGTGAGCGCGGCCCGCCCATGTGGCGCCGGATCGCCGCGATGAGCCCGTCCCGCGCGGTCGCCTCGGCGATCACGGCCGGGGCGACGCCGAGATGCTCGGCCACCAGCCGGTCGCGCAGGCCGCGCAAGGCGGCGCGCTCCTCGGGGTTGCGGGCCTCGACGGCGAGGTCGCACTCGGTGTCGAGGGCGACCGAGCGGTTGTTGAGGTTCGACGAGCCGATGCGCAGGAAGCGGTCGTCGATCAGGACCAGCTTGGCGTGGACCTCGATCTCGCAATCGCCCTCGCACTCCGCGCCCTCGGCCCCGCCCTCCTCGGGTCCCGGCACCACCGGGTAGGCGACGAACAGGCGCCCGAAGCGGTCGACGGCGCGCAACCGGCGCAGCACCCGGTCGCGCGGCGTGCCCATGGCGACGCGCTCGGTGAAGTTGTGCGAGCGGCGCGTCAGCACCACCACGATCTCCGGTCCCTGCTCCGCCGCGAGGTGGGCGGCGAGCGCGTCGGCGACGAAGGTCGCGGTGAGGTACTGCGCCTCGAGGTAGATCGTCTTCGTCGCCGCGGCCAGGGCCGCGGCGGTGAGCGCCGCCGCCTCCTCGACCGAGGGCTCGCCGCCCTGGAGCGGCATGGTGCGGGCGATGGCGACGGGCGCATCCGTGAGGAGCGGGGCGAGGTCCCGCGGCCAGACCGGGCTCGCGGCGGGGCCGACCGGCGCCAGCACCTCGCCGGTGGCGGCGCGCCAGCGCGCGCGCGCCAGATCCCCGAGCCGCTCCGCGGCCTCGCCGTCGACCGCCATCTGGAGGTCGTGGACCGGAGGATAGAGCTCGCCGTCGGGATTGGTGCGAAGGAAATCGCCCGCCGTGTGGGCCACCGTGTCCCAGCGCCCGACCGTCAGGTCGATGCCGCCGCAGAACGCGATCCGGTCGTCGATGCAGACGAGCTTCTGGTGGTGGGCGGCATAGAGCGGGTGGTGGGTGTCGAGGCGCAGGGTCACGCGCGGATGCGCCTCCCACTCGGCCCCGAACAGCAGCGGCAGCGCCGCGCCCGGCCCGTGCACGGTGGCCGCACTCCAGACCAGCACCCGCACCTCGAGACCGGGGCGCCGCGCCGCGAGGTCGCGCAGGAGCGGCCCCAGGGGCGGCGACTCCTCCGGGCTCGCGTCGTGGCGCAGGCGGATGCGCCCGTCGAAGTCCCAGCCGACGATCAGGATCGAGGTTTGCGCCTGGCGCAACGCGTCCTCCAGCCGGGCGAAGTACTCGGCGGAGTCGATCATCACCGCGACCCGCCCGGCCCGCGCCACGCACCAGCAGGTGCGGCCGGGCTCGAACAGGGTCTCGGTCTCGTCGCGCGCGGGTTCGGTGGTCATGGAGCGCCAGGATCCTCCTGTCGGCGGCCGGGGGACGGGGCCGGAACGGCGGGCGGACCCGTCCGTTCCACGGCTCGGCCGTGACGCCGGGATTTGCGTCCCGGCGCCGGACACCTACCTTGGCTTCCATGACGCCGTGAAGCCGGGTTCTCCGTCGACGGCCGGAAACCTGCCATCCTCCGGGCAGGACGCCTTGCGCCTGCGGCCGCGCCCCGATCCTGCCCGCCCGGCGGCGCTCGATCGACGCCTCGCGACGGATCCGGGCCGGGGCGAGATGACGACGGGGGGCGTCGGCTCGGGGACGAGCGCTCGGCCGGCCCCGCTAGAGCCGGAAATCCTCGCCGAGGTAGAGCCGGCGCACGTCCTCGTTCGCCACGATCTCGTCGGGGGTGCCCTCGGTGAGGATGCGGCCCGAATGGACGATGTAGGCCCGGTCGATCAAGCCGAGCGTCTCGCGCACGTTGTGGTCGGTGATGAGCACGCCGATGCCGCGGCCCTTGAGGTGCATCACCAGTTCCTGGATGTCCCCGACCGCGATCGGGTCGATGCCCGCGAAGGGCTCGTCGAGCAGCATGAAGGACGGCGAGGAGGCGAGCGCGCGGGCGATCTCGCAGCGCCGCCGCTCGCCGCCCGAGAGCGCGATCGAGGGCGACTTGCGCAGGCGGGTGATGTTGAACTCGTCGAGGAGCGAGTCGAGCTTGCGCTCGCGGGCCTTGCGGTCGGGCTCGACCACCTCGAGCACCGCCCGGATGTTGTCCTCGACGTTGAGGCCGCGGAAGATCGAGGCCTCCTGCGGCAGGTAGCCGATGCCGAGGCGCGCCCGCTGGTACATCGGCAGGCGGGTGATCTCCTGCCCGTCGAGGCTGATCGTGCCGCGATCGGCCGAGACGAGGCCGGTGATCATGTAGAAGATCGTGGTCTTGCCGGCCCCGTTCGGGCCCAGCAGGCCGACCGCCTCGCCGTTGCGCACGGTCAGGCCGGCATCGTGCACCACGGTGCGGGCGCCGTAGCTCTTCTTGAGGCCCGCCACCGCCAGGATGCCGGGCCCGCCGAAGCCGTCGGCGGCGCCGTCGCCCTCGAGGGCGAGGGCCGGCGGCGCCCGGCGCCCGCGGCCGAACAGGCGCCCGAGGCGCGAGGCGGCGGGCATCGCGTGCGGGATCGCGTGAGCGTGCAGCGGCAGGGCGGAAGGAGGGGTCACGGGCACTCTCGCGAAGGATGCCGGCGAAGGATGCCGGCGCCCCGCCGCGCCGGCCTTTCCGCCCCAGGCGGCCGTGCGGCGGGTGAACGGCGCCGGTTTAGCCGAAGCCGGGGCCTTGCCGCAACGCGCCCCGCGCGCCCGCGGGTGTTCTGGAACACGCAGCCGCACTGCGTTTACAAAGGCGCACGATCCCTCCCGCCCGGACGGCCCGATGCTCTCGCTCCTCGACCTCTGCGCCCGAATCGATTCCGGCCGCCTGACGCCCGACGGGGCGGTCGGCCTCGTGCGCGCGGCGATCGCGGCGCGCGAGCCGGAGGTCGGTGCGCTCGTCTGCGTCGATCCCGCGCCGGCGGTCCCGGCGCGGGGGCCGCTCGCGGGCATCGCGGTCGGGATCAAGGACATCATCGACACCGCCGACCTGCCGACGCGGATGGGCTCCGCCCTCTACGAGACCTGGCGCCCGCGCGCCGACGCGCCGGTGGTGGCGCGGCTCAAGAGCCTCGGCGCGGTGCCGCTCGCCAAGACCACCACCACGCCCTTCGCCTTCCTCGACCCGACCGCGACCCGCAATCCCAGCAATCCCGGCCACACGCCCGGCGGCTCCTCCGCCGGCTCGGCCGCCGCGGTGGCGGCCGGGATGCTGCCGCTCGCGCTCGGCACCCAGACGGGGGGCTCGGTGATCCGCCCGGCGGCGTTCTGCGGCGTCGTCGGGGTCAAGCCGTCGTTCCGGCTGCTGCCGACGGTGGGGGTGAAGTGCTATTCCTGGGCCCTCGACACGCTCGGCCTGTTCGCGGCGAGCGTCGCGGACGCCGCCCACGCGCTGGCGCTGCTGGCCGACCGGCCGGCCATCGCGCGCGAGGGCGATCCGGGCGCGCTCCGCATCGGGATCGTGCGCCAGGATTTCTGCGCCGCCCCCGACCCGGAGGCGGAGGCGGCGCTCGTCCGGGCGGCGGCGGCGGCCGAGCGGGCCGGCGCGAGCGTGCGCGACGTCGCCCTCCCGGACCGGTTCGGCGAGGCGTTCGCGGCGCACGGCACGATCCAGGACTACGAGGCGCGCCAGGCGCTGGCCTGGGAATACGCCAACCACCGGAACGCCCTGCCGCCGCGCCTGCGCGCCGCCCTCGACGCGGCGCAAGGGATCGAGACCGCGGCCTACGATTCGGCCCGCCGCACCGCCCACCACGCCCGCCGCGGCCTGAAGGACGTCTTCTCCGGGGACGGCCTCGACGTGATCCTGACCTACGCGGCTCCCGGCGCGGCGCCGTCGGGCCTCGACCAGACCGGGGATTCCCGCTTCAACCGGCTCTGGACCCTGATGGGCGTGCCCTGCGTCACCCTGCCGGTCGACCGCACCGGGGCCGGCCTGCCGGTCGGCGTCCAGGTGATCGCGCGGTTCGGCGACGACGGCCGGGCGCTGGCGGCGGCGGGGCTGATCGAACGGGCGCTGCGGGGCTAGACCGCGTTCAGGCAGCCTCGGGGCGGCGGCTCCCCACCGCCTCCAGCTTCCCCACCGGGCAGGGCCGGCCGAACAGGTAGCCCTGCAACTCGTCGCAGCCGAAGGCGCGCAGGAGCGCGGCCTGGGCCTCGGTCTCGACGCCCTCCGCCAGCACGATCATGCCGAGCGCCTTGCCGAGGCCGACGGTGGCGCGGACGATCTCGCTGCCGGCCTCTTGGCTGGCCTGTCGGCTGGCCTGTTGGCCATCCTCCTGGCCATCCTCCTGGCCGACCGCCTGGCCGACCGCCTGGCCGAGGCTCGCCACGAAGCAGCGGTCGATCTTGATCTTGTCGAAGGGGAAGCGGCGCAGGTAGCTCAGGGACGAGTAGCCGGTGCCGAAATCGTCCATCGCGGTGCTGACGCCGAGCGCGCGCAGGCGATGCAGGATCGCCAGCGTGGCCTCGTCGTCCTGGAGCAGCACCGATTCGGTGATCTCGAGCTCGAGCCGCCGGGGCGGCAGGCCGCTCGCCGCGAGCGCCCCCGCCACCTCCTCGACGAGGGCGTCGCCGACGAACTGCGCCGGCGAGAGGTTCACCGCGACCGTGATCCCGTCCGGCCAGGCGGCGGCGTCGGCGCAGGCCCGGCCGAGCGCCCAGGCGCCGAGCTGGCGGATCTGCCCGGTCGCCTCGGCGATCGGGATGAACTCGGCCGGGCTGACGAAGCCCTCGCGCGGGTGGCGCCAGCGCAGCAGCGCCTCGTAGGCCCGCACCCCCGCGCCGTCGGCGGCGACGATCGGCTGGTAGTGCAGCTCGAGCTGCCCCGCCGCGAGGGCGCCGCGCAGGTCGGCGCCGAGCTGCCGGCGCCGCTGCAGGTCGGCGTCCATCGCCGGGTCGAAGAGGCACCAGCCGTTCCGCCCCGAGGCCTTGGCCTGGTAGAGCGCGACGTCGGCCCGGCGCAGGAGCTCCGCGGTCGTGGCGTCGGGGCCGTCCGTCGTCGCGAGCCCGACCGAGGTGCCGATGCCGACCTCGTGACCCTGGACCTCGAACGGCAGCCGCAGGAGCCGCACGACGTGCTCGGCGAGCGCGGCGACGCCGGCCGGATGCGCGGGGGCGCAGCGCATGATCGCGAACTCGTCGCCGCCGAGCCGCCCGACGAGGGCGGTGGTGCCGACCGCCTCCCGCAGGCGCCGCGCCACGAGGCGCAGCAACTCGTCGCCGACCGGGTGGCCGTAGGTGTCGTTGACGTCCTTGAAGCCGTCGAGGTCGAGGCAGAGCACGCTCACCGCCTCGTCGCCCTCGCGCCCCGCCAGCGCCGCGTCGAGGCGCTCCTGGAGCTGGGCGCGGTTCGGCAGGCCGGTCAGGCCGTCATGGCCGGCCATGTGGGCGATGCGCGCCTCGCTGCGGCGGCGCTCGGTCACGTCCTCGTGGGTGCAGATCCAGCCGCCGCCCGGGATCGGCACGTGCACCACCGCGATGGCGCGTCCGTCGGCGAGGTCGCAGGTGAAGCTCGCCGGGGCGCGCCCGGCGGCGATGCGGGTGCAGGCCGCCACCAGCATGTCCGCCCGGGTCCCGTCCGCGCCCAGATGGGCGAGCAGCGCGGCGACCGGGGTGCCCCGGCGGCGCAGGGGATCCGGCACCGCGTGCATCTGCGCGTAGCGCGCGTTCATCACGATCAGCCGGTCGTCGCCGTCGAACAGGCACAGGCCCTGGGTCATGTGGTCGAGGGCGGTGCCGAACTGGGCGTGCTGGGCGCTCAGTTCCCGCTCGCCCCGCTCCCGCGCCTCGGCCGCGGCCCGGGCGGCCTCGGCCTCGGCGAGCCGGGCCAGGGCCCGGGCCTGGCGCAGGGCGAGGAGGACCAGCCCGGCGAGGCCGAGATCGAGGAGCAGCGCGGCCGCGCCGATGAGCCACGCCTGCTGGCGCCAGGCGGCGAGGCTCGCCTCGGCGGTGCGGCTGACGCTGACGATCAGGGGATAGCGCGCGAGCGCCCGGGTGCCGACGATCCGGTCGTACCCGTCGATCGGGCTGACGGTCCGGATCACCCCGCCGGCCGGCTGGGTGAGGGCGATCCGCAGGGCCGCGGCGCTCGCGAAGGCCTGCCCGACGCTGCCGTCGCGCCGGGGATGGCGGACGAGGAGCGTGCCGTCGTCCCGGAAGATCGAGACCACGTAGTCGGGGGCCGGCGCGATCGCCGCGTAGAGCCGCTCGAAGTAGCCGAGCTCGACCGCGCCGAGCACCAGGCCCAGGAAGGCGCCGTCCGGCGCGCGCACCTTGCGGGCGATGTAGATCGTCCAGGCGCCGTCGCCGCGGTTCCGCACCGGCTGGCCGATGTAGCGCTCGAGGGCGGCATCGGCCGCCAGGGCCTTGAAGTAGTCCCGGTCGGCGATGTTGACCGTCGGGATCGGCCAGTAGCGGCTGAAGTTCAGGAGGGCGCCGTTCCGGTCGATCACCGTGACGGCGTTCAGCTGCGGCAGGGCGGCGATCCGCGTCTTCAGCGCCTCGTGCAGCGCGGGCCTGCCGGCGAGCGCGGCGTAATCCGCCTCGCGGGCGATCCCGGCGCTGCGGAACTCGCCGATCACCGTGTCCTGGACCAGCTCGATCGCCTGCAGCGCCCGGTCGGCCTGGTCGGCGAGCACGGTCGACAGCCCGACGAGGCCGCGCTCGATCTCCGCGACCGCGTGGGCGTGCAGGCCGTGCACGAGCAGCCCGGCGCCGATCGCGATCGACGCCGCCAGGAGGCCGGCGGACACGGCGATCGCCCGGAAGGAGCGGCCGCGCGGGGGCGCGCACGGCTGGGAGATCTTGGTCGTCGGGCTCACAGCTCTCGTCTGGTCGATGCGAACACGGAATTCGACCGTACCTGCGCCACGAGGCTTAAGAAGCGATGAACTCGCCGGCCCGTCCGCCGCTTCTCGCGAGCATGTCCCCAATATAGGGGCCGGCGCCGATGTCGAGGGTTGCGGAAACTCTACCGGACCGCTCGCCCCGGACGGCGCAGGCACGGAGTCGTCGGATGGTTTGATGCGGGCGAATACAGTGCGGTGGGGTCTCACGCCGCGGTTTCATCGGCGCCGAGGGCGGCGCATGCCAGACCTCGGTCCCGCTCCCGGAAGACTCGGGCCGGCCGGGTTACACGCCCGCCGCGCTGGATCCGCGATCGCCGATGTCCGGGCGCCCGAGGGAAACCTTCCGAGGCCCGGCATTGCTGACGATCGTCTTGGGCGCGATCGATTACGCCACGATCAGCGCGGCGGGCCCGCCACGAGGAGCGGCGGCAGCGGCTCACAACCCTCCGTCGCGCAGCCGGTACCAGGCGACCACCGCCGAGGCGTAGAGGCGGTGCAGCCCGTGCAGCGGCAGCGGGGTGATCGGGGTCGGCGCGATCGGCAGCGCGTCGGCGTCGCCGTCCGCCAGGTAGGCGGCGATCGCCTGGCCCATCCGGGTCTGGAGGCCGACGCCGCGGCCCTGGCAGCCGATGTCGATGAGGAGGCCGGGCTCGGGCGCGTGCAGGTGGGGCAGGTAGTCCCGGGTGACCGCGACCCGCCCGCACCAGCGATGGTCGAAGCCGATGCCGGCGAGCTGCGGAAACAGCTTCGGGACGATCCGCTCCAGGTGCGCCCAGTCCGCCGCCCCCTTCGGCTCCCGGAACGGCCCGCGCCCGCCGAGCAGCAGCCGGCCGGTATGGTCGAGGCGGAAATAGAGCAGGAGCTTGCGGGTGTCGGAGGAGACCTGGCCCTCCGGCAGGACGCTGCGGCGCAGGTTGTCGGAGAGCGGCGTCGTGGCGACCTGGAAGGAGTTGGCGGCGATGATGGTCTGCCGCAGCTTCGGCCACAGGTCGCCCGAGTAGCCGTTGGTGCACAGCACCACCCGTTCGGTCGTCAGGGCCGGGCCGGCGGCGGTCCGCACCGTCCAGGTCTCGCCCTGCGTGGTGTTCCCTTGCCGCGACAGGCCGGTCACCGGGCTGTCGGTGTGGATCTGGGCGCCGGCCGCGAGCGCGGCCCGCGCGAGGCCGCGGGCGTAGGAGAGCGGCTGCACCGCGCCGCCGCGCCCGTCGAGCCAGCCGCCGAGATAGCGCTCGGAGCCGATCAGCCGTCCGGCCTCGGCCTTGTCGAGGAGCCTGGTCGGGGCGCCGCGCTTCGCCCATTGCTCCGCCCGGCGCTCGGCCTGGACCAGCCCCTCGGCGGTGTGGGCGCCCTGGATCCAGCCGGTGCGGGTGTGGGGCACGTCCATGCGGTGCCTGCCGATGAGGTCGAACACCGCGTCGGCGGTGCCGGCCCCGAAGGCGGCGAGGCGCTCGCCGCGCTCCGGCCCGAACATCCGCACGAGCTCGTCGGGATCGTGCTTGAGGCCCGGGATCACCTGGCCGCCGTTGCGGCCCGAGCCGCCGAAGCCGATCTCGCGCGCCTCGAGCAGCACCGGCTTCAGGCCTCGTTCCGCGAGGTGGAGCGCCGTCGACAGGCCGCAGAAGCCGCCGCCGATCACCACCACGTCGGCCCGGCCGGATTCGGTCAGCGGCGCGGTCGCCGGCGGGGCCGAGGCGGTCGTCGCCCAGAGGGCGGGCCCGAGGGGGAAGGGTTCGGTCATCCGGTACGCCTCGTCACAACGGGTTCAGCACGCGCCGCAGGAAGTCCTGGGTGCGGGGCTGCTGGGGCCGGCCCAGCACCTCGCGGGCGGGGCCCTCCTCGACGATCACGCCGCCGTCGAGGAACAGCACCCGGTCGGCGACCTCGCGGGCAAAGCTCATCTCGTGGGTGACGACCACCATGGTCATCCCCTCCTCGGCGAGGCCTCGCATCGTGCCCAGCACCTCGCCGACGAGCTCCGGGTCGAGGGCCGAGGTCGGCTCGTCGAACAGGATCGCGTCGGGGCGCATGGCGAGCGCCCGGGCGATGGCGACCCGCTGCTGCTGGCCGCCGGAGAGTTTCGGCGGATACGCCTCCTCCTTGCCGGACAGGCCGACCCGGACGAGCAGCGCCCGGCCGCGCTCGGTCGCCTCCCGGCGGTCCTCGCCCTTCACGTAGATCGGCCCCTCGATGACGTTCTCGAGCGCCGTACGGTGCGGGAACAGGTTGAAGCGCTGGAACACCATCGAGACCTGGACCCGGACGGCGCGGATCGAGCGGTCGGACCGGTCGACCTTGCGGCCATTCACGGTGATCGTGCCGGAATCGTAGGATTCGAGCCCGTTGATGCAACGCAAGACCGTCGACTTGCCCGAGCCCGACGGCCCGATGATGCAGACCACCTCGCCCTTCGAGACCCGGGCGGTGATGCCCTTGAGGACCGGCAGCGCGCCGTAGGACTTGCGGACGTCGGTGAGCGCGATCATCGCCGGCCGGCCTGCTTCTCGAAGTGGCGCACGATCAGGATCAGCGGCAGGCTCAGGGTGAGGTACATCAGCGCCACCAGCGTGAACACGCTGGTGTTCTTGAACGTCGCCGAGGCGATGAGCTTGCCCTGGAGCGCCAGCTCGGCCACCGTGATGGTCGAGGCCTGCGACGAATCCTTCAGCATCATGATCATCACGTTGCCGAAGGGCGGCAGCGCGGTGCGGAAGGCCTGCGGCAGCAGCACCCGCCGCATGGTCAGCCCCCAGCCCATGCCGATGGTCTGCGCCGCCTCGACCTGACCCTTGTCGATCGCCTCGATGGCGGCGCGGAAATTCTCGGCCTGGTAGGCCGAGTAGGCGAGGCCCAAGCCCAGCACGCCCGCCTGCACCGCCGAGAGCGACAGGCCGTAATCCGGCAGCACGAAGTAGATGTAGAACAGCTGCACGATGATCGGGATGCCCCGGATCACGTTGACGAAGGTCGCGGCGAAGAACGACAGGGCGCGTACCCCCGAGACCCGCATCATCGCCCAGACGAGGCCGAGCGCCGTCGAGACCACGAGCGAGCCCGCCGTGATCAGGATCGTCAGCCACACGCCCTGGAGCAGGATGGGGACGAACTCGCGGGCGTCGGCGAGAAAGCTGTCCATGGCAGGCCGCGTCCGATCAGGACGGATTCACCGACGGCTGCAGGCCCCACTTCTCCAGGATACGCGCGAGCTCGCCGTTCTCCTTGATCTTGGAGAGCCCCGCATTGATCTTGGCGAGCAAAGCCGCGTCGTCCTTGCGCACGCCGATGCCGACCGAGCCGACGACCACCGGCTTGTACGAGCCGACGAGGTGGGCGTTGGGGAAGTTGCCGCTCTTGAGGTTGTAGGCGATGATCGGCGCGTCGGCGAAGACCGCCTTGACCCGGCCGGCATTCACGTCCCGCAGCATGTCCGGGAAGGTGTCGTAGACCTTCACGTCGGAGAACTGGCCCGACTTCTTCAGCGCGTCGACGAAGGCGGTGCCGACCTGGGCGCCGACCGTCTCGCCCTTCAGGTCGGCGAAGGCGGTGTAGGCCTTGGTGTCGGCCTTCGGGACCACCAGCCCCTCGCCGTAGGTGTAGACCGGCGCGGAGAACGCGATCACCTCCTGGCGCGGGGGCGTGATGAACATCGCGGCCGAGATCGCGTCGATCTTCTTGGCGGTGAGCGCCGCGATCAGGGTCGAGAACTGGAACGGCTCGATCTGCACCGAGAATCCGGCCTGCTTGCCGATCGCCGAGATCACGTCCACCATCACGCCCTGGATGGTGTTGGTCTTGGTGTCGAGGAAGGTGAAGGGCACGCCCGTCGGCGTCGAGCCGACCCGGACTGTCTCCTGCGCCAGGGCGGGCCGGGCGAGGGCGGTGCCCGCGAGCAGCATCAGCGCCGCGCCCGCCGCCTGAATCAGACGCCTCGTCATCCCGCTCCCCTCCCGACGATGGACGGCTCTTCACGCCGCCTCGAATTTCATTGACATGAACATCAGGCCATATTTCGCTGCCTCACGCAATCCGATTTCATGCACATGAAACAGGCGGCAGACGGACCACGAAACGGGCAGGAGGCGGCCGACCCGGCGACGCGCTTGGCGACCGGCCTCGCCGCCGACTTCGCCGCCGATCTGGCGGTCGGGCAGCGGCTGCGCGGCTTGCGGCGCGAGCGCGGCCTGTCGCTGAAGGCGGTGGCGGGCTCGACCGGGCTGTCGATCGGCTATCTCAGCCAGGTCGAGCGCGGCCTGTCCTCGCCGTCCCTGCGGGTGCTGACCCGGGTCGCCGACCTCCTCGGGGTCGGCCTCGGGGCCCTGTTCGGCGATGTGGAGGGATCGCCGGCCGACGGGATCGTCACGCGGGCCGACGCGCGGGCGGCGCTCACCCTCTGGCGCGCCGGCATCACCAAGCAGCTTCTGACGCAGGGCGACGGGACCCTGAGCCTGTTCCTGATGCAGCTCGCGCCCCTCGCCGGCACCGGCGACCAGCCCCTGATCCACGACGGCGAGGAGGCCGGGCTGGTGATGGAGGGCGCCCTCGTCCTCACGGTCGAGGGCAGCACGGCCGAGCTCGGCCGCGGCGACAGCTTCCGCTTCGCCAGCCGGCGCCCGCACCGCTACCGCAACCCGTCCACCGACCGGCCGGCCGTGGTCCTGTGGGTCAACGCCGTCCCGCGACGCTGAAGCACTAACAGGAAAATCGTCTCAAACTCGCGGCCGCGCCGCCGATCTTCACGATGCGTGAAGCCTACCCGGGGAGGGTACAGGTCGACGGAGCCGGAGCCGAATCATGACGAGGCAGAGCGGGTGCGGGCAGTGCAGGAGCGGCGAGCCGCTGCCCTTCGCCTTCACGATGGCGTTCCACCCGATCGTCGATCTCGCGACCGGCGGCGTCTGGGGCTACGAGGCGCTGGTGCGCGGCACAGAGGGGCAGGGCGCGGGCTTCATCCTCGGCCAGGTCAACGACGACAACCGCTACCGCTTCGACCAGGCCTGCCGCACCAAGGCGATCGAGCTCGCCGGCGGGCTGTTCCCGGCCGGCGACGTGCGGCTGTCGATCAACTTCCTGCCGAACGCGGTCTACGAGCCGGCGGCCTGCATCCGCGCCACCCTCGAGGCGGCGCGGCGCATCGGCTTCTCCCACCAGCGGATCATGTTCGAGTTCACCGAGAACGAGCGCATGACCGACGTCGCGCACGTCCAGCGCATCATCACCGATTACCGCCAGCGCGGCTTCCTCACGGCGCTGGACGATTTCGGCGCCGGCTACGCGGGCCTGGGCCTCCTGGCGCGCTTCCAGCCCGACCTGATCAAGCTCGACATGGAGCTCATCCGCGGCATCGCCGACTCGCCGGCCCGTCGGGCGATCGTCTCGGGGGTGATCGGCATCGCCCGGGCGCTCGGCATCGCGGTGATCGCGGAGGGGATCGAGACCGCCGACGAGCTCGCCGCGCTACGCGAGGCCGGCATCACCCTGTTCCAGGGCTACCTGTTCGCCCGGCCGGCGGTGGCGGCACTGCCGGAGCTGAACCTGCCGGAGATGCGGCGGGCGGCGTGACGCGGGGGCCGGGGGCCGCTCCCGCCTTCCCCGTCGCTCCGGGGGGCGCGAGGCGGAACCCGGAATTCGGGTGCGCCGTGGGCGAACCAGGCTGATCGCCTCCCGCTCCATTCCCGTCGACCTGATCGTCCGGCTTGCGGACTTCGCTTTCGTCGCCACGGCACGACGAGGCAAACTGGAACTCCGAGCACATCGATCCACGCTCGCCGGGACGATACGCCGAGGCCGGAGCAATCTTCCGATCGCCGAACCCCGACACGCGGCGTGCGTCGTCCGGACTCGGACAGACCATTCTCTCCCAGCGTCCTGGCCGCAAACCTGCCGCAGACGAGCGCTTTTCCGTCGCCGCCCCGTCCCGTCCTGCGCCACGTTCGGCTGGAATCGCGCGAGGACGCTACGTCCGCTTTGACGCGTGTCCCGCTTCGGTCTAAAGCTGCTTCGAGGTATCCGAAGCAAGAGTTGTGCCGATCTCGGCCCGAACCGGGACGGCGCAGGGCGGGGCTGGCTGATGGGTTTGCTGCAACGGCTCGAGATGCGCCAGGGCCAGGCCCTGGTGATGACGCCGCAACTCCTGCAGGCGATCAAGCTTCTGCAGCTCTCCCACCTCGACCTCGCGACCTACGTCGATGCCGAGCTGGAGCGCAACCCGCTGCTGGAGCGGGCCGAGGTCGAGGCGGCCGAGCCGGGCGAGGCGCGGAGCGAATCCTTCGAGGCCGCCGATGCGTCCCGGGACGGGGGCGACGGCGACGGCTTCGACGGGGAGGCCTCGGCCGAGCCGTGGCTCTCCCACGACCTCAACCCGAGCCGCAGCGAGATCGAGGGCGATCTCGGCACCCGCCTCGACAACGTCTTTCCCGACGACGGTCCGGTGGGCCGCGAGGCGCCGGCGGCGGGGGGCGAGGGCCTGTCACTCACGCCCGCCCCCTGGAGCGGCACCGGCGGCAGCTTCGACGGCGAGGCGCCGGATTTCGAGGCGACGCTGACCAGCGAATCCTCGCTGCACGAGCACCTCTCGGCCCAGCTCGAGCTGGCCACCCGCGACCCCGTCGAGCGCCTGGTCGGCGGCTTCCTGGTCGATGCCGTCGACGAGGCCGGCTACCTGCGCGAGGATCTCGCGGCCCTCGCCGAGCGGCTCGGCGTCGGCCTGTCCGTCGTCGAGCGGGTGCTGGGCATCGTGCAGGGCTTCGACCCGTCCGGCGTCGGCGCCCGCGACCTCGCCGAGTGCCTGGCGATCCAGCTGCGCGAGCTCGACCGGTTCGATCCGGCGATGCAGGCGCTGGTCTCGCGCCTCGACCTCGTCGCCAAGCGCGACTTCGCGGGGTTGCGCCGCCTGTGCGGGGTCGACGAGGAGGACCTCGCCGACATGCTGTCCGAGCTGCGCCGCCTCGACCCCAAGCCCGGCCGCGCCTTCGGCGCCGGCCCGGTCGAGGTGCTGGTGCCCGACGTGTTCGTGCGCCCGGCACCGGACGGCTCGTGGCTCGTGGAGCTCAACAGCGAGGCCCTGCCCCGGGTGCTGGTCAACCAGAGCTACTACGCCACCGTCTCCCGCGGGGCGAAGACCGATACCGACAAGGCCTTCCTGTCGGAATGCCTGCAGACCGCCAACTGGCTCACACGCAGCCTGGAGCAGCGCGCCCGCACCATCCTGAAGGTGGCGAGCGAGATCGTGCGCCAGCAGGACGGCTTCTTCGTCAACGGCGTCGCCCACCTGCGGCCGCTCAACCTGAAGACCGTCGCCGACGCGATCGGCATGCACGAATCCACCGTCTCGCGGGTGACCTCGAACAAGTCGATCGGCACCAGCCGCGGCACCTTCGAGATGAAGTACTTCTTCACCGCGGCGATCCCCGGGGCGGCCGGCGCCGCGGCCCATTCCTCGGAGGCCGTGCGCTACCGGATCAAGCAGCTCATCGACGCCGAGGCCGACGACGTCCTGTCGGACGACGCCCTGGTGCAGCGCCTGCGCGGCGAGGGCGTCGACATCGCCCGCCGCACCGTGGCGAAGTACCGGGAATCCCTGCGCATCCCCTCCTCGATCGAGCGCCGGCGCGAGCGGGCGGCGATGCCGGCGCGCTGACCGCGCCTCCGTCACCGATGCCGGCGCGCTGACCGCGCCTCTGCCCCAAAGGCGCCCGCCGCAACCGAGCCGGCTTCGTTGACTTCGCCTTCGGTCATTCCTAGCTCTTGAGGGCTGGCCCCTAGCGCCGGAGACGTCCCCGGGGCGCGGGCCGACGAACGACGAGACCGGAGGGAGCCGATGGCAGCGTTGCGCGTGTCAGGTCGTGGCGTGGATTTGGGAGAGGCGCTGAGGACGCGGGTGGAGGAGCGGATCTCCGCGGCCCTCGCCAAGTACTTCGACGGCGCCTATAACGGCCACGTGACGGTCGCGCGGGACGGCGGCGCCTATCGCACCGACTGCGTGCTGCACCTACCCTCCGGCATCACCCTCGAGGCGTCGGGCACCGCCCACGACGCGAATGCGAGCTTCGACCAGACCGCCGATCGGATCGAGAAGCGCCTGCGCCGCTACAAGCACCGCCTCAAGGCCCATCCGAACGGCCACGCCAAGGACGCCGCCGTGATCGACGGGCTCGCGCCCGTGGACACCGCCGTGATGGAGGCGGCCTACTCGGTGATGGAATCGCCCGAGGAGGATACCGGCGAGCACCCCCCGATCATCGCCGAGAGCACCCGCACCCTGCACCGGCGCACGGTGAGCGAGGCGGTGGTGGAGCTCGATCTCACCGGCGTCCCCGTCCTCGTCTTCGTTCACGCTGGCACCGAGCGGGTCAACGTCGTATATCGTCGGGGCGACGGCGCGATCGGCTGGATCGATCCGCCGGAACGCGGCACTCCGTGAGCGGGCTCGTCCCCTCTCCCGGAAGGCCTCCGGTCCTGGAACAAGAGCGGGGCGCGCCAGCGCGCTCCCCGCCGATGAGGCAGCGGTCTCGATGCCATTGCTGGAATTCCTGAAGCCGGAGGCGGTCCTCCCGGCGCTGCGCGCGCAGGGGAAGAAGCAGGTTCTGCAGGAGCTGGCCGCCCAGGCGGCCCGCCACCTGCCGGGCCTGGACGAGCGCGAGATCTTCGAGACGCTGCTGCAGCGCGAGCGCCTGGGCTCCACCGGCATCGGCGAGGGCGTGGCGATCCCGCACGGCAAGCTGCCGGGGCTCGACACGCTGTTCGGCCTGATGGCGCGCCTCGAGCGCCCGGTCGATTTCGAAGCGCTCGACGGCCAGCCGGTCGACATCGCCTTCCTGCTGCTCGCCCCCGAGGGCGCCGGCGCCGACCACCTGAAGGCGCTCGCCCGGGTCGCCCGGGTGCTGCGCGAGCCCGGCATCATCGACCGCATCCGCGCCGCCCGCGACGCCGACGCGCTCTACGCCCTCCTGACCCAATCCCCCGCCCAAGCGGCATGACAATCCTGGCGTAGCAATCCTGGCGTGACCATTCCGGCGTGACGATGCGGATCTCACTACTCGCCGCGGCCCTCCTCGCCGCGGCCGCCCCGGCGCGTGCCGTCGACGGCACCTGCGCCCGCGACCTCCTGGTGGCGCAATCCTCGCAGAAGACCGCGATCGAGCGCCTGGAAATGCTCGGCGACAGCGATGCCGACCGCTGCCGCGGCTGGCGCCAGCACGTCGACACGATGCGTCGCGCCGCGACCGTCTACGGCCGCTGCCTGTCGGGCGGCGAGCGCAACGAGCGCCTGGCCCAGGTCCAGGGCTCGGAGAAGGAATTCTCGGAGCTGCTGCGGAGCCGCTGCAAGGGGCGGTGAGGGCTCCCGCCGACGCGCGAGGCGATCAGGGCCTCACCGCACCAGCGGCTCGGCCACCATCTTGACCGGGTGGCCGCGGCTGACCAGCACCGCGGCGCTCGAATGCTCGGGGTCGGTCTCGAACCGGGTGCGGACCCAGGCGACCAGGAACTTCGCGTATTCCGAGGCGAGCAGCCGCGCCGAGGCCGGGTGGCGCCACCACTGGTCGGGGTCGATCCCCTCCGGCACGACCGGGTGCGGGATCACCCGGTGTCCGTCGGCGAGCGCGTGGTCGAGTTCCACCAGCGTGCGCGGCATGTGGTAGTTCGAGGTCACCACCGCGACGCTGCGGAACCCGTTCTCGCGCATCCAGCGCCGGATCTCGATGGCGTTGCCGATGGTGTTGCGGGCCCGGTAGTCGAGATCGACGCAGCAGGCGATCAGGTGCTGCTGGCCCGGGTTCAGCCGGGCGATCTCCTCGCGGCTGGTGCGCTCGTTGACCCCGGTGATCAGCAGGCGCCGCCCGTAGCCGCCGGCCAGCAGGTCCATCGCGTCCTCGATGCGCTGCGCCCCGCCGGTGAGCGCCACGATGCCGTCGGAGGGGCCGAGCGGCATCCGCTCCGACCGGGCGAGGCCCGACACGAAGGCGAGGAAGCCGAGGCCGAGGACGAGGCCGGCGACGAGGCCCGTCCCGGCCAGCGCGACGGCCAGGCGGCGGCGCAGGCTCCAGGGGGCCGAAGGCTCGGGCACCGGAAACCGGGGAGCTGGAGACTTGAGAGCTGGAGACTTGGAATCCGGAGACTTGGGATCCGGAGACTTGGGGGAACGGGATCCGAGGGCCGGGGATTGGGGCGGGTGCAGCCCGTCGGGGCCCTCGCCCGACCAGGACCATCCCACCACGTCGCCGGTTCGCGTCTTCATTCGGCGGTGCATCCGCGAGGCCATCTCACCTTTTGTCGAGCATAGTGCCGATTGCGGCGCCCGAGAGGCAACAGCGTGAGGCGCCGAATCGTTCACGCCCCTTGCCCGCCCCTGTGAAGAGCGGGCAACGGCCGAAGGCACGGGCGATGCTGGCACTCGAACCTGGCGTCAGGCTGGCGTCAGTCGAGGAAGCGCCGCACGGTGAGCCGCGAGACGAAGGCGGTCACGACCGAGGCGATGACCCCGATCAGCACCACGCTGGCATAGCCGCGCCAGCCGATGGCGAAGCCGCCGAACAGGGCCTCGATCTCGTCGCCGGCAGGTCCCGCCCGCCACAGCCGGGCGAGCGCGCCCCCGAGGCCGATCACCGCCAGCGCCGCCGCCGCCCCGATCGCGCCGCCGCGCAACCCCAAGCGGAAGAAGCGGCGCTGGAACTCGCGGGCGATGAAGTCGGCGTCCGCCCCGACGAAGTGCAGCACCTCCACCACCTCGCGGTTGCCCGCCATGGCGCCGCGGGTCGCGAAGGTGACGGCGAGCCCCGTGGCGAGCAGCACCAGGCCCACCACCGCGACGCCGACGCCGACCACGGTGTTGGCCATGGTCGAGAGCCGCGACATCCAGAGCGCGTGGTCGTCGAGGCTCGCGACGCCGGGCAGCGCCTCGGCGAGGCGCTGGCGCAAGGCGCCGAGGTCGGGCGTGCCGGCGAGCCGCACCGTGATGAGGCGCGGCACCGGCAGGTCGCCGAGGTCGAGACCGGTGCCGAGCCAGGGCTCGAGCAGGCGCTCCGATTCCGCCTTGGTGAAGGGCCGCGTCGCCGCGATGCCGGGGGTGGCCGAGGCCAGCGCCGCCGCCTTGGCGACGTCGGCGTCGGTGTCGCGGCCCGGCCCCGGTCGGACCTGGATCGTCACCTCCTGGGCCACCGAGCCCTGCCACTGCGCCGCGCTCGAGGCGACGATCTCGGCGCCGCCGGCGCAGAGGGCGGCGAGGAAGGTCAGGATCGCGATCACCGCGGCGAGCGCCCGGCCGGCGCTGGTGTCGGTCGGCACGAGGGCCGCGTTGCGGCGCAAGGTCGGCGGCAGGTCGGGAGCGCGCGCCTCGCGCCGTCCCGCCCGTTCCAGGGTGGTCCCGTCAGACATGGTGCGTCTCCCCGCGGCTCATCCCTCGATTCGCAGGCGGTTGTTGCCGAGCACGAACCGGCGCGCGTCGACGAGGTCCATCAGGGCGAAGTCGTGGGTCGCGATCAGCACCGAGGTGCCGAGGCGGTTGAGCTCGACGAACAGGCGCAGCAGGCGCCGGCCGAGCTGGGGATCGACGTTGCCGGTCGGCTCGTCGGCGAGCAGCAATTCGGGCCGGGCGATCAGCGCCCGGGCGATCGCCGCGCGCTGCTTCTCGCCGCCCGAGAGCAGCGGCGGCAGCACGTGCATGCGCTCCCCCAAGCCCACCCAGCGCAGGAGCTCCACCACCTCAGCCCGGTAGCTCGTCTCGGCCCGGCCCTGGACGCGCAGCGGCAGGGCGACGTTCTCGTAGGTGGTGAGGTGGTCGAGCAGGCGGAAATCCTGGAACACCACGCCCATGCGCCGGCGCAACGAGGTGAGGGCGCCGCTCGAGATGCCGCTCACCTCCTCGCCGAACACCGAGACGAGGCCCCGGCTCGGCCGCACCGAGAGCAGGATCAGGCGCAGCAGCGTCGTCTTGCCGGCGCCCGAGGGGCCGGTGAGGAACTGGAACGAGTGCGGCGCGATGGTGAAGCTGATGTCGCTCAGGACCTCCGGGCCGACCCCGTAGCGCATCCCCACGTTCTCGAACCGGACCACCGGCTCGTCCATCCCGCCGAGCAGGCTCTTTCCGGTCCCCCGGTCCGTTCTCGCGTCCATCCGGTCTCCCTACGGGTCCCTCGCGGCGGGCCCGGTTGCGATCCGCGCCGCTTTACCACGCATTAAGGCTATCGCGGGAGGAGTCGTGGTCCGGCCCCGGTGCCGCGCCCGACTGATTCGCCATGCTGATCGTCTGCCCCGCCTGCGCAAGTGAATATACGCTCGACGCCGACAAGATCGGCCCGGCCGGGCGCACCGTGCGCTGCGCCGCCTGCCGCGAGCCCTGGTTCGTGTCCGCCCCGGCGCCCGAGGCGGACGCCGCGCTCGCGCCGCCGGGCGAGGCGGTGTTCACCGCCGCCGAGGCGGCGAGGACCCCGTCCCGTCGCGCCGGTCCCCGCGCTGCGCCGGCACGCGCGGGTGCGCCCCGGCGCCGGCGCCTCGTCGCGGCGGCCGCCCTGCTCGCGGGGTGCGGCGCGGTCGCGGCCGCCCTCCTGCCCGCCGGGCGCTCCGGCGTCGTGCGCGCCCTGCCGGCGACCGCGAAGCTCTACGCGGCGGTCGGCCTGCCGGTGAACCTGCGCGGCCTCGCCTTCCGGGACGTCGCCGCCTACCAGCTGCCGGATGCCTCGGGGAGCGGCCGCCTCGTCGTCGAGGGCGACGTGGTGAGCGCCGCCAAGGGCGCGGTGCCGGTGCCCCGCCTGAGCCTCGAACTGCGCGACGAGCACGGGCAGGTCGTCTACCGCTGGACCGCCGAGGCGCCGCGGGACCGGCTCGAGCCGGAGGAATCCGCCCGCTTCCGGGCCGAGCTGCCGGCCGCGCCGGCCAAGGGCCGCCAGGTGCTGGTCCGCTTTGCCGCGGTTGACAGCGGAGATTCTGCCGTCAGCCTGAGGGCTCCGACGAACGCGCAAGCGACCCTCCCCTGAGCGAACCCCAAAGACCGAGACCGATGAACCCTCCCCTGCCCCGCGTCCGCGTCCTCTTCGACGAATCCGCCATCGCGCAGCGCAACGAGGAGATCGCGCGCGCGATCGCGGCCCAGCCGCTCGAGAACCTCCTGGTGGTGGCGGTGCTCAAGGGCAGCTTCATGTTCGCCGCCGACCTGATCCGGGCGCTGCACCGGGCGGGGCTGGCGCCGCAGGTCGAGTTCATCCACCTGTCGAGCTACCGCGCCGCCACCGTGTCCTCGGGCCAGGTCGCGATCCTGCGCGACGTCGAGAGCGAGGTGCGCGGGCGCGACGTGCTCCTGATCGACGACATCCTCGAATCCGGCCGCACCCTCGTCTACGCCAAGGACCTGCTGATGGCCCGCGGCGCGCGGCGCGTGCTCACCACCGTGCTACTCGAGAAGCCCGGCAAGCGCGCGGTGACGATGGACGCGGATTACGTCGGCTTCACCTGCCCGGACGTGTTCGTGGTCGGCTACGGGATGGACGTGGCCCACGCCTTCCGGCAACTGCCCTATGTCGGCCTCGTCGATTACGGCGACGGCGATCCGGACCTGTTCGACAAGGAGTGAGGGATCGGAAGCGCGGGATCGGGTCGGGGCCGCGAGCCCGGAGCGATGCGCGATTGCAACGCCGCCGGGCCTCCGCCCGGAAAGCGACGCGAAAGCGGAACCTCAGCCACCGCAGTGGCTTGACCCGGGACCGAAGGCCCGATCACACTTGCCGTGTCCACGGGGTTTTTCGGCCCAGAGAGACGAGAGGACATGGCGCGCATCCTGCTGGTCGACGACGAGGAACCGATCCGCGGCTTCCTGAAGCGCGGGCTGGAGATGGACGGCCATACGGTCGTGACGGCGGTCGACGGCAGCGACGGTCTCGACCGGCTGGCCGAGGACGCCTTCGACCTGATGCTGACGGACATCCGCATGCCGCTGATGGACGGCATCGCCCTGTCGCTCGCGGCCAAGCGCGACTACCCCGACCTGACGATCCTGCTGATGACGGGCTTCGCCGACCAGCGCGAGCGCGCCCGCGGCCTCGACGCGATTGTAGCCGACGTGCTGACCAAGCCCTTCACCCTCGCCGACATGCGCGCCACGGTCTCCCGCGCGCTGCGCGCCGCCGGGGCGGTGGCGGCGCGCTAGAGCGTCCTCCGGCGGAGCGGGGACCGGTTCGCCGCAGACAATGCGGCAAAATCAAAGACCTGGAGCAGCGTCCGATCAGGCGCCGTTCTAGATCGGCGGGTCGCGCTCCGGACCCGCGAAATGGGCGAGCGCGAAATCGACGAACGAGCGCAGCTTCGGGGTGATCCGCCGGTCCGGCGCGTAGAGCAGGTGCATCGGTCGCGAGACGGGCCGGTAATCCGGCAGCACCGGCACGAGGTGGCCCGCCGCGACCGCGTCCCGCATCAGGGCCGCCGGCTGCAGCAGCAGGCCGAGACCGGCGAGCGCCGCGGTCAGCAGGGCCTGGCCGTTATTGACCAGGAGCCGGTACGACACCTCGACCGCCTCGGGCCCGTCCGGCCCGGTGAAGCGCCACTGGTCCCCCGTCGCCATGTAGGCAAAGCCCAGGCATTCGTGATGCCTCAGGTCGGCCGGCACGCGCGGCGCGCCCCGTTCCGCGAGGTAGGACGGAGCGGCGCAGAGGGTGAAGTCCATCGGGCGCAACGCGCGGGCGATCAGGCCGCTCTCGGCCGGCGGGCCGACGCGGAAGACCACCTCGTAGCCCTCCTCGATCAGGTCGACCTTGCGGTCCGACAGGGTCAGCTCGACATCGACCTGCGGGTAGGCCGCGAGGTAGGCCGGCAGCACCCGGGCGAGGTCGTAGGCGCCGAAGGTGACCGAGGCGTTGACCCGGATCCGGCCCCGCGGCACCGCCTGGCTGCTGGCCGCGGCCGCCTCCACCGCCTCGACATCCGCCAGGATGATGCGCACCCGCTCGTAGAGCGCGCGGCCCGCCTCGGTCAGACTCTGCCGGCGCGTCGTCCGGTGGATCAGGCGAACGCCGAGATGCTCCTCCAGCAGGCGCACCTGCTTGCCCACCGCCTGCGGCGAGAGCCCGAGCGCCTCGCCCGCGGCCGAGAACGAGCCCGTCTCGACCGCCCTGGCGAAGGCCTCCATGCCGGTCAGACGGTCCATGGATCGGAAACCACCCGTTTCAAATCTCGAATGCGCGGCCGGATTTATCACGCGATCCCGCGGGTTCATACCGGGCGACACGAACGGGGCAGACCAGAGGAGAAGCCCGCCATGTCGAGCCAGCAGCGCCGCGTCGCGATCACCGAGTTCGGCCCGCCGCAGGTCATGCGCCTGCAGACCGAAACCCTCGCTGCCCCCGGCCCGGGCGAGGCGCAGTTGCGCCAGACGGCCGTCGGCTTCAACTTCATCGACGTCTACCAGCGCCGGGGCGCCTACCCGCTCGACCTGCCGACCGGGCTCGGCTTCGAGGCGGCGGGCATCGTCGAGGCGGTGGGGCCGGACGTCCCGGACCTGAAGCCCGGCGACCGCGTGGCGACCATGAATGCCGGCGTCGGCGCCTATGCCGACCGGCGCAACGTGCCGGCGGGCAAGCTCGTGCGGATCCCCGAGGGCGTCGCCGACGAGGCCGCCGCCGCCCTGCTGTTCAAGGGGATGACGGCGCAGTACCTGCTGCGCAAGACCCACGCGGTGCAGGCGGGCGACCTGCTGCTGGTGCATTCCGCCGCCGGCGGCGTCGGCCAGATCCTGACCCGCTGGGCGACGGCTCTGGGCGCCACGGTGATCGGCACCACCGGCTCGCCGGCGAAGCGCGACGCGGGCCTCGCCGCCGGCTGCGCGGCGGTGATCGACCTCACCGATCCCGACTGGCCCAGGGCCTTCCTGGAGGCGACCGGCGGCGCCAAGGCCCGGGTCGTCTACGACGCGGTCGGCAAGGACACGCTCCTGAAGTCCCTCGACTGCGCCGCCCCGTTCGGCCTCGTCGTCTCGTACGGCGCGGCGTCGGGCCCGTCCCCGGCGATCGACCCGGAACTCCTCAACAAGAAGGGCTGCCTGTTCCTCACCCGCCCGTCGGTCTTCCCGCACAACGCCGACCCGGCCACCTTCCGGGCCAACGCCGCCGACCTGTTCGACGCGATCGCGCGCGGCCACGTCGCGGTCGATATCGGGGCGCGGTTCCCGCTCGACGAGGTGGTGCAGGCGCACGAGGCGGCGGAGGCGCGGAAGGTCACGGGAGCGATCGTGCTGGTGCCGTGATGCGGAGTGTCGCGGGGGCCCCGGCTCCTCGACCTTCCCACTGCCGCGCCGTCCCGCATCACGGCGCGGCCCGGGGCTGAGCCGGTGACGAAGTCCTCGCGCCCGATCACCGCCTCCGCCCTGTCGGCGTGGCATCGAAGCACAACGATAGACGTGGTCCGGTAGAAGGACGTTCAAACGGTGGCCGCCCTGCCGCAACATCGTCGGCAGGTGGTCATTCCTGTGTATTATCATGATATAATGTTTTAGAATTGTTGACTTTAATCATCCGCAATAAATCTTATCGATGTTTTATCTGGTCGTCATACTCAAGTCTTGTTTCCGGAAATTTTTCAAACCCGAAAATATCATGACAAATGACCAAATACTTCACACCATACGAATCGCTCCTGAATTGGACGATTGGTTCGCGCGAGGCGTTGCCATAGAAGTCTTTATTAGATAAGTTAAATCACAAGACTAACAAGAGCACGACCCACCGGTCCGATCTCTTCGCATCCTGCAGGGAGGTATCCATGCGCTGCACATGCCACATCGTGCCGGCGGACGTTCTGCGCAGGCTGGCGCAGGATGCCTCGCTGTCGCAGGACACGCAGCGGGCCTTCATCGATACGGCGAAGGTCGACGTCGAGCAGCGTCGCATCCGCGTACAGGCCGTGAAGCTCACGATGGTCGCGCAAGCCACGGCGCAGACCGTCACGGCGCTCGCTCCTGCACCCGCTCTGTCCCTCTACGACTGCAACCACACGCAGAACCTGCCGGGCACGCCCATCGCCAATCCCCCGGCTTCTGCGGACCAGACCGCCAGAAACGTCTCCGCCACGACGAGCGACGTCGCGGACTTCTACGCCACCGTGTTCAAGCGGAACTCGATCGACGACGGCGGGATGACGCTCCTCTCGTCGATTCACTACGGCATCAAGTACGCGAACGCCTTCTGGAACGGCCTCCAGATGGCCTATGGCGACGGGGACGGGTTGATTTTCACGGACTTCTCTCAGTCCAACGACGTCATTGCCCACGAATTGACGCATGGCGTGACTCAATACACCCTCCAGCTCAACTATACCAACGAAGCCGGTGGACTGAACGAGCATCTCTCGGATTGTTTCGGGAGCATGTTCCGGCAGTGGAAGGCGAACCAGACCGTCGCCCAGGCCGACTGGCTGATCGGCAAGGACATCGTCGGCCCGCAAGCTCAGGCCAAGGGTTTGACCTGCCTGCGGGACATGGCGAATCCGGCGGGCGCGCACTGCATCGGCCCACAGATCACCCACTTCAGCCAGTACAAGGCGGGGATGGATCCGCATTACAGCAGCGGCGTCCCGAACCTGGCTTTTCACACCATCTGCATGGCGGTGGGCGGTCAGAGCTGGGACAAGGTCGGCCAGGTATGGTACCGGGTCATGACGACCTCCGGTGCGAAGCCTGCGATGCGCATGAAGACCTTCGCGAACCGGACCCGGTCGGCGGCGTCCCAGCTGTATCCCGGCGATACGGCCCTGAGCCAGGCCGTCGATGCCGGATGGAAACAAGTGGGCCTGTAGCCGTTTCCCGTCGAGATCGAACGACCGTGGGACACACGCCATGGACATGCTGACGATAGAACGCCTGGGAGGGCTCGCGGGTATCGGCCAACCCGGCTCCCGCATCCGGAGCCAGGGCGAGCAGCCGCTGAACGCGCTCTCCGCGGATGATCGTGCATCCGTCGAGGCGCTGTTTCGCAAGCCTCCGTCCCGGCGGCAGGCGGCGCCCATGATGAGGGACGGCTTCCGGTACCGCATCACGCGCAGCGGCGAGGCGGGCCGGCAGCAGACGATCGAGGTGCCGGAGGCGGCGGTGCCCCCGGCCCTCCGGGCCTGCGTCACGGACTCGCTGACGTGAGCGCCGTCAGTTCATCCACCAGATCGCCGCGTTGAGCGCCGTCGCGTAGGCCACCCACGCCGCGTAGGGCACGAGGACGAGGGCGGCCACCCGGTCGAGGGACGAGAAGAGCCGGATCGTCCACAGGATCATCACCAGGAGGGCGACCACGACGACGAGGCCGCCGGCGATGTCGTGGCGGGCGAAGAAGACCGGGGTCCAGGCGCCGTTGAGGGCGAGCTGGACGAAGAACGCCCACAGGGCGAGCGTGCGGGTGCGCCGCAGGCCCCCCGTCGCCGGGGCGGTGCCGAGCACCCGCCAGCCCGAGAAGGCGATCAGCGTGTAGAGGATCGTCCAGGCGACCGGGAACAGCCAGTTCGGCGGCGTGAAGCCCGGCTTGGCGAGGCCCGCGTACCAGGTCGGGATGTTCGGCGTGGTGGCCAGGCTCCCCGCCACCGCGACCGCCGCGACGGGCAGGATGGCGGCGGCGAGGCGCGGCACCGGGGACAGGACGGGCCGGGCGGGAGGGATGAGCGTTGCGGTGGGCGGCATCTCGGGCTCGGGTGCTATACCGGGATGGAGGTTGCGCGCCGGCACCGGTTCTGCAAGGCCGGCGGGGGAGCAAAACGTCCTCGTCGCATCCTGGAGTCCCGGCATGAGCCACGCCCCGCGCCCCTGGTCGAAGAAGAGCCTCGCCGCGCAGGCGCTCGGCCACGTCGACCCGGTCACCAAGGCCGTGGTGCCGCCGATCCACGTCGCCACCACCTACATCCGCGATCCCGACAACCAGTACTCCTCCGGCTACGTCTACGGCCGGCCCGACAACGCCACCGTGCGCGAGGCGGAGGCCGTGATCGCGATGCTGGAGGAGGCCGAGGCCGGCGCGCTGCTGTTCTCCTCCGGCATGGCCGCCGCGACCGCGGTGTTCGGCGCCCTCGATCCGGGCGACCACATCGTGGCGCCGACCGTGATGTACTGGGCCCTGCGGCGCTGGCTGTCCGAGGAGGCGACGCGCTGGGGCCTCAAGGTCGATTTCGTCGCCACCGACGACCTCGACGCGCTGAAAGGCGCCGTGCGGCCCGGCGAGACCAAGCTCGTCTGGCTCGAGACGCCCTCGAACCCGCTCTGGACGATCACCGACATCGCGGGCGCGGCCGAGATCGCCCACGCGGCGGGCGCGCGCCTCGCGGTCGATTCGACGGCGAGCTCGCCGGTGGTGACCCGGCCCCTGGCCCTCGGCGCCGACGTGGTGATGCACGCCGCCACCAAGGTGCTCAACGGCCATTCCGACGTGATCGCCGGGGCGCTCGCCGGCGCCAGGGCCGACGCGTTCTGGGCCCGGATCCAGCGCATCCGCTCCGGCAACGGCGCGATCCTCGGGCCGTTCGAGGCCTACCTCCTGACGCGCGGGATGCGCACGCTCCACGTGCGGATCGCGGCCCAGATGGCGAACGCCGCCGACCTGGCGCGCCGGCTCTCGGCCCATCCGGCGGTCGGCCACGTGCTCTATCCGGGCCTCGCCGAGCATCCCGGCCACGCGGTCGCGGCCCGGCAGATGACCGGCGGCTTCGGCACCATGCTGTCGATCCGGGTGGCCGGAGGCGAGGCCGCGGCGATCCGGACGGCGGCCCGGGTGGGTTTGTGGAAGCGCGCCACCTCGCTCGGCGGCGTCGAGAGCCTGATCGAGCACCGCGCCTCGATCGAGGGCCCGAGCACCCCCTGCCCGCCGGACCTCCTGCGCCTCTCGGCCGGCATCGAGGATGCCGACGACCTCTACGCCGACCTCGACCAGGCCCTGCGGCCGGAGTGAGAACGGGGTCGGCGGGAGCTTCTTGGTGTCTCGACGCGTTGAACCGGCGAAGCTTTTCTTCTCCGGTTCACGGGAGACCGCCATGCCCGCCGCCCTGCCCCTCGCGCTCCTGAGCGCGCAGCTCGTCCTCGTCGCGGCGGATGGTCCGCCGCGACTCGACATCGAAGGCACCTGCAAATCGCCCGGCCGCGCCTCGGTCAGCCAGGAGGCCGGCTCCGACGGATGCCTGCGCTCCGAGCGCTCGGCGGGCGACGAGCTGCGCAAGCGCTGGGGCCAGTTCTCCGGCTCGGCCAAGTCCCAGTGCTCGCAGCAATCGACCGCCGGCGGCTTCCCGAGCTACGTCGAGATGCTGACCTGCCTCGAGCTCGCCAGCGGCGCCGTGCCGGTGACGAGCCCGACCAACCGCGCCACCGCCGGCCAGGGCAGCCCCACCTCCACTGGCAGCGTCCGCGGCCGCCCGGAGGAGCGCGCCGACAGCCTCACCGCCGAGCCCGCGCCGAGCCAGCGCACCGACCCGCTCAAGGTGCTGGGCAAGCCGGCGCGGTGAAGCCCTATCGCGGCGACGACGCCTTCGCGTCGTCCGTGGCCGTCGCGAGCCAGACCGGAGCCTCGCCGCGGACGGGCGGCAGGCGGGCGGGGACCGGCGGCGCCGCGCGGGCGGCCGCGAGGTCGCGCAGCTCCGGCGCCTGGGCGGTGTCGTCGATGGTCAGGAACAGGCCGCGCCGGCGCGCCGCCTGGCCGAGGTCGGACCGGCTGGTGAGCACGCTGAGCGCGGGGCTCGCCAGCAGGGCGAGGACGAGCGGCGCCATCCAGAGCGCGAGCAGCGGATCGCCGGCGTAGGCGAGGGCCGCCGCCATGAGCCCGCCGGCGACCAGCGAATCGGCCTGGAGCCGGCAGGCCTCGGACCACGGCACCCGGCGGTCGTCGCGGACCTGGGTGTCCCAGCGCACCACCCGGCCGGCGAAGGTCGTGGCGACGGCACCGGCATTGAACAGGGTCATGACCGGCCACAGCAGCACCCACAGGGCCTGTTCGAGGGCGGCGCTGACGAGCAGGCTGCGGGTGCCCCCGAAGGCGGCGCGGCGCTCGGGAGAGACAAGCACGTGTCCGAGGCTGAGGAGCTTCGGCAGCGCCAGCACGGCGAGGCTCAAGGAAGCCAGGATCGCCGCCGCCGGCCCCTCGCCGGCGAGCCTGTAGGCGAGCAGGCCCAGATCGCCGCTGCGGATCGCCTGCCAGGTGCCCAGCGCCAGGAACGCGACCCAGACCGGCGAGGCGAGATAGGACAGGATGCCGGCACCGAGGTGCCAGCGGCTGCCGGCGGTGAGGCCGGGCAGGCGGATGATGCCGAGATGCTGCAGGTTGCCCTGGCACCAGCGCCGCTCGCGGCCAAGGAGGTCGGTGAGGTTGGTGGGCATCTCCTCCCAGGTGCCGGGCTCCTCCGGCAGCAGGCGCAGCTCCCAGCCGGCGCGGCGCAGGAACGCGCCCTCGACGGTGTCGTGGCACAGGATCTCGCCGCCGAGCGGGGCGCGGCCCGGCAGCACCGGCAATTCGGCATTGGCCGCGAAGGCGGCGATCCGCAGGATGGCGTTGTGGCCCCAGTAGCCGCCATCCGGCCCCTGCCAGGTCTCGAGCGCCCGGATCGAGAGCGGCGCGTAGAGCCGCACGGCGAATTGCTGGATGCGGGCGAACAGGGTGTCGCGCCCGGCGGCGTAGCTGACGGTCTGGATCAGGCCGACGGCGGGATTCTCCTCCATCAGCCGCACCAGGCGGCGCATGGCGGCGCCGGTCATCAGGCTGTCGGCGTCGAGCACGATCATGAAGTCGTACGCCTGGCCGTAGGTCTCGCAGAACTCGCCGATATTGCCGGCCTTGCGCCCGGTATTCTCCTGGCGGCGGCGGTAGCGCACGGCCGGCAGGCCGGGGCCGGCGGTCTCGCGCCACGCCTGGATCCGGGCGAATTCGCGCTCCTCGGCCGCGGCGATGTCGGCGTCGCGGGTGTCGCTGAGGACGAAGATGTCGAGGTCGCGCCCGTCGCCGCCGGTGCGGGCGAGCGAGCGGGCCATCACCCGGATCGCCGCGAAGACCGCCGCCGCGTCCTCGGCGTGGATCGCCACCACGGCCGCGGTGCGGCTGCGGCCGGTGGCCTGCGGCGCGGTCTCGGCCGCCTGCCGCTCCACCGCCGACATCACCCGGGGCCCCAGGCCCGCCGCGACGGCACCGTAGACGTACTGCCAGGCGATGTACGATTGCCAGGCCATCGCCAGGCAGAACAGCACCAGCACCGCGGCCTCGAGCGGCCCGTCCGGCACGCCGGTGCTGGCAACCGCCGCGAGCGCGAGGGCGAGCGCGGTCGCGACCGTCGGCAGGGCGAGCGCCAGGCGCCGCCGGCGCAGCGAGGCGGCATCCTGCCGCTGGGTGAAGTCCGCGCCGGGGTCAGCCGGCACCGCATCGTGCGACGAGGGTACGAAGGACATGAGGGGGTCGCGTGAACTCGGTGGATGGGGGCCGGTGCGGGATGCGGCGCCGGGCGCCGTGGCTGCGCTATCCCGCTGGCCGTCATGGATCAATCGGCCTGAATGACGCCAGAACAATGACACCTGTTCGCGAGGCCCCGCTCCCATAGATACAGCCCAGATGTATCGGCCGGCGACGGCCGGCCAACGGAGGAGCGCGACGGGTGCCGCAGACCATCCTGATCACCGGCGGGGCCGGCTTCATCGGCCGGGCCGTGGCGCGGGCCCTCGTCGCGCGGGGCGACCGGGTGCGCGTGCTCGACAGCCTGATCGAGCAGGTCCACGGAGGTCGCACCCGCCCCGAGGGGCTGCCGGACGCGGTCGAGCTGCGCCTCGGCGACATCCGCGACGGGCGCGCCGTCGCCGAGGCGGTCGCGGGCGCCGACGCGGTGATCCACCTCGCCGCCGAGGTCGGGGTCGGCCAGAGCATGTACGACGTCGACCGCTACGTCGCGGTCAACGACCACGGCACCGCGATCCTGTTCCAGGCCCTGATCGAGCGGCCGGTGCGCCGCGTGGTCGTCGCCTCCTCGATGAGCGTCTACGGCGAGGGGCTGTATCGCGGCGCCGACGGGCGGGTGCGCGAGGAGGTCCTGCGCCAGCCCCGCTCCGGCCCGGACGCGCCTTGGGACCCCCTCGACGAGGAGGGAAGGCCGCTGGTGCCGGTGCCGACGCCGGAATGGAAGCGCCCGGCGCTCGCCTCGGTCTACGCGCTCACCAAGTACGCCCAGGAGCGCCTGACCCTGATGCTGGCTCCGGCCTACGGCATGGAAGGCGTCGCCTTGCGGCTCTGGAACGCCTACGGGCCGGGCCAGGCCCTGTCGAACCCCTATACCGGCGTGCTGGCGATCTTCGCCTCGCGGATTCACAACGGCGCGGCCCCGGTGATCTTCGAGGACGGGCACCAGCGGCGCGACTTCGTGCAGGTCGACGACGTGGCGCAGGCCTTCCTGCTCGCCCTCGACCGCCCCAGGGCCGCCGGGCAGGTCTACAACATCGGCTCGGGCGAGGACCGCACGGTGCGCGAGGTCGCCGCGCTGTTGGGCGAGGCGATGGGCCGGCCGGACCTCGTGCCCGAGATCGCCGGCAAGGCCCGGGCCGGCGACATCCGCCACTGCATCCCCGACATCGCCAAGGCGCGCGAGGAGCTGGGCTACCGCCCGGCCCGCGACTTCGCCGGCGGCCTGAAGGAGCTCGCCGCCTGGGTGGCCGAGCAGGAGGAGGCCCGGGACCGGGTCGAGGAGGCGCGCCGCGAGCTCGACCGGCGCGGGCTGGTGGCGTGATGACGGATCCCCGCTCCACCGGGCGGCGCCCGGTCCTGATCACCGGCGGCGCCGGCTTCATCGGCGCCAACCTCGCCGACGCCCTGGCGGCGGAGGGGCGCGACGTCCTCGTCTACGATGCCCTCCTGCGCCCCGGCGTCGAGGCGAACCTCGCCTGGCTGAAGGAGCGCCACCCGGAGCGGATCTCCTCGGTCGCGGCGGACGTGCGCGATTCCGCGAGCCTCGCGGCCGCGGCGGCGGAGGCCTCGGCGGTGGTCCACCTCGCCGCCCAGGTCGCCGTGACGACGAGCCTCGTCGATCCGGTGGCCGACTTCGCAGTCAATCTCGGGGGGACCCTCGCGCTCCTCGAGGCCCTGCGCCGGCGCGCCGATCCACCCCCCCTCGTCTTCGCCTCGACCAACAAGGTCTACGGCGACCTCGCCGATCTCGACTTCCGGTGCGAGGGCGACGCCTACGCGCCGACCGACCCGGGCATCCTAGCCCACGGCGTCGGCGAGGACCGTCCGCTGGACTTCCACACGCCGTACGGCTGCTCGAAGGGCGGCGCCGACCAGTACGTGCTCGACTACGCCCGCAGCTTCCGCGTGCCGACCTGCGTCCTGCGGATGAGCTGCATCTACGGCCCGCGCCAGATGGGCACCGAGGACCAGGGCTGGGTCGCGCATTTCCTGATCCGGGCGCTCGAGGGCCGGCCGATCACGATCTACGGCGACGGCTGCCAGGTGCGCGACGTGCTCGACGTCGGCGATGCGGTCGCGGCCTACCGGGCGGCGCTCGCGCGGATCGAGGCGGTGAAGGGCCGGGCCTACAATCTCGGCGGGGGCCCGCGGAACGCGGTCTCGCTGCGCCAGGTGCTCGGCGTCATCGAGGACACCGTCGGCCGTCCCCTCGACCTCGCCTTCGAGGACTGGCGGGCCGGCGACCAGCGCTACTACGTCTCGGACACGCGCCGCATCGCCGCCGATCTCGGGCTCGACGCGCCGCTGCCCTGGCGCCGGGGCATCGTCCGCCTTGCGGAGTGGCTCGCCGAGAGCCGTGGCCTGACCCTGCCCGGCCCGGCCGCGCGGGCCGTGCCGGCCTGAGCTACGCGCGAGACGCGATTCGGTTCCCGGCGCGAGCCTGCAGCGCGCTCATGCCGGCGGCGGCGCCATGCACCGGCGTCATGGCGAATGACCCGGTGGTATCGTTCGCTTAACCGCATTCGGGCGAAAAGCCCTTGTCGTCCGGAGCGGCCCCGCCACTTCCCAATAGTCGCCCCCAGTACCTGCGATGCCCGTTCCCGGTTCAGGACAGCCGCTTTGAGAATCGCCCTCGTCAACCCGACCTGGAGCTTCGAGAACAGCATCTATTTCGGGTGCCGTTCCCCGCATCTCCCCATCGAGCTCGGCGCCTGCAAGGTGCTGCTGGAGCGGGCCGGCCACGAGACGCTGATGCTGGACGGCGCCCTCGACGACCTCTCCATCGACGCGCTCGCCGACCGGGTGGCGGAGTTCGCGCCCGCCATGACGGTGGTGACGACGGCCCCGACCTACCTGTTCTGGCGCTGCGCCCAGCCCGAGCTGCGGGTGCCGCGCGCCTTCCTGGACGCGCTGGGTAATCGCGGCGGCCGCACCGTCGCGGTCGGCCCCCACGGTTCGGTCACGCCGGAGACGACGCTCGCGAAGCTCGCCTGCGACCTCGTGGTCCGGGGCGAGTGCGAGGAGGTCGTGACGCACCTGGCCGAGGGCGGCCTGGCGCGGCCCGCCTCCGTGCCGGCTCTCGCCTTCCGCGACGGCGCCGACACGGTCGTGACCGGCGGGCCCGCGGCGACCGTGTTCACGGATCTTCCGGCCCTGTCCTGGCCCGATCCCTGGGTGGCGCGCCACGCCCACCACCACCACCGCTTCGACCGGGCGCCGGAGGGGCCGGGGGCCGAGATCGAGGCCTCGCGCGGCTGCCCTTATTCCTGCACGTTCTGCGCCAAGATCGACTTCCGGGACAAGTACCGGCGGCGCGCGCTGCCGCCGATCCTGGAGGAGGTCGACCGGTTGATCGCGCAAGGCGTCACCTACCTCTACTTCATCGACGAGATCTTCCTGCCGCAGAAAGCCCTGCTCGAGGCGCTGGCCGCGCGCCGGATCGAGTTCGGGGTGCAGACCCGGATCGACCTGTGGAAGCCCGACATGCTCGACCTGCTGGGAGCGGCGGGCTGCGTCTCGATCGAGGCCGGGGTCGAGAGCCTGACGGAGGCCGGCCGCGCGCTGCTCGACAAGAATTGCCGCGCCTCGACCGACGACCTCGCCGAGCGCCTGATCCACGCCCGCCGCTCGGTGCCGTTCGTCCAGGCCAACCTCATCAAGGTGGCGGGCGACGATCCCGACCTCGTGGCCGCCTGGCGCGACCGCCTGCGCGCCGCCGGCGTCTGGGCCAACGATCCCGTGCCGCTCTATCCCTACCCGTCCTCGCCGGACTACCGCCGCCTGTGGGGCGAGCCGGACGGCGAGGCCTGGGAGCGGGCGCACGCCCATTACCTCGGCCAGTTCGACCGCTTCAGCGACATCCAGGAAGAGCGGCCGGCCCCGTTGCGCGAGTTGGAGGCGGCATGCTGCCCAGCCTGACGGTCCCGGCCGGACGCCCGATCCCGCATCGCGGCGCGCCGGTCCTCAACCTGTTCATGACCGTCGATGCCGTCGGCGGCATCTGGCAGTACGGGCTCGACCTCGCCGAGGAGCTGATCCGGCAGGGCGTCGGCGTCACCCTGGCGGTACTCGGGCCCGAGCCGAACCAGGACCAGTTCCGCGCCGCCCGCGCCATCCGCGGCCTCGACCTGCGCCCGCTCGGCACCAGCCTCGACTGGACCGCGCTGACCCGGCGCGAGGTCGAGGACGCCGCCGCCATGGTGGCCCGCGAGGCCGAGCGGGCCGGCGCCGACCTGATCCACCTCAACAGCCCGGCGCTCGCCGCGATCACCGGGTTCTGCGCGCCCGTGATCGCGGTGGCGCATTCCTGCGTGGCGACCTGGTGGGCGGCGATGCGCCCGGGCCCGCTGCCGCCGGACCTCGCCTGGCGGGCGAGCCTCGTCGCGGAGGGCTACCGCCGGGTCGACGCGCTGCTCAGCCCGACCCGCGCCTTCGCGGAGGCGACCGCCGCGACCTACGGGATCGCCCCGCCCCGGGTGGTGCCGAACGGCCGGCGCAAGCCCGCCGCCCGCGGCCACCGCACCCCGGCGGGGACCGCCGCCTCGCCCTTCGCCTTCACGGCCGGCCGGCTGTGGGACGAGGGCAAGAACGCCCGCACCCTCGACCGGGCGGCCGCGCGGATGCACCTGCCGCTGCTCGCCGCCGGCGACCTGAAGGGCCCGAACGCGGCGCAGTTCTCGCCGCAGGCCCTGCGGCCGCTCGGTCGCCTCAGCGACCAGGACGTGGCGCGCTGGCTCGCAGGCAGCCCGGTCTACGCCTCCGCCGCCCGCTACGAGCCGTTCGGCCTCGGCGTGCTGGAGGCCGCGAGCGCCGGGTGCGCCCTGGTCCTCTCCGACATCCCGACCTTCCGCGAATTGTGGGACGAGGCCGCGATCTTCATCGCCCCCGACGACGACGAGGGCTTCGCCCACGCCATCGAGATGGTGGCGGGGGATCCCGCGATCCGGGCACGGCTCGGCGCCGAGGCGCGGGCCCGGGCCGAGACCTTCACGGTCGAGGCGATGACCGCCGGCGTGCTCGACGCCTACCGGGCCGTGCTCGAGGCGCCGCCCTTGCGGGCCGGGGCGGTGGCGTGAGGATCGTCGTCTTCACGCATTCCCTGCGCTCGTGCTGGAACCACGGCAACGCCCACTTCCTGCGCGGCGTGCTGCGCGAGCTTCACGCCCTCGGCCACGCGGTCGCGGTGCACGAGCCGGAGGGTGCCTGGAGCGTCGAGAACCTGCGTCGCGATCACGGCGAGGCGGGCCTCGCCTCGTCCCTCGCGCCCTACCCCGAGCTCTCGCCCGTCATCGACCCGCCGGGCTTCGACCTCGATGCGGCCCTCGACGGCGCCGACCTCGTGCTGGTGCACGAGTGGAACGAGCCGGCCCTCGTCGCCCGAGTCGGCGCGGCGCGGCGCAACGGCGGCCGCTTCACGCTTCTCTTCCACGACACCCACCACCGGGCGGTGAGCGAGCCCGACGCGATGCGGGCCTACGACCTCTCCGGGTATGACGGCGTGCTCGCCTTCGGCGAGACCCTGGCCGAGGTCTATCGCGGCTGGGGCTGGGGCGGCCGCGTCTTCGTCTGGCACGAGGCCGCCGATACCCGCCTGTTCCACCCGCCGGCGGGGGAGGCGCCCCGCCAGGGCGTGGTCTGGATCGGCAACTGGGGCGACGGGGAGCGCAGCGCCGAGCTGGAGCACTTCCTGTTCGGACCGGCCGAGCGGGCGGGCCTGCCCCTCGACGTCTGGGGCGTGCGCTATCCCGACGCGGCGCTCGCGACGTTGCGGCGCTTCCACGCGCGTTACCGCGGCTGGCTGCCGAATGCCCGCGCCCCGGAGGTCTTCGCCCGCCACCTCGCCACCGTGCACGTGCCGCGGCGCTTCTACGTCGAGGCCCTGCCCGGCATCCCGACGATCCGGGTGTTCGAGGCGCTGGCCTGCGGCATCCCCCTGGTCTCGGCACCCTGGCGCGACAGCGAGGGGCTGTTCACGCCGGGGAGCGATTTCCTCGTGGCGCCGGACGGCGCGGCGATGGAGCGCCACCTGCGCGACCTGGCGCACGATCCGGGATTGCGCGCGGCTCTCACGGAGCATGGCCTGAGGACGATCCAGGCGCGGCACACCTGCGCGCATCGGGCGGCGGAGCTGCTGGCAGTGGCGGAGCGGCTGCGGGGATGAGCAGGTTCGCGCGCCGTCGAACCCTCCGCCGTAGAAGCAGGGCTGTCCGGGGAAAGTTGTAGCGTTGGCTTTTCTCCTCTTTTCCGCGGGCGGGGAGAGGCCTTCGCACCGCTTGCTGGGTGCGAAGGTCGCCCGCAGGGCGAGGGTGAGGGGGTGGTGCCGGATGAGACTTCTCCGGCACCTCACCCTCGCTCCGGCTTCGCCTCCGCTTGCTTCATCCCCGACAAGGGGGATGAAGCCCTCTCCCCGCCCGCGGGGAGAGGGGAAACCCGCGCGCCTTCTTTTCCCCGGACAGTCCTGCCGCAGTGGAGAAGGGTTCAGGGGAACGCCATCCCACCCACCCGCACCAGCAGGTTCGCCATCACCCCGATCCGCGGCCCGAGGCTCGCGAGATCCAGGTGCTCGTCATGGGCGTGGAGCCCCGCCCCGCAGGGCCCGAGCCCGTCGAGGGTCGGGACGCCGAGCGCCCCGGTGAAGTTGCCGTCCGAGCCGCCACCCGACACCTCGGGCGAGACCGTCACCCCGAGTTCCTCCGCCACCGCCTGCGCGGCGTCGTAGAGCGCGCGGTCGCCCGCCCCGGTGCGCCAGAGCGGACGCTCGCTCGCGAGGTCCGCGGTCAGCCTCTCGTCCGTCTCCGCGGCGACGACCGCGGTGATCTCCGCGCGCCTGGCGTCGTCGGCCGCGACGCACAGCATCTCGGCCGCGGCGCGCTCGGGCACGCAGTTGACCCATCGCCCGCCGCCGATCACCCCGACGCTGAGGCTCGCCCCCGGCACGCTGCGGCCCTCGAGCGCCACGATCGCACGGGCGAGCCGATGGATCGCGGAGACCCCCTGCCCGGGGTCGCGCCCGGCATGGGCGGGCCGGCCGGTCGCCGACAGCGCGTAGCGCAGGATCGCGTGGCGGCCGACGACGAGGCCGCCATTGTCGCGGGCGGGCTCGGGCACGAGCACGCAGGCCGCCGCCCTCGCCCGCGCCTCGATCAGCGTGCGGGAGCGGGGCGAGCCGATCTCCTCGTCCGAGGTGATCAGGATCTCGACGGGCTGCGTGAGGTGCGGCCCGGCCCGGCGCAAGCCCTCCAGCGCCAGCACGATCCCGCCCTTCATGTCGAGGATGCCGGGCCCGAAGGCGCGATCCCCCTCGACCCGCCACGGGTTGGTCGCGAGTTCGCCGACCGGGTGGACGGTGTCGAGATGGCCGAGGATCAGGATGGGTGGGCCAACGAGTGCCCCGCCCCGGTCGTAGCGGGCCGACACGGCACCGGCGGCGTCGAGGTCGGCAGGGACGACCGCGAGGCCCTCCGCGGCCAGCTCGGTCCGCATCAGGGCGAGCCCGGCGGCGAGCGCGTCGGGGTCGTCGCTCGGCGTCTCGCACTCGACGAGGCGCCGCAGGCGGTCGAGGGCGGGCCGAAGCTCCGCCGGGCCCGGGGCGGGGATCCGGATCACGTCACAACGCCGTCGCCGCGTGGGCGGCGATGTCGGCGTGGGTGGCGAACCAGACGTCGCCCTTCGCCTTGGCGGCGCGGATCAGCTCCTCGACGATCCACAGCCGCGAGCGGTAGCCGATGATGTGCGGGTGCATGGTGAGCTGAAAAAGCCCGCCCTCGCGATAGGCGCCCTCGAACTCGCGCATGAAGATCGCCAGCACGTCCTCGGGCCCGATATGCGGCCGCAAGCCCTCGAACCGGCTCATCATGAAGTAGGGCGCGTCGTCCCGGATCCACTCGACCGGGATCTCGACCACGCCGGTCGGCGCGCCGTCCTCCAGGAGTTCGTAGGGGGTGTCGTCGGCCATCAGCGAGGAATCGTAGAGGAGACCCATCTCGCGGATGATCGCCAGCGTCGCGTCCGAGTAGTCCCAGGAGGGGGTGCGCAGGCCGACCGGGCGCGTCCCCGTGATCCGCTCCAGGGCGTCGGCGCTGCGCAGCATCAGGTCGCGCTCGGACTCGGCCGGCAGCACCGAGTTCAGCTCGTGGATCCAGCCGTGGATGCCGATCTCGTGGCCGGCCGCCACGACGGCGCGCTGCTCGTCGGGGTAGAGCATCGCCACCACCGCCGGCACGTAGAAGCTCGCCGGGACGTCGTGCTCGGCGAGCAGCTTGAGGATGCGCGGCATCCCCTGGCGGTGGCCGTACTGGCCCCAGGACAGCCGCCCGAGGGACTTGCCGCCGTCGCGCAACTCGTTGGTCTCGTGGTCGACGTCGAAGGACAGGGCGACCGCGCATCGTTTGCCGTCGGGCCAGGCCGGCGCCAGGGTGCGGCCGGCCCGAACCTTGTTGACGCGCTGGCGCCAGTGGCTCTCGGGCCATTGCCACGGCTTGAGGCTGGAGGGGTCGGTCATGATCGGCACTCCGTCATCAGGCGAGCCGCGCCCTGCCGGTCTCCGGCATGCGCGCGAGGACGGCGAGGGTCACGGCCGCCATCGGGATCAGGTAGGCGACGCACGGCGCGAGCGCCGAGCCGGTCGCGGCGATGAGCCAGGTGGCGACGAAGGGCGCGAAGCCGCCGAACACCGCGACCGCCAGCGTGTAGCCGATCGACATCCAGGTCGAGCGCAGGTGGCTCGGGAAGATCTCCGAGATCGCCGCCGGGCCGGGGCCGGAATAGAGCGCGACGATGATCCCGAACACCACCTGGATCGCCACCACCGTGAGGAAGCCCGCCCCGTCGGCGACGATCCGGAACAGCGGGTAGGACAGCACGATCGCCGCGACCGCGCTCGCGATCAAAAGCGGCTTGCGGCCGATCCGGTCCGAGAGGTGGCCGAAGACCGGCACCGTCAGCACCATCGCGACGAGCCCGATCGTGTTCGACCACAGCGCCTGCGAGGCGGTGAGCGCGCCGAATTTCTGCGTGAAGGTCGGCATGTAGGAGAGCAGCATGTAGTACGACACGGTCCAGAAGATCGTGAAGCCGAAGGCGCGCAGGCCCAGCCGCGGGCCGCTCTCGGTCGCGGGCGGGGCCTGCGCGGCCTTGCCGTCCAGGACCTTGGCTTCGAAGACCGGCGTCTCGTCGACGCTGCGGCGGATCAGGATGCCGACGACGAGGAGCGAGGCGCCGAGGAGGAACGGGATCCGCCAGCCCCAGGCCAGCATCGCCTCCGGCGACAGGAGCGAGGTGAGGAGGGCCGCGATGCCCGACCCGAGCAGGATGCCGGACGCCGTGCTGACCTGCTGGAACGAGCCGAACAGGCCGCGCCGGCCATCGGGCGCCCACTCGATGATGAAGGCGGTCGAGGCGCCCCACTCGCCGCCGGCCGCGATGCCCTGGAGGATGCGCAGGGTCACGAGCAGGACCGGCGCCGCGATCCCGATCTGGGCGTAGGTCGGCAGGAGGCCGAGCCCGATCGTGCCGAGCGCCATCATCAGCAGGGTGAGCACGAGCGCGACCTTGCGCCCGCGCCGGTCGCCGAGACGGCCGATCACCGCACCGCCCAGGGGACGCGCCAGGAAGCCGACGCCGTAGGCCGCGAAGGTCGCGAGCAGCGACGCGGTCGGATCGCTCGACGGGAAGAACGCCGCCGAGATCGAGCCGGCCAGGAAGGCGTAGACCCCGAAATCGTACCATTCGAGCATGTTGCCGATGCAGGCGGCAGAGATCGCCTTGCGCGCCCGCGGATCGAGGAGCGGGCGTGGACCCGTCCCGGCGATCATCCTCTGCATCCCGCTTCCCCGCACCGTCGTGTATTGCCATGCAATACGCTGCATTGCATCCTATGCTGGTGCAGGGAGAGACGTCATGTCAACGGAGGGCCACGACGAAACCGCGCGAAGCCGGCTCTTTGTGCAATCCGTCGAGAAAGCGTTCAGCATCCTCGAAGCATTCCACGGCACCCGGTACCTGTCGTTGCTGGAGATCAGTCAACGCTGCGGTCACGACAAGAGCACCTGCCAGCGAATGACGCACACGCTGGCGCAGCTCGGCTATCTCGAGCAATGCCCGACGACCCGACGCTACGCCCTCTCCGACCGGGTGCTCGACCTGAGCTATCACCTGCTGCGCAACCACCCGCTGATCGAGCGGGCGACGCCGATCCTGATGGACCTGCGCCGGGCTTGCGACGCGCGGGTCGACCTGAGCCTGTTCTCGACTGCGTCGCTGGTCTACGCGCTGCGGCTGCAGGCGCGGGCCGAGCCCTACTACACCAACCTGGTGGGGCGCCGGATCCCGCTGTTCTGCAGTGCCGGCGGCCGGGCGGTGCTGGCCGCCCTTGCGGAACCGGAGGCGCGGGCGCTGGTCGAGGCGGAGGATCGCCGGCCGCTGACCCGGTTCACGCGAACGGAGGTCGAGGCGGTGATGGAGGCGGTGACCGCCGCGCGCCGGGACGGCTACGCGGTCGCCGCCCACGAGGTGATCGAGAACGAGGTCGTGGTCGCGGTGGCGCTTCGCGATGCGGCCGGAGCCCCGTTCGGGGCGCTCCACGTCGCCGGGGAGGCCGGGCACTGGTCCGACCGGGACGTCGCCGGGCGGATCCTGCCGCCCTTGATGCGCGCCGCCGCCCTGGTGAGCGGCGCGGGCTGAGGCTCAGTACTCGACGAACTCGCCGAGCCGGCCGGCGAGGCGGTAGGCGCGCTCGCGGGAGAGGCCGCGCAGGATCACCCGGGACGCGCTGTAGAGCGTGAAGGTGCCGTCGGGATCGGCCTGGATCCGGATACCGTCCTGCATGGCGTGGCGCTCCCCCGTCCGTCGCTGCGGCCCCCTGTCCGGGGTGCCGTGGGAAACGCGCGAGGGTGCCGAAGGGTACGGCGCCGGCTCACATTTTTTAAACCATCGCTCGATCGAAAAATGATCGTTCTGCCGGAACCTCCACCGTTGGATGAATCTTTCTCGTGACCCGCCCCGAGCGGGAAAGCCTCCCGCCCCGGCGGGCCGTCTCCCGCCGCAGGGCGGGGGCCGCGCATGAGGAGACACCAAAGATGAAGAAGCTGACTCTGGGCCTCGCGGCGGCTGCCGTGCTCGGCACCCTCTCCTTCGGCATCGGCGCGGCCTCCGCCGCCCCGGCGAGCCCGGCCGGCATCCAGGCCGCCCCCATGGTGGAGACGGTGCAGATGACCCGCGGCGAGCGCCGGATGATGCGTCATCACCGGATGCACCGGCACATGATGCACCGCCGCCACATGATGCATCGGCGGCACATGATGCGTCACCGCATGATGCACCGCCACATGCACCGCATGTAGGGATTCCCGCTCCGCCCGGCCGCCTTCGTCCCACGGCCGGGCGGAGCCTTCTCGACGAGGCGGAGCCTCGTCGACCGATCAGAACGGCCGGTTCGCGAGAGCGGGCTTGCCAGCCAGGATCCGCTCGTCGACCTGGCGCACGTCGCGCAGGCCGCACATCGCCATCGTGACGTCGAGTTCCTTGCGGATGATGTCGAGGCACTGGGTCACGCCCGCCTCGCCGCCGGCCCCGAGCCCGTACAGGAAGGCGCGGCCGATGAAGACGCCGTGGGCGCCGAGCGCCAGCGCCTTGATCACGTCCTGCCCCGATCGGATGCCGCCGTCCATCAGCACCTCGATCCGGTCGCCCACCGTCCGGACGATCTCCGGCAGGGCTTCGATCGACGAGATCGCCCCGTCGAGCTGACGGCCGCCGTGGTTGGAGACGATCAGCGCCTCGGCGCCGCTCTGCGCCGCCAGCTCCGCGTCCTCGGGATCGAGGATCCCCTTCAGGATCAGCTTGCCGCCCCAGCGGTCGCGGATGCGCTTGACGTCGTCCCAGTTGAGGCGGGGATCGAACTGCTCGGCGGTCCAGGACGAGAGCGAGCGGAGATCCCCCACCCCTTGCGCATGCCCGACGATGTTACGGAAGGTGCGGCGCTGCGTGCGCAGCATGTTGAGGCACCAGCGCGGCTTCGTCGCCAGGTTGACGATGTTGGGGATCGTCATCCGGGGCGGGGTCGAGAGGCCGTTCTTCACGTCCTTGTGGCGCTGGCCCAAGATCTGGAGGTCGAGGGTGAGCACCAGAGCCGAGCACTGCGCCGCCTTGGCGCGGTCGATCAGCCGGTCGATGAAGTCCCGGTCGCGCATCACGTAGAGCTGGAACCAGAACGGGGCGTCGGTGTTCTCGGCCACGTCCTCGATCGAGCAGATGCTCATGGTCGAGAGCGTGAACGGCACGCCGGCCTTGGCGGCGGCCCGCGCCGCCAGGATCTCGCCGTCGGCGTGCTGCATCCCCGTCAGCCCGGTCGGCGCCAGCGCGACCGGCATGCTCACCGGCAGGCCCACCATGGTGCTGGCCAGCGTGCGGTTCGTCATGTCGACGGCGACGCGCTGGCGCAGCTTGATCTTGGAGAAGTCGTCCTCGTTCGCCCGGTAGGTGCCCTCCGTGTACGAGCCGGAATCGGCGTAGTCGTAGAACATCCGCGGCACCCGCCGCTCGGCGAGCACGCGCAGGTCCTCGATGGAGGTGACGGGGCCGCTCGTGAAGAACCGCGACATCCAGGATGGCGGCCGCGACGAGGGCATTCGGGTGGCGTGCATGGCGTCTCGCTCGTGCGTCTCTTAATCCCCGCGCAGGACATTCGTCGGCCCGGGCGCAGGTTTTCGGTCTCAAGCCCATACGGGATACAATCAACCGTTCGGGTCTGACCATCGTTTTTGCCGTGCATCCGGCGCGGCCCGGCACCGCGTCCCGTCAGGTGGCGACCTCCTCCCGCGGCGTGGCGCTGAGCTCGGCCCAGTCCAGTTCCTCCTCGAGGCGGAAATAGGCGTCGTCGCCGATCTCGTCGCGCTCCCGCAGGTCCAGGATGACCGCGCGGGCGGCCTCGACGGCGCGGCGGCGAAGCGAGTCGGCGGGCAGGCTCGACGGGGCGAGGCCCTGGTCGTGGGCCTCGGCCTCGCGCAGGCCGGCCTCGAATTCCCGCCGCAGGGCCTCGGCGTGGGGCGAGCGCTCCTCGGCCAGGCTGTCGCGGGCGGCCCGGTAGGCCGCCGCGCGGGCGCGGCCGATCTCGATCCCGACCGGATCGTCGTCGCCGAGGGAGAACCAGGCGAGCAGCGGGCGCAACGTGAGACCCTGGATCACCAGGGTGCCGAGCACGACGCAGAACGCCGTCAGCACCACGAGGTCGCGGTGCGGGAAGTCGCCCGGCAGCGCCAGCGCCAGCGCGATGGTGACGACGCCGCGCATCCCGCACCAGGCGACCGTGGTGCCCGAGCGCAGGCCGATCGGCTTCGGGCCGATCGGCCCGGCGAGGCGGTGCCACAGCCGGGCGATCGCCCGCGCTCCCAGGACCCAGGCGAGGCGCACCGCCACCGTGGTGCCGAACACCGCGGCGGCCACGAAGGCGTAGTGGTGGCGCTCGGCCGGGCTCAGGCCTTCGAGGATCGGGCCGATCTGCAGGCCGATCAGCACGAAGGCGAGGACGTTGAGCACGAACACCGCCGTCTCCCAGACGGTGTTGGAGGTGATGCGCAGGTGCGCCGGCATGGTCTGGGGCGAGAGCCGCGACACGGTGAGGCCGAAGCTGACGACCGTGAGCACGCCCGAGACCCCCACCCGCTCGGCGGCGAGCCACAGGCCGAAGGTGGCGACGAATTGCAGCACCACGGCGCTCGGCGGATCGGTGACCCGGCGCATCAGCCGGACGTAGAGCACCGCCAGCGCCGGTCCCGCGATGAGCCCGCCGACGACGCCGACGAGGAAGGTCGGGGCGACCTCGGCGGCCGAGAACGAGCCCGTCGCCACCGCCCCGAGGGCCAGGCGGTAGATCAGCAGCGACGAGGCGTCGTTGAACAGGCTCTCGCCCTTGAGGATGGTGACGAGGCGGTGGGGCAGCCGGACATGGGCCAGCACCGAGAGCGCCGCCACCGCGTCCGGCGGCGCCACGATGGCGCCGAGCACGATTGCCGCGGCGAGCGGCATGTCGGGCACGAGCCAGCGCGCCACCAGCGCCACCGCCACGGTCGTGACCCCGACCGCGCCGACGACGAGGCCCGTGACCGGCAGCCAGTTGCGCTTGAGGTCGCGCAGGCTGGTGTCGTAGGCCGCGTCGAGCAGGACGGGGGCGAGGAACAGGGCCAGCGCCAGATCCGGATCGAGGTCGAGCCGCGGCACCTGCGGGACGAAGGCCAGCACCGCCCCGCCGACGGCGAGAAAGGCCGGGAACGGCGCCCCGAGGCGCCGCGCCACCCCGGCGAGCAGGACCGCGACGACGAGCACGCCCGCGATCCATTCGAAGATCAGCATCACCCCTCCGCTTCTGAGGAAGGGCAACGCGCGCGGGGCTCGGGAGGTTGGCCGGACGATCCGTCGCTGGCGCTCGAGAGCATTTTCCGACGAAGTGGATACCGGTTCGTCGAAGAAAATGCGGCAAAATTAAAGACTTGGAGAGCTTCGCGATTGCAACGCGATCGTGAAGTGCTCTAGCCCGGCGGCAGCGCCGCCCGCAGCTCGGCGATCCGGCCCGGGCGCAGGATGTGCCCGTCGGCGAGCACGATCCAGACGACCCCCGATTCGACCCGCGCGGCCGCCGCGACCGCCTCGCGCAGGGTCACGGTGGGACGGTCCTCGGCCTCGGGCTCGCCCGGCCAGACGACGAGCTGCGCCGGGGTGCTCCAGTCGATGCGGGTGCGGTCGGTCATGCCTCCCTCATCACCACTCCATTGCGGCCGAGCCGGGGCGGAATCTTTGCGCCGGCATGTCGGGCGCCCCTCACCCCGGCGGCGCCAGCCCCTCCGGCCGCTTCACCTCGATCTCCACGAAGGCGATCGGGTGGTCGGAGCCGTTCTGGACGTCGTGGCGGATGCCGGCCGGGCGGCGGTAGGACTGGCCGTGGGCGAGCGGCACCTCGGTCACCTGCGTGCCGTCGTGGACCCGGAGCGTGCCGGCGGTGATCATCACCACGAAGTAGGGCCAGCCGTGCTCGTGCCAGCCGGTGACGGCGCCGGGCGAGAAATCCCAGCGGGTGATGCGGACCGTGTCGTCGTCGACCTGGACGGTCGGGACCGCGGGAATCGTGCAGGCGAAGGCCATCGGGGAAGGCTCCTTCAGCGGGCGGATTCGAAGCCGGCGAGCACAGCCGTCAGGTTCTCGCCCAGGAGGTCGGAGAGGTAGCCGCCCTCCTGCACCAGCACCGTCGGGAGGCGCAGGCGCGCCAGCGCCGCGCCGATGCGGCGAAAGCCGTCGGTGGTGATGGCGAGCCCGGCGAGCGGATCGTGCTCCGAGGCGTCGAGGCCGAGCGCCACCACCAGCGCGGTCGGGGCGAAGGCCGCGACGGTGCGGGTGGCGACGCCCGTGAGCACGTCGAGGTAGCCGTCGTCGCCGGTGCCGAGGGGCAGCGGCAGGTTGAGGTTGGCGCCGATTCCCTCGCCCTCCCCGCGCTCGTGGGCGTAGCCCCAGACGAAGGGATAGAAGCCGCGCGGATCGGCGTGGAGCGAGACCGTCAGCACGGAGGGGTCGCGGTAGAAGATCCCCTGCGTGCCGTTGCCGTGGTGCACGTCGACGTCGAGCACCGCGACCCGCGCGTGGCGCTGGCGCAGGTGAGCGGCCGCGACCGCGCTGTTGTTGAAGTAGCAGTGGCCGCCGGCCCGGTCGCGATAGGCGTGGTGGCCGGGCGGGCGGCAGAGCGCGTAGGCCGCGTCCTCGCCGTCGAGCACCAGTTGCGCCGCGCTCGCCGCGACGTCCGTCGCGGCGCAGGCCGCCGCATAGGTGCCCGGGCCGATCGGGCAGGACGTGTCGACGGTGTGCCAGCCGAGCCGCCCGACGATGTGGGTCGGGTAGGTCGCGGCCTCGCGCACCGGGTGGACGTTGGCGATCATCTCGGGGCCGTGGTCGGGCAGGGCCTCCCATTCCTCCCAGGCCCCGGCCATGAAGGCGAGGTAGTCGGGGCTGTGGACCCGCGCCCGGGCACCCGCGCCGTGGGCCTGCGGCGCCGCGACCGTGTGGTTCCCCGCCCTGAGGCCGGCGAGCAGCCGGTCGGCCCGCTCGGGCTGGTCGGCGGCGGGCTTCACCTGGCCGCGCACCAGGAAGAACTTCGGGTCGTGGCTGCGATGGTCCTCGGAATGGACGGCCTTCATGGGATCTCCGCGTCTCTCTCGGGGTGGGGGGTGAGGCTGCGCACCAGCCGGCCGACCTCCCGGCGGGCGACGCCGATATGGTGGTCGACATGGGCGACGATCCGCTCCGGGTGGCCGGCCTCGATGGCCTCCAGCACCGGCTCGTGGGTGCGGGCGATCTCGTCGGAATCGTCGTAGAGCCGGCCGATCAGCCCGATGACGATCCGCAATTCCGAGGCCAGCCCGTCGAACAGGCGAAGCAGCCGGGCATTGCCGGCGGCCTCGCAGATCAGCCGGTGGAACTGGTAGTCGGCCTCGACGATGGCGACCGGGTCGTCGCGCCGGGCGAGGTCCCGCATCAGGTCGAGCTGGCGGCGCAGGGCCTCCCGCAGGGCGGGCGTCAGGCGGCGCGCCGCCTCGACCGCGGCGTGGCGCTCGACGCACAGGCGTAAGGCGTAGAGCTCGTCGACGTCCTGCGCCGACAATTCGCGCACGAAGAAGCCGCGCCGCGGCGAGGCCTTGAGCAGGCCCTGGCTCTCGAGGAGGCGCGCGGCCTCCCGCACCGGCGCCCGGCTGATGCCGAGCTCGCGGGCCACCGCCGCCTCCGCCACCTTGGCGCCGGGGGCGAGCCGCCCCTGCACGATCGCGTCGGTGAGCCGCCGCGCGACCTGGCGCACGAGGTCGCTCTCGGCCAGCATCGGCAACCCGACGGGTGGGGACATCGCGCGCATCGCACCTCCGTGAGTCGGAATGTGCAATGGTTGAGCGTCGATTGTCGACACTTTCAGCTTGATCGTCGCGCAAGGCCGGGTCAGTCTAGGCTCATGCCGGGCGATGTCGTGGTCCGTCCGGCCCTGCATCCGGCCGTCGGCGCGCCAGTCTTCGCGCCGCGCCGCCCGTACACGCGAAGTCGTGGCGGCGTGCCGCGCCGCGCTCTCGTTCCGCGAGGAGGTCCGATGTCGTCATCCGCTCATCCGCAATCCGACGCGGCGACCCGGCGCATCCGCGTCGACCTGGCGGCGGCCTACCGGCTGATCCACCGCCTCGGCCTCGACGACAGCATCTACACCCACATCTCGGCCCGGCTGCCGGGGCCCGACCACCTTTTCCTGATCAACCCCTACGGCCTGCGCTTCGAGGAGGTGAAGGCCGGCAACCTCGTCACCGTCGATCTCGAGGGCCGCGTCGTCGACGATCCGTGCGGCCTCGGCATCAACCCGGCGGGCTTCACCATCCACAGCGCGGTCCACGCCGCCCGGGAGGACGCGTTGTGCGTGCTCCACACCCACACGGTGGCGGGCGTCGCCGTGTCGTGCCAGGAGGAGGGCTTGCTTCCGCTCAACCAGTGGTCGATGCAGTTCGCCGGGCGGCTGGCCTACCACGACTACGAGGGCATCGCCCTCGACCTCGACGAGCGCCAGCGCCTGGTGGCCGATCTCGGCGACAAGCCGGTGATGGTGCTGCGCAACCACGGCATGCTGACCTGCGGCCGTTCGGTCGCGGAAGCGTTCAAGCTGATGCACAACCTGGAGCGCTCCTGCCGCGCCCAGGTCGCGCTGCAGGCCGCCGGCGCCCCGCTGATCCGCCCCTCGGCGGCGGTCGCGGCGAAGACCGCCGGCCAGTACGCCTCGTTCTACGACAAGATGGAGGCGGGTGCGCTGCCCGACACCGAGTGGGACGCGTTCAAGCGGATGCTCAAGCGCAGCGACCCGGATTACGAAGAGTAGAGCCGAGCAAACCGCCCGCTGCCGCATTGGTCGCGGGATCCCCTCTCCCGTGTGGGAGAGGGGTAGGGGTGAGGGTGTGACGCTTCCATCTAAAGCTCGAGGCGTCGTGCTGGCAGCGTGACAGCCCAGATTTATCCTGACGCGCGCCACCCTCACCCCTGACCCCTCTCCCACACGGGAGAGGGGAATGCGCGAGCCCATCAGACGCCGCGACAGGGACCAGGGGACCAACCAATGCTCAAGACGATTCTGGCCGGCACCGTGCTCTCCCTGGCGCTCGCCGGCGCGGCGCTCGCGCAGACACCGAAGCCCGGCGGCACCGCCAACGCGGTGATCCAGCCCGAGCCGCCGGGGCTGATGCTGGCGATGGTGCAGAACGGCCCGACCCAGATGGTGGCGGGCAACATCTACGAGGGGCTGCTGCGCTACGATTCGGGCCTCAAGCCCCTGCCCGGCCTCGCCGAGAACTGGAGGATGAGCGACGACGGCAAGACCTACACCTTCACGCTCGTCAAGAACGCCACCTGGCACGACGGCAAGCCGTTCACCGCCGACGACGTGATCTTCTCGGTCGAGCTCCTGCGCCAGACCCATGCCCGCGCCCGCGGCAACCTCGCCAAGGTGGCGAGCGTAACGGCGCCCGACCCCTACACCGTGGTCTTCACCCTCTCCGAGCCGTTCGGGCCGTTCCTCGGCATCTTCGAGGTCGGCTCGATGCCGATGGTGCCGAAGCACGTCTATGCCGGCACCGACTACAAGACCAACCCGGCCAACAACACGCCGATCGGCACCGGCCCCTACATGTTCAAGGAGTGGAAGAAGGGCTCCTACATCCGGCTCGTCAAGAACCCGAACTACCACGTCGCCGGAAAGCCCTATCTCGACGAGATCTACTGGCACGTGATCCCCGACGCCGCCGCGCGCGCCGTGGCGTTCGAGACCGGCAAGGTCGACATCCTGCCCGGCGGCTCGGTCGAGAATTTCGACGTGCAGCGCCTCTCGGGTCTCAAGGGCGCCTGCTCGACCACCAAGGGCTGGGAGTTCTTCAGCCCGCATTCCTGGCTCTGGCTCAACAACCGCAAGGGCCCGATGGCCAACAAGGCGTTCCGCCAGGCTTTGTCCTACGCCCTCGACCGGGATTTCGCCCGCGACGTGGTGTGGAACGGGCTCGGCAAGCCGGCCACCGGCCCGTTCTCCTCGACGGTCCGCTACCACGACCCGAAGGCCGCGAAGTATTCCTACGATCCGGCCAAGGCCAAGGCGTTGCTGAAGGAATCCGGCTACAAGGGCGAGACCGTGCGCCTCCTGCCGCTGCCCTACGGCGAGACGTGGCAGCGCTGGGCCGAGGCCGTGAAGCAGAACCTCGAGGATGTCGGCATCAAGGTCGAGCTGGTCGCCACCGACGTCGCCGGCTGGAACCAGAAGACCTCCGACTGGGACTACGACATCGCCTTCACGTATCTCTACCAGTACGGCGACCCGGCGCTCGGGGTCGGGCGCAACTACGTCTCGTCGCAGATCGCCAAGGGCTCGCCGTTCAACAACGTCGAGGGCTATTCCAACCCGAGCGTCGACGAGGCCTTCGCGAAGGGCGCGGTCGCGGTCGGCGACGACCAGCGCCGGCCGATCTACGAGGCGGTGCAGAAGACCCTCGTCGAGGACGCCCCGGTGGCCTGGCTCCTGGAGCTGCAATTCCCGACCATCACCCGCTGCAAGGTCCACGACCTCGTCACCACCGGCATCGGCGTCAACGACGGCTTCCGCGATGCCTGGATCGAGCGCTGAAGGGTAACGGCATGCTGGGCTTCGTCGCGCGGCGGGTGGGGAAGGGCGTCCTGGTGCTCCTCGCCATCGTGGTCCTGAACTTCTTCCTGATCCGCCTCGCCCCCGGCGACCCGGCCCTGGTGATGGCCGGCGAGGCGGGGGCGGGCGACGAGGTCTTCATCGCCCAGCTCCGGGAGAAGTTCGCCCTCGACCAGCCGCTGCCGAGCCAGCTCGCCGCGTATCTCCGCAGCATCGCCGGGCTCGATCTCGGCTACTCGGTGCGCCAGCAGATGCCGGTGGCGACGCTGATCGGCGAGCGGCTGCCGGCGACCTTGCTCCTCACCGGCACCGCCTTCGCGGTCTCGCTCTCGCTCGGGGTGCTTCTCGGATCCCTCGCCGCCCGGCGGGCCGGCACCCTCGCCGACACCGCGATCACCGGGCTGGCGCTCCTGTTCTACGCCACGCCCCTGTTCTGGGTGTCGCTGATGGCGATCATCCTGTTCTCGGTCCGGCTCGAATGGCTGCCGAGCTTCGGCTTCGAGACCGTGGGGGCGGGCTATACCGGGCTTTCCCGCGCCCTCGACATCGCCCGCCACCTCGTGCTGCCGGCCATGACCCTCGGGCTGTTCTTCATGGCGGTCTACGTGCGGATGACCCGCTCCTCGATGCTCGAGGTCTCGCGGCTCGACTTCGTCAAGACGGCCCGGGCCAAGGGCCTGACCGAGGGGGTGATCCAGCGCCGGCACATCCTGCGCAACGCCCTCCTGCCGGTGGTGACGCTGGCCGGCCTCCAGGCCGGCACCCTCGTCGGCGGCGCGGTGCTCACCGAGACGGTGTTCGCCTGGCCGGGGATCGGGCGGCTGATGTACGAGGCCCTGCTCCAGCGCGACTACAACCTCCTGCTCGGCGTCTTCGTGGTCTCCTCCGCCATGGTGCTGGTCTTCAACCTCGTCACCGACGTGGTCTACCGCGCGGTCGATCCCCGCATCGAGGTGGCGTGATGGACAACGCCGTCCCGCTGGCCGCCCCGGCAAAGACCCGCCGCCGCGGGCCGCTCGCCGCCTTCCTGCGCCATCCCGGCGCGGTGTTCGGGCTCGTGATCCTGGTCCTCGTCGTCGCGGCGGCGATCCTCGCGCCGGTCCTCTACCCAACCTCGCCCTGGCGCATGGTGCAAAGACCCTTCGTGCCGCCCTTCACCCTCGAGCGGGTGCCGCTCGGCACCGACGCGCTCGGGCGCGACATCGCCGCCGGGCTGATGCACGGGGCCGGCGTCTCGCTGATCGTCGGCCTGGTCTCGACGCTCGCCGCCCTCCTGATCGGCGTGCCGCTCGGCGCGCTCGCCGGCTATCTCGGCGGCCGGGTCGACGACGCCTTGATGCGCTTCACCGAGCTGTTCCAGACCGTGCCGAGCTTCGCGCTCGCCATCGTGCTGGTCGCGATCCTGCAGCCCTCGCTGTCCTCGATGATCCTCGCCATCGCGCTCGTCAGCTGGCCGCCGGTGACCCGGCTGGTGCGGGGCGAAGTATTGTCCCTGCGCTCGCGCGAATACGTCCAGGCGGCGATCGTGACGGGGCAGACCACCTTCACCATCCTGCGCCGGGAGGTCCTGCCCAACACCCTGTCGCCGATCGTGGTCCTGGCCTCCCTCATGGTGGCGACCGCGATCCTGCTCGAATCCTCGCTCTCCTTCCTCGGCCTCGGCGACCCCAACCGGATGTCCTGGGGCTTCATGGTCGGGGCCGGCCGCACGGTGATCCGGCAGGCCTGGTGGATCACCGCATTCCCGGGCCTCCTCATCCTCCTCACCGTGCTCGCCCTCAACCTCATCGGCGAGGGGCTGAACGACGCCCTCAACCCGCGCCTGTCCCGGGAGCGCTGACGATGGATGCCGAGACCCGCCGGATCGCCGCCTCGGTCCGCGACTTGAGCCTCGCCCTGCCGGAGGGCGGCGACCGCCCGAACGCCGTCGACGGCGTGTCGTTCGACCTCGTGGCCGGCGAGATCCTGTGCCTCGTCGGCGAATCGGGCTCCGGCAAGTCGATGTGCGCCCACGCCCTGATGGGGCTCCTGCCGAAGGCCGTGCGCCCGGTCGGCGGCACGATCCGCCTCGGCGAGACCGACCTGCTGGCGCAGGACGACGCGGCCTGGCGCGACACCCGCGGCCGGCGGATCGCGATGATCTTCCAGGAGCCGATGACGGCGCTGAACCCGCTGATGCGGATCGGCGACCAGATGGCCGAGATGTTCGAGGCCCACGGCCAGCTGACGCACAAGGAGCGCCGCGCCCGCGCGGTGGCGCTCGCCGGCGAGGTCGGGCTGCCGAACCCGGAGCAGATCGTCCGCTCCTATCCCCACCAGCTCTCGGGCGGGCAGCGCCAGCGGGCGATGATCGCGATGGCGCTCGCCCTCGAACCCGCGGTGCTCGTCGCCGACGAGCCGACCACGGCCCTCGACGTCACCACGCAGGCCCAGATCCTGAAGCTCATCCGCGACCTCCAGACCCGCCGCGACATGGCGGTCCTGTTCATCACCCACGATTTCGGCGTGGTGGCGGAGATCGCCGACCGGGTGCTGGTGCTCCGCCACGGGCGGGTGGTGGAGGAGGGCCCCGCATCCGCCGTGCTCGGCCGGCCGCAGGCCGCCTATACCCGGACGCTCCTGTCCGCGGTGCCGACCATGGATCCGCCTTCCCGCCCTCCCCTCTCGGGGCCGAAGGCGGTCGAGGTGGTGGGCCTGCAGAAGACCTACGTCACCGGCGGGGGCCTCTTCCGCACCCCGCGGCGCACGGCGGCCGCCCGGGACGTGGCCTTCGCGCTCCATCGCGGCGAGACGCTCGGCCTCGTCGGCGAATCGGGCTCGGGCAAGTCCTCGGTCGCCCGCCTCGTCATGCGGCTGATCGAGCCCGATTCCGGACGCGTGCGCCTCGGCGACACCGACCTGACGGGCTTGCGGGGCGAGGCCCTGCGCCGGGCCCGCAGCCGCATCCAGATGGTGTTCCAGGATCCCTTCGCCTCGCTCAACCCGCGCCGGAGCGTCGGGCGCATCATCGCCGACGGGCCGGTGGCGCACGGGGTGCCGCTGGCGGAAGCGATGGAGCGGGCGCGCCGGCTCCTCGGCCTCGTCGGCCTCGACGAGCGGGCGCTGGAGCGGTTTCCGCACGAATTCTCCGGCGGCCAGCGCCAGCGCGTCGGCATCGCCCGGGCGCTGGCCCTCGAACCGGAGGTGCTGGTCGCCGACGAGGCGGTCTCGGCCCTCGACGTCTCGGTCCAGGCCCAGGTGCTGGCGCTGCTGGAAGACCTGAAGGCGCGCCTCGGCCTGTCGATGCTGTTCATCACCCACGACCTGCGAGTCGCGGCCCAGATCTGCGACCGGATCGCGGTGATGCGCCAGGGCGAGATCGTCGAGCTGAAGACCGCGGGCGCGCTCTTCGCCAATCCCGAGCACCCCTATACCCGCGCCCTCCTCGACGCGGTGCCGGGCCGGGTGCGGCAGGCGGCCTGACGCTCCATGGATCGCCTGCCCTGCGTGCTGCTCAGCACCACCACCGACCTGCGCGGCCTGTTCGGCGCGGCGCTCGAGGAGATCGCCGACCGGGTCGAGATCCTCGACCATCCGGCGCAGACCCCCGAGCGGGTGCGCCTGGCCCTGGGCTGGCGGCCGCCCGCCGACGCGCTGGCGCGCTACCCCAACCTCGCCGCCCTGTGCTCGATCGCGGCGGGCGTCGACAACCTGCTCGCCTGCCCCGGACGCCCGCCCGACCTGCCGGTGGTGCGGGTGGTCGATCCCAATCAGGCGCGGGCGATGTCGGGCTTCGTGCTCTGGCACGTCATTGGCCACCAGCGGCGCTTCCAGGCCTACGCCGAGAACCAGCGCGACCGGCTCTGGCGCCGCCTGTACGCGCGCGACGCGGGCGCGGTCCCGGTCGGGATCCTCGGCTACGGGAAGATCGGCCGGCGGGTCGCCGGCGATCTCGCCGCTCTCGGCTTCCCGGTGCGGGCCTGGAGCCGCACGCCGCAAGCGGCGGATCCCGGGATCACCCACCATCACGGGCCGGACGGGCTGGCGGCGATGCTCGGCGCGAGCGAGGTTCTGGTGAACCTGCTGCCGCTGACGGCGGAGACCCGCGGGATCCTCGACGCCGCTTTGTTCGCGCGCCTGCGCCCCGGCGGTTATCTGATCCAGGTCGGCCGCGGCGAGCACCTGGTCGAGGCCGACCTGCTGGCGGCGCTCGCCTCCGGCCACCTCGCCGGCGCCGCCCTCGACGTCTTCGCCACCGAGCCGCTGCCCGCCGCCCACCCGTTCTGGGACCACCCGGCGATCCGCATCACCCCGCACGAGGCCTGCGAGGCGAGCCCGCGGGCCGTCGCCCGCACCCTGCTCGCCGCGGCGGAGGCCGTGCGCGAGGGCCGGGTGCCGCCGGATACGGTCGATCCGGCGCGGGGCTACTGACCGGTCCTCGGGTGCCGGTTCGGCCTCGCGCTCCGGCCCGGGCGGAGGAGCAGGCCCGGGCCGGGGCGCGGGCGCGCTGGGCCCTGACCGTCGCGGTCGCGGATCGCCGCGGGACCGCGATCCGCGCCCATGCGGGGCCGGGCTTCGTGCGGGTCCGGTGAGGGGGGGATCGCGCCCTTGCGGCCCCGCCACCGATCGTTAACCATTCGGTGCACAGAGTCGCTGCGGCTGGGTTGACACGCCGCAGCGATATTTCGGGCGGATGGCTTCGTTTCGCCGTGTTGCGGGGATAAGCTTCGCCATGGCGCATCAGCCGAAGGGGGGATGATCATGCTCGGGACTGTGACGGCTTTCCTGGCGATCCTGATGGTGCTCGCCCTGCGCAACGTGGCCAAGGCGGCCCTGATGCCGGTCTACGCCGTGCGCGACATCCATCGTGGCCGCTACGTCCGCGGGCTGGTGCTGCTCTCCTGCTCGGCGCTGGCCGCGTGGTCGATCTGGGCCATGACCCATACCGGCCGGACCAAGCCCGCCCCGGTGGCGGCGGTGATGTATACCGGCTGACCGCAGGACCGCTCCGCTCCTTCCTGCCACGCACCGTCCTTCGCTGCGGCATCGACGCGGGCGCTTCGCGCTGGCGTTCGGCGGCTTTCGGCCCCATATCCCCGCTCGCGTCGCGCGCCCGCCCCTTCGCGAGGCAGGCCCCCGACCAGGCGCCCGAAGGACCGCCCTCACTCGATCGATCCTCCCCCTCGCGGCGCGGGCCGCACGCAGCGCGGCGTCATGGCCGCGCTTTCAGGCCGCGTGCTCCGCCGCCAAGAAGAGTCAACGACCATGCTGCGTTCGAAGCAGAAGCCGAAGGTGCAGGATACGGGCTTCGTCCTGTTCGACGTCTACTACGAGGACGGCTCGCGCCGCTCCAACCGCCGGGTGCCCCGGACCGCCACGCTCGAGCACGACGTCGACGCCGCCGTCCGCCAGGTGATCGAGGAGCAGGACCGCGACATCGCCGAGAAGTCCGGCCGGCCGCCGCTCGCCATCACCAAGATCGTGCGCTCCGCCGACTGAGGGCCGCGCGAACGGTGCCGGCCCCGGGCCGGCACCCAGCCCGAAGCCCTACCGTGGCGCGCCGACCTTCGCGGCGAACGGTCTCGACAGATCGCGGTGGAGCCGCGTCAGGCCCGCATCGTCCCGGGCGCACAGGTCGTGGCGCGTCATCGCATCGAGGGCGCGCTACGTCCGGTCCCGGGTGGGAGACGAGCCGGCCCGGGCCGCGCCGCCGGGCCACAGCATGCTCAGCACGGCCGCCAAACAGATCCCGATCCGCCCGCGCATGACGCCTCTCCGTGCCCCATGCCCGCAGCGTCGCGCGGCGGCGTGAAGGCTTATCCGAACGGTGGGCCGTTGCCCGCTCACGCCGGCAGCACCGCGTAGATATCCCCGGAATTCGCCGCCTGCGGCAGGTCCGCGAGATGCGCCGCCATCGCGTCCCGGTCGACGAGGCGCCCGAGGCTCAAGGTCTGGCTCTCGCCGAGCGCGACGTCGAATCCGTAGGGCCCGAGCGCCGCCAGCCGGTCGAGGCAGCGGAGCGCCACGTCCCGGGCGATGGTGGTGAACTCGAACGACAAGGCCGGCAGCGGAACGGAGAGCCCCGCCAGCACCCGATCCTCGAACCCCTCGACGTCGATCTTCGCGAAGGCCGGGCTCCCGTGCTCGGCCACCAGCCGGTCGAGGGTCGTGGCCGGCACGGTGATCGTCCGGTCCCAGACCTGCCCCTCCCAGCCCGGCGCGCCCGAAGCCTCGGCGACGAATTGTTCGGAGACAGAGGACACGGTCGGGTTCGCCGAGTTGAGGTGGAGGACGACCTCGCCCGCCTCATCGCCGACGGCCGCCGCGACCAGGATCACGCGCGGGTCGCGGCCGTGGAGCAGGCGCAGGGCCCGCATCGGCCCGGGCTGCGGCTCGAGCGCCACGACCCGGGCGCCGAGGCGCCGGAAGGCCGCGACGCGATCCCCGACATGGGCGCCGACATCGAAGACGAGATCGCCCGGCCGCACGAAGCGGGCATAGAGCGCGTCCATCGCGGCACGGGGCGCGCCCGCGCCGCGATAGATCCGCAGCGAGCGGCCGATCGCGGCGGCGGTTCCTGTCGGACGGGTCATCGGCGGCTCCGGGCTCTCGCCCGGAGCCCTATCAGTAGATCGCCGGCTCGGGCACCGGGGCGCCGTACTCGGTGCGCAGGAAGTCGAAGTCGCAGCCCTCGTCCGCCTGCTGGATGTGGCGGGAGAACATCACGCCGTAGCCGCGCTCGTAGCGCGGGGCCGGCGGGGTCCAGGCGGCACGACGGCGCTCCAGCTCCTCGTCCGACACCTCCATGCGGATCGAGCGCGCCTCGACGTCGATGCTGACGATGTCGCCGGTGCGCAGGAGCGCCAGCGGCCCGCCGATGAAGGCTTCCGGCGCGACGTGGAGCACGCAGGCGCCGTAGCTGGTGCCGCTCATCCGCGCGTCCGACAGGCGCAGCATGTCGCGGTGGCCTTGCCTGAGGAGCTTCTTCGGCATCGGCAGCATGCCCCATTCGGGCATGCCCGGCCCGCCCTGCGGCCCGGCATTGCGCAAGACGAGCACGTGGTCGGCGGTGACGTCGAGATCCTCGTCGTCGATCGCGCTTTTGAGCGACGCGTAATCGTCGAAGACCAGCGCCGGGCCGGAATGCTTGAGGAAGCGCTGGTCCATCGCCGCCGGCTTGATGACGCAGCCGCTCGGCGCGAGGTTCCCTTTGAGCACCGCGAGCGAGCCCTGGCCGTAGACCGGGTTCGACAGCGGCCGGATCACGTCGGCGTTGTGGACCTTCGCGCCGTCGATCGCCTCGCCGAGCGTCCGGCCGCTCACCGTCAGGCAGTCGAGGTGCAGGTGCTCGCGGATCTCGTTCATCAGCGCGCGGATGCCGCCGGCGTAGAAGAAATCCTCCATCAGGTAGGTGTTGCCGCTCGGTCTCACGTTGCCGATCACCGGGACGACCCGGCTGTAGCGCTCGAAATCGTCGAGGCCGATGGCGTGGCCGGCCCGGCGCGCCATGGCGATCAGGTGGATGATCGCGTTGGTGGAGCAGCCCATCGCCATCGCGACCGCGATGGCGTTCTCGTAGGCCTCCCGGGTCTGGATGCGTTGCGGGGTCAGGTCCTCCCACACCATGTCGACGATGCGTCGGCCGGATTCCGAGGACAGCCGGATATGGCCGGCATCGGCCGCGGGAATCGACGAGCCGCCGGGCAGCACCATGCCGACGGCCTCCGCGATCGCCGTCATGGTCGAGGCGGTGCCCATGGTCATGCAGGTGCCGTAGGAGCGGGCGATGCCGCCCTCGATCCCGAGCCAGTCCTGGTCGGTGATCTTGCCGGCGCGCAGCTCGTCCCAGTACTTCCAGCTGTCGGAGCCGGAGCCCAGCACCTTGCCCTGCCAGTTTCCGCGCAGCATCGGGCCCGCCGGGATGTAGATCGCCGGCAGGTTCATGCTGGTGGCGCCGAGCAGGAGGCCCGGGGTGGACTTGTCGCAGCCGCCCATCAGCACCGCGCCGTCGACCGGGTGGGAGCGCAGGAGCTCCTCGGTCTCCATCGCCAGCATGTTGCGGTAGAGCATGGTGGTCGGCTTGACGAAGCTCTCCGAGACCGAGATCGCCGGCAGCTCCACGGGGAAGCCCCCCGCCATGAGGATCCCGCGCTTCACGTCGTCGACGCGGTGCTTGAAATGGGCGTGGCAGGGCTGGAGGTCGGACCAGGTGTTGAGGATCGCGATGACCGGCTTGCCGGTCCATTCCTCGGGGGCGTAGCCCATCTGCATCGCCCGCGAGCGGTGCCCGAAGGAGCGCAGGTCCGCCGGCCCGAACCAGCGCGCCGAGCGCAGGGAGGCGGGATCGCGGCGCAGAACTTGCGGGCCGTCCGGGATGGCGCCGGGTTCGAGGTCTGGCGGGGGGAGCGGATCGCGGGCCATGGTTCGAGGCTCCTGTTGGTCTCGTTCGTTCGATGAATCGCGACGCCCGTCCCCTCCCCCTCTGCGTAGAGTCATCCGGGGAAAAGAAGAAGCACCGGTTTCCCCTCTCCCCGCGGGCGGGGAGAGGGCTGCGTCTCCGTTCAGGAGACGCAGCAAGCGGAGGCGAAGCCGGAGCGAGGGTGAGGGGGTCTCGACGAGTGAGGCTCTTCCGGAAACACCCCCTCACCCTCGCCCTGCGGGCTCCCTTCACCCCCGACAAGGGGGGTGAACGCCTCTCCCCGCCCGCGGGGAGAGGGAAAAGCCAGCGCCACAACCTTCCCCGGACAGTTCTGCTTCTGCTGGGGCCGGCGTGCTCGTCAGTGCTGCAGGCCCCATTTCTGCACCGTCCGCCGCTCCAGGGTGCGGAAGATCAGGTTCTCGACCACGAGGCCGATGATGATCACGGTCAGCAGGCCGGCGAAGACCGCCGGGATGTCGAGGAGGTTGCGGTTCTCGAAGATGAACCAGCCGAGGCCGCCCGCCCCCGACGACACGCCGAAGACGAGTTCGGCCGCGATCAAGGTGCGCCAGGCGAAGGCCCAGCCGATCTTGAGTCCGGTGAGGATCGACGGGAAGGCCGCCGGGATCAGGATCTTGGTGACGTAAGGGAGCCCCTTGAGCCCGTAGTTGCGCCCGACCATCCTGAGCGTGTTCGAGACGCCGCGAAAGCCCGAATGGGTGTTGAGCGCCACCGCCCACAAGACCGAGTGGACCAGCACGAAGACCAGGCTGCCGTTGCCGAGGCCGAACCAGATCAGCGCCAGCGGCAGGAGCGCGATGGCCGGCAGGGGATTGAACATCGCCGTCATCGTCTCGAGGAAGTCGGTGCCGATGCGGGTCGAGATCGCCAGCATGGTCAGCGTCGCGGCGAGCAGGATGCCCGCGACGTAGCCCATCAGCAGCACCTTGATCGACGACAGGGCCCGGCTCGGGATCGTGCCGTCGATCGTCTGCTCGTAGAGCGTGGTCACGGTGTCGGTGAAGGTCGGGAACAGGAGCGGGTTGTCGAGGAAGCGGGCGTAGAGCTCCCAGACCAGCGCCAGCACGACGATGATCACGGTCTTGCGGACGAAGCCGCTGTTCCACAGGATCTCGGCGGTGCCGAGCTGGCGCTCGACGGCGCCGTCGGCGGCGGGCGCCGCCTCGCTCATGATGATGCGGGCCGGCATCGTGGTGCTCATGGAGTGCCTCCTCGACGATCGATCAGTGGTGGTCGGGCATCAGTGGTGCTCGGGCTCGTGCGCGAACAGCAGGTCGTGGATCTGCTGCTCGAGCTGGCCGGCGCTGCCGTCCTGCGCCGACACCTTGTCGACGTCGCGCACCTCGGCCTTGACCCGGCCCGGATGGGGCGAGAGCAGGAGGATGCGGTTGCCGATCTTGATCGCCTCGGCGATCGAGTGGGTGACGAAGAGGACCGTGAACTTGGTCTCCTCCCAGAGCTGCAGGAGCTCGTCCTGGCAGGTGCGCCGGGTGAGCGCGTCGAGCGCCGCGAAGGGCTCGTCCATCAGGAGGATGTCGGGCTCCATCGCCATGCCGCGGGCGATCGCCACGCGCTGCTTCATGCCGCCCGAGAGGGTGTGGGGGTAGCTGTCGATGGCGCGCGTCAGGCCGACCTTCTCGATATAGGCCCGCGCCCGCTCCTCCGCCTCGCGGCGGGACATCTTCCGCGCGTTGAGGAGCGGGAAGGTGACGTTCTCCAGGACCGTCTTCCAGGGCAGGAGCTGGTCGAATTCCTGAAACACCATCATCCGGTCGGCGCCGGGCTCCTTGACCACCCGGTCCTTGATGCGGATCTCGCCCTCGCTCGGGTGCATGTAGCCGCCCACCGCCTTGAGCAGGGTGGACTTGCCGCAGCCGGACGGCCCGAGCAGCACGAAGCGGTCGGAGGTGTCGACCTGGAAGCTGACGCGCTCGGTCGCGGTGACGAGCACGTTCGGGGTCTTGTAGCGCAGGGTGACGCCGCGGACGTCGAGGAGCGCGGTCATGGGGTCGTGTCCTCTCGAGCCGGAAGGGATCAGCTGCCGCTCAGGTCGTGGGCGATCGGCAGGTAGTAGTCGGTCCAGGCCTTCGGCTTGTTGCGCAGGGTGCCGATGCGGCCGAGATGCTCGGCAAAGCGCATCGTGCCCTGGGGCTGGAGGTTGAACTCCATCATGCCGGGCTCACCCAGATAGCTCAGCAGGTCCTCGACGCCGGTCTTGTCCCCGGTCACCTCGCGGTAGATCTCGACCGCCCGGCGGGTGTCCTGGCGGATGAAGGCCTGCGCCTCCTCGGAGGCCGCCCGCACCGCCTGGACGATCTTCGGGTTGGCGTCGGCGAACTTCGTGGTGGTGAAGAACTGGCCTTGCGTGAGCGGCCCGCCGATGATGTCGGGCGAACGGGCGACGATGTGGGCGCCCGGCACGTTGCGCAGCTCGACGTACTGGAACGGGGGCGCCGCGAAGTGGGTCTTGATCTCGTGGGTGGCGTTGGCGAGCGCGATCGCCGCGTCGGGATGGCCGAGCTGCACCGTGTTGGCGTCGAGCCGGCCGGACTGGTCGGGCCCCCAGATCTCGCCCGCCGCCATCTGCAGCAGGATCGCCTGCGTCGAGACCTTCACGGTCGGCACCGCGACCTTGTCGCCGGGCGCGATGTCCTTGATCGTCCGGATCTTCGAGTCGCGGCTGACGAGCAGCAGCGGCAGCGCCGAGGTGGCGACGATGCCCTTCACCCCGCCCCGCGTGCGGTCCCAGAGCAGGAGCAGGTTGCCGACCCCGGTATTGACGATGTCGACCCCGCCGGCGAGCAGCGCGTCGGTCTGGCTGCCGCCGCCGGTGAAGGTGATCCACTTCGTCTTGACGCCCGGGACGCCCAGGCGCTCGGCGTGCTTCTCGATCAGTCCCTGCTTCTCGATGACGTGGGTCGGCAGGTAGATGATGCCGGGCTGGCGCGTGATCGCGATCTCGCTCTTCTGCTGCGCCAGGCCGGGCGCGACGCCGGACAGGAGCAGGCCTGCGGCGAGGAGGCCCGCCGCGAAGGCGCGGCGCGCGGGCGAGTGGATCATGAGCGTTCTCCCGATGCCGCCCGTCGAGCGACTGCGCGTGCCGGCCGATCGTTGGTTTCCGGCCTGACACCGGCACTAAAATGGTAATGCATTAGTATGTCAACCGCGATCGGGCCGTGCTAGGCTTCACCCGAGGGCCGCCCCGGCGGCCCCGCGTCGCCGACCCCGAGTTCCCCCATGAACGCCGTCTTCGCCGGTGCGCAGCGTCTCCGCGACCGCTCGCGCCACGCCGCCCCGCAGGTCTTCGACCTCATCCGGGAGAAGATCGTCTCGCTCGACCTCGCGCCCGGCACGGTGCTGTCGCGCCCGGAATTGCAGGCGAGCTTCGGCCTCAGCGCCACCCCGATCCGCGACGCGCTGCTGCGGCTCCAGGAAGAGGGCCTGGTCGACATCTTCCCGCAATCCTCGACGGTGGTGAGCCGCATCGACCTCGCGGCCGCCCGCCAGGCGCAGTTCCTGCGCCGCGCCGTCGAGCAGGAGGTGGTGCGCACCCTGGCCCTCGCCCCCGACCGGGCGCTGATCGCCCGCCTCCGGGCCTCCGTGACCGAGCAGGGCCTCTTCGCCGACGAGGGCGACTTCGCGCGGCTCTCGGCCAGCGACGAGGCCTTCCACCGGGCGTTATGCGAGGCGGCCTCCGTGCCCGACCTCTGGGACCTGATCCGCCGCCGCAGCGGCCATATCGACCGCCTGCGCCGGCTGCACCTGCCGGTGGAGGGCAAGGCGCAGCAGATCGTGGCCGACCACCGGCGGATCGTGGCGGCGCTCACTGACGGCGCGCCTGAGGCGGCGCAGGAGGCTCTTCGCGATCACCTGTCGAAGTCGATCGCGCTCGGGGACGAGATCCGGGCGCGGTGGCCGGCGTATTTCGCGTGAGGCGCGCGCTCAGAAGAACGTCGCGGGACTGACGCCGAAGCGCTCCGACAGGCGGGCGATCTGGTTCCTGTTCAGATCGCGCTTGCCGCTCAGGATTTCCGAGACGACGCCCTGGCTGCCGATCTCCCGCAGGTCGCCCTGTTTGAGCCCGTGCTGCTCCATCAGCAGGCGCAGCACCTCGGGCGGCGGCGCGTCGGGCGGGGGGGACGTGGTCTCCTCGTAAGCGGCGATGAACTCGCCGAGGAGGCCCAGGAGCGGCGCCAAGGCATGTCCTTCGTCACCCGCACCGGCGTCGATGAGGCCGTTCATCGCGGCGACCGCCGCCTCGTATTGTGCGTCATCGGCGATCGGATGCAGCGGGACTCGCCAGCCAATGACCTCGACAGGGTCGTTCACCATCATGCGCCTCAGTCTCTGCAACCCGCCTTTTTCATAACTTGAGGGAAGCGTCAGCGACATAGCTGGAACATGCGGCGTCTCGGGAATGCCAAACCCAGCCCGACCACCCCCCGAGTTGTTCCGTGGCTGCGACAGCGGAGCCCGAAATGAGGGTCTATTTGACTGATCGACGTACTCCATCCCATCCACAACCTCATCCTGAGGTGCGAACGAAGTGAGCCTCGAAGGAGGGCTCCAGTGGTCTCGGAGAGTTCTGGAGACCTCCTTCGAGGTCACTCGATCTCCGATCGACCAACACCTCAGGATGAGGTTGCGGATGAGATGGAACAGGCCTTCCCGATGCCGGACTCGTCACTCAAACGACATCTGGCATGGAGGATGCCACTTCCTTTGTCTGACACCGACGAACGGTCCTCCCTGCAGCCCCTACCCCCTTCCCACCACCGTCCGGATCGCGAAGCTCGACTGGATCCGCGCCACGCCCGGCAGGCGCGACAAGACCTCCTTGTGCAGGCGCTCGTAATCGCCGGCATCCGAGACCTCGATCCGCATCAGGTAATCGGACAGGCCGGTCATCAGGTAGCAGTCGCGCACCTCCGGGCAGCGGCGCACCGCTGCCTCGAACCGGTTGAGCGATTCCTCGGTCTGCCGCTCCAGGGTGATCTGGGTCAGCACCACCATGTGATGCTCGCGCTCGTCGGCCTCGATCAGGGCGGTGTAGCCACGGATGGTGCCGTTCGATTCGAGCAGCCGCAGGCGGCGCAGGCAGGCCGAGGCCGACAGGCCGACCCTGGCGGCGAGATCGGCGTTGCTGATGCGCCCGTCGTCGCGCAGGACGCGCAGGATGCGCGCGTCGATCTCGTCCCGTCCCGCCATCGCGCAACGTCCTGTCGTGAAGCCGCAGATCCTGGCGTTTCATAGCACGAAGTCGCAAATCCTGCGACGATCCGGCGGGAAATTCGGCGATCCTTGCGCGACAGTAGGGACCTCGACCGGGCGCCAGGTCGGGCACGAACGTGGTCAGGGCGCGGCAGGAATTTTTCGCGATGCGCGTTCTGATCCTCGGCGGCGGCGTGGTCGGCGTCACCTCGGCCTATTACCTCGCCAAGGCCGGCCACGAGGTCACGGTGCTCGACCGCCAGCCGGGTGCGGGCCTCGAGACCAGCTTTGCCAATGCCGGCCAGGTCTCGCCGGGCTACTCGGCGCCCTGGGCCGCCCCCGGCATCCCCGTCAAGGCGATGAAGTGGCTGATGATGCGCCACCGGCCGCTGGTGCTGTGGCCGAGCCTGGAGCCCAAGCTCTACGGCTGGCTCGCCCAGATGCTGGCGAACTGCACCGAGGATGCGTATCGCCGCAACAAGGGCCGGATGGTGCGGCTCGCCGAGTACAGCCGCGACGTGCTGCGCGACCTGCGCGCCGAGACCGGCATCGCCTACGATCACCGCGAGAAGGGCACGCTCCAGCTCTTCCGCACTCCGAGGCAGCTCGACCATGTCGGCGACGACACCGGCGTGCTCGACGAGTACGGCGTGCCCTACGAGGTGCTCGACCCGGCGGGCTGCATCGCGGCCGAGCCGGCGCTCGCCCGGGTCGCCGGCACCTTCGTGGGCGGGCTGCGCCTGCCGGGCGACGAGACCGGCGACGCGCATCTCTTCACGCAGCGCCTCGCCGGGATCTGCGAGCGCATGGGCGTCACCATCCGGTACGGCGCGACCATCACCGGCCTTCGCCAGGACGGCGGCCGGATCGCCGGCGTGGAACTCGCCGGCGGCGAGGTGCTGACGGCCGATACTTACGTCGCCGCCATGGGCAGCTACACCCCGGCGATGCTCAAGCCGCTCGGCATCGCGCTGCCGGTCTATCCGGTGAAGGGCTACTCCCTGACCCTGCCGATCACGAACGCCGAGGCCGCCCCGGTCTCGACCGTGATGGACGAGACCTTCAAGGTGGCGATCACCCGGCTCGGCGACCGCATCCGGGTCGGCGGCACGGCGGAACTCGCCGGCTTCAGCAGCGCCTTGCGCGGCCCGCGCCGGGCGACCCTGGAGCGCTCGGTCCTCGACCTCTTCCCGGCGGGCGGCGACGTCGCCCAGGCGAAGTTCTGGACGGGCCTGCGCCCGATGACCCCGGACGGCACCCCGATCGTCGGCGCGACGAGCTACTCCAACCTCTACACCAATACCGGCCACGGCACGCTCGGCTGGACCATGGCCTGCGGCTCGGGCCGCCTGCTCGCCGACCTGATCGGCGGCCGGGCGCCGGAGATCGCGCACCAGGATCTGGCCGAGGCGCGCTACGCCAGGGCGGCGTGAGGGCGGCTTTCGCTCTCGCCGATCGATCTCCCCCGCTCAGGGTCATCCCGCGGCCGCGAGAGCGGAATCCGGGATGACCCCGTGAGGGGAGAGCGTCATGCCGGTTCCGCACTCGACATCGCCTCCCCCGCGCTAGATCCCCACCCCGGGGGGAGGATCGGCGCATGGCGTGGGTGGCGGGGGTGGACGGGTGCCCGGGCGGCTGGGTCGCGGTCTTCGGACCGCGCGACGGCACCTCCGACGAAATCCGCGCCCGGGTCCTGCCGAGCCTCGAGGCGATCTGCGACGCCCCCGAGGCGCCGGCCGTCGTGGCGGTCGACATCCCGATCGGCCTGCCCGACCGGGTCGGGCCCGGCGGCCGGACGGCGGAGGTGCTGGTGCGGGCGCTGCTCGGGCCGCGGCGCGCCTCGGTCTTCCCGACCTCGGCCCGCAGCGTCGTCTACGCGCCCGACTACACCGCGGCCATCGCCCTGTCGCGCCGGCCCGAGACGCAGCCCTTCGCCCCCTCCCCGCCCGCCAACGCGATCTTTCCCCGCATCCGCGAGGCGGACGGGCTGCTGCGGGCCCGGCCCGAACTGCGGGATCGGGTCTACGAGGTGCATCCCGAACTCGCCTTCCAGAGCCTCAACGGCGGCGCAAACCTTGCCGATTCCAAGCGCAAGGCCGCCGGCGCGGCCCTGCGGCGCGACCTCCTCGCCCGGGCCGGCCTGCCGGCCGACCTCGCGGTGCCGCGGGGCGCCAAGCCCGACGACCTCCTCGACGCCCTGGCGGCGCTCGCGGTCGCGCGGGCCATCGCCAAGGGCTGCGGCGTGCCCTATCCCGATCCGCCGGAGCGCGACGCCCACGGCCTGCCGGCCGCGATCTGGACGCTTCCCCACCGCGAGAGCCCCGCATGACCGACGCCCCCACCGACCTCGCGACCCGCGACATCGCCCGCGCCCTGGTGCTCGACCCGAAGGGCCGTCTCCTCTTGATCGCCTACGAGGCCTCGCGCGACGTCGATCCCGGCCGGCCCGGCGACCGGACGTTCTGGTTCATGCCCGGCGGCGGGATCGAGCCCGGCGAGACGCCGGAGCACGCCTGCCGGCGCGAGCTCGAGGAGGAGATCGGCGTCGAGGACGCGCCCCTCGGCCCCCAGGTCGCCCGCTGCGACGGCGCCTTCACGCTGTTCAACAAGCCGCGCTTCGCCCGCGAGCGCTACTTCGTGGTGCGGCTGCCCGACGACCGGGTCGATACCAGCCGGCTCGCCGAGACCGAGGACAACCCGGTCTACGGCACCCGCTGGTGGCCGCTCGACGAGCTGGCCGCGACCCACGAGCGCGTGGAGCCGCAGGGGCTCGCCGCACTGGCCGAAAGGCTCGTGGCCGGCGAGGCGATCCCGGAAGTCGTGACGTTGTCCTGGGGGCCTGGCGCGGCGTAAGCCTACGCGGAATCTCTCTAAGGAGCGCGCAACCATGGCCGACGCCACCCCCTTCCCCCAGACGCTGACGGAGGGCTACCGCGCCTTCCTCGACGACCGGTTCGTGCGCGAGCAGGACCGCTACGCCAGCCTCGCCGAGGGGCAGAGCCCCGAGATCCTGATCATCAGCTGCTGCGACAGCCGGGTCTCGCCGGAGGTAATCTTCGACGCGCGGCCGGGCGAGCTGTTCGTGGTGCGCAACGTCGCCAACCTGGTGCCGCCCTTCGAGACCGGCGGCGAGTATCACGGCACCTCGGCGGCGCTCGAATTCGCCGTGCAGGCGCTCAAGGTGAAGCACATCGTGGTGCTGGGCCATGCCCGCTGCGGCGGCGTGCGCGCCTTCGCGGACGATGCCGCGCCGCTCTCGCCGGGCGACTTCATCGGCCGCTGGGTCTCGCTGATCCGCCCGGCGGCGGAGGCGCTCGGCGACGAGCCGCGCGGGCCGGACTACCTCGAGCAACTCGAATACGCCACGGTGACGAACAGCCTCAAGAACCTGATGACGTTCCCCTGCGTGCGCATCCTGGTCGAGCGGGGCAGGCTGCAGCTCCACGGCGCGCATTTCGGCATCGCCACCGGGCAGTTGCGCATCCGCGACCCCGAGACCGGCGAGTTCCGCCTCGCCGAGCCCGACCGGGCGGCGGGCGCGACCAAGCTGATCCGCTGCCAGGACGAAGCCGGCAGCGGCGGCTGAGGCCCGTCGGCGGACCGCCCGGACGCGGTCTGCCGGACACCCCCTGCCGCAGAGGAATGCGACCCGATCGAAAACGGTCGGGTCGCACTCCTGGCGGCGTGTCGTCATTTGGCATTTATTGTTTCGTAAACCAGTCTATATTTAACATGCCGTCGAGGTTGACGGTTTGATCGATCGCTGCCGCCATGCTTCGATGGCCGCTCGCATTCGGTACAGGTCTTCCAGAAGATCGAGCAAGATCATTCGATCGGCCGCGAGGAAAGCCCATGCCGTTGCGTCTGACGATCAAGACGAAGTTGATTTCCACGGTTACCCTGTTCCTGGTTCCGGTCACGTTGCTGGCCGGACTGTTCGTGATCCAGTCGCGCAAGGACATCGATTTCGCCAGCCGGGAGCGGGCGGGCGTCGCCTACCTCCAGGCGGCCTGGCCGGTCCTGCGATCCGGCGTGACGTCCCGGATGTCCGTCGCGACGGGCGAGGACGGCTGGGCCGCCTTCGAGGCCGCGCGGGAGCGGCACGACCCGGCGATGGCGACCGGCGAGGCCGCGCGCGCCCTCGCCCTCGCCCGTCCGGCGGGCGCCGCCGCGACCGTGGATGCGGCCAGGACCCTGATCACCAGGATCGGCGACGGGTCCAACCTGATCCTCGATCCCGACCTCGATTCCTACTACGTGATGGATGCCGTCATCGGGAAGCTGCCCGACCTCGTTCAGCAGGCCGGCGCCCTGGCGGCCCTGGCGATCGAGCTCCGGGCGAAGCCGGTGCTGACCCCCGGCGACAGCGCCCGCTTCCTGATCGAGGAGGGCAAGCTCCGGGTGAGCGCCGAGGGCCTCCAGGCCTCCCTCAAGGCGGCCTTCAGGGCCAATGCCGACGGCAGCGTGCAGCGCGCCCTCTCGGCACCGGCCGCCGGCCTCGCCGAGGCGATCGAGCGGCTCGACCGGCAATCCGGCGCCCTGGCCGATGCCCTGGCCGGCGCCTTGGCCGGCGCCTTGGCCGAGACCCAGGCGGCCGGCCGCACGGGCCTCGGCAAGGGCGCGGCCGACCTCCCGGCGTTCCAGCGCGCCGCGACCGACCTCGCCGCCGGCGCCGACCGGCTGTGGACGGAGAGCGCGGCCGGGCTCGACCGCCTCCTGGAGGCGCGGATCGCCGGCCTGCACACCCATCTGGTGGCGGCCTTGGGCGCCGCGGGCTCCGTGACGATCCTCGCCTTCGGGCTCGCCTTCCTGCTGACGCGATCGGTGGTGCGCGGCCTCGCGGGCCTCGACCGGCGGGTGCGCAACCTGGCGGACCAGTCGCTCGATGCCGACGTGCCGGAAGCCCGCGGCGGCGACGAGATCGCCGCGCTGGCCCGCGCCATCGTCCACTTTCGCGATCGGACCATCGAGACGATCGCCCGGGCAAGCGACGACGAGCACCGCCAGGCCATGGTCGAGCAGGAGCGCCGCTTCATGGCGCAGCTCGCCGAGCGCATCCGCGACACGGTGGGCAACGGCGTGCGGCACTTCCAGCAGGTCGCCGGCACGATGCAGGAGGCGACCGCGGGCGTGCAGAGCCACGCCACGGATACCCGCGAGCGCCTGTCGCAGTCGGTCCTAGACCTGACGGGGACCGCCGCCGAGATCGCCGGCGCGGCGGGGGCGGTGACCGAGCTCTCGGCGTCGATCGACGAGATCGCCGGCCGGGCGGCCCAATCGACCGATGCGATGCGGGAGGCGCGGATGCAGGCCGCCGCGACGCGGGGCGTGGCCGTGCAGATGTCGGAGCTGAGCGACCGTATCGGCAGCGTGACGGGCCTGATCCACGCCATCGCCGCCCAGACCAACCTTCTCGCGCTCAACGCCACCATCGAGGCCGCCCGCGCCGGGGAGGCCGGCCGGGGTTTCGCGGTGGTCGCCGCGGAGGTGAAGTCCCTCGCCGGCCAGACGGCCCGGGCGACGGAGGAGATCGACCGGCAGGTCGGCGCGCTGCGGACCGCCTCCGGCAGCGTGCTGAGCGCCGTGGACGGGATCGCCGCGACCGTGGGCAGCATCGCCGACATCGCCACGTCGATCGCCTCCGCGGTCGAGGAGCAGAGCGCCACCACCGGCGAGATCACCCACATGATGCAGACCGTGGCCGACCGCACGCAGACGGTGATCGCCGGCATCTCGGCCCTGCCGAGGGTGGCCAGCGAGACCGATGCGCTCGCGACGCGGCTCGCCGCGATGGCGACGGACCTGAGCGGCGAGGCGGGGCTCGTCGACGGCGAGATCAACCAGCTCCTCGTCGAGATCGCCGACCGGCGCGGCCGGGAGCGCTTCCCGGCCGAGGCGGAGACCTGGGTGACGATCGAGGGCACGCGCCATCGCACGGTGCTGCAGGACGTCAGCGCGACGGGCGCGCGCCTGGCCGCGGTCGGCTCGCCCCTGCCGGTCGGCACGGCGGTGACGGTCGAGCTCGGCGGCCAGGCCTATCGGGGGCACGTGATCTGGAGCGACGGGGAGCAGTTCGGCATCGCCCTGCCCGCCGGGCCCGCCGACGCCCGGACCCTGGCCGGGCTGACGGCGCACGGGGCCGCCCCGGTGCCGGTCCCGAAGGTCGTGGGCGGTCCGGTGAGAGCCGCCGCTTGAATCCCGCCCTGCGAATCGTCCGCGCGATCCGCCCGAAGGAAGGGAGCGCATCTCCCTTCTCCAGGTGATCCCGCGCTCGACCGGTGTCGGAACGGTTCAGGCGGGGATCACGTCAATCCAGGTGTCCGATCCGTGCCGCGAGCGCCGGCGCGAGCCCGGTGCTCGGCTTCGGGTCCGGCCGCCGGAAGGTGCCGGCCGTCGCCTTGCGGGGCTGCTGCGCCACCAGGGCCTCGGCGAGCTTGACCGCCGCCACCACCTGATCGACGACCGGCACCGGCAGCCTCTCGCGCACCCGGGGGCCAAGGCCCGACAGGGGGGCGCCGGCGAAGATCAGCACGTCGGCGCCGTCCTCCTCGACTATCGCGTGGGCGAGGTCGATCAGCTGCGCCTCCTTCTCCTCCTGGACGCTCGAGAGCGCGGAGAAGCGCCCCTCCAGCGCCCGCACCCCGGCGCAGCGCGGCGCGAGGCCGTGGCCGGCGACGGTTTCCTCGTACCAGGGCACGAGCGCGCGGGCGAAGGTGACGAGGCCGAAGCGGCGGCCGAGCATGCAGGCCGACAGCATCGCCGCCTCGGCGAGTCCGATCACGGGAGAGTCGAACAATTCGCGGGCGCCGAGCAGGCCCGGATCGCCGAAGGCGGCGATGATCGCGGCATCGACCGGCGGCGCCTCGGCCAGCATCTCGAGGACGAGGGCGCCGCCGATCTGCGCCTCGGCGCGCGTCGCGATGTAGGGCACGCCCCGCGGCGCGGTGGCGGCGAGGATCTCGGTGCCGGGGGCGGCCACCGCCGCGCCGGTGGCGCGCATCAGCTCGGTGACGTCGCGGCTGGTATTGGGGTTGAGGAGCAGCAGGCGCATCGGGGATCTCGGTCGGGGGTTCAGGCGGCGTCGGGCCGGGTGTCGGGCTCGCCGCCGGATCTGGCGAGGCCGGCCAGCAGCGCCGTGCCGGTATGGCCGACATGGTCGGCGAGCAGGCGGCCCGCGGCGGGAGCGTCGCGGGCCTCCAAAGCCGCCAGGATGGCCCGGTGCTCGGCGACCGACTCGTCCCAGCGCGCCCGGCTGTCGAGGGCGCGGCGGCGGGCGATCTCGGCCCGGGCGTGCAGGGCCTCGTGCGCCTCCCGCAAGGGGGCGTTGCGGGCGCAGGCCACGATCAGGCCGTGGATCTGCTGGTTGAGGGCGAAGTAGGCCGCGCGGTCCCCGGCGGCGTGGTGCGCCTCCATCTCGGACTGGAGCCAGGCCAGCCGCTCCAGCTCCGCCGCCGACAGGCGCAGGGCCGCGAGCTCCGCCGCCCCCCGCTCGATCGCGGCGATCGCCTCGAACAGCTCGGTCACGGCGTCCGGCCGCAGCTCCGCCACCCGGGGCGAGCGGTTGGGGCGCAGTTCCACCAGCCCCTCGACCGCGAGGAGCTTCAGCGCCTCGCGGACCGGCGTGCGCGAGATGCCGAGCGCCGCCGACAGCTCGGTCTCGACGAGGGCGCCGCCGGCCGGCAGCGTGCCCTCGACGATCAGCCCGCGCAGGCGTTGCGCCGCGCGCTCGTGCAGGCCGAGCCGCGGCCCGAGGCCGGCCGGCTCCAGCAATACGGGCTTGCGCGGGCGCCCGCGCGGGCGCCGGACCGGATCCATGCGTGTCGTCTCCGTCATCAGGTCCCGACCATAGCCGCCCGGGACGGCGGCGGGCGCATCAATTCCAGGCAATTCTGCTGCCTGCAAGGGCATTTGGCATGAATTGCATGCAGAGCACCAAAAATGCGTTGCGCGGTGTCCGGGGTCCCCTCACCCTGGTCCCGCGGCGCTCCTCAACGCCGCTCGCGATCAGAGCCGTCGCGGCGCCCGGCATCGCGGCGCCCTCCTCACAGCGAGGTCACCGCCCATGCGCCGCCATCTCGGCCCCCTGCTGGCCGCCGCCCTCTGGTCCTTCTCACCCGGGTCCCTCTCGCCGGCCCTCGCGCAGGAGGCCCCGGTCAAGGTCGGCTACGCCAAGTGCGCCCATTGCCTGCCGGTGGCCCTGCTGCCGGGATTGGCCAAAGGAGCGACGATCGACGCCACCGGCTTCAATTCCGGCAACGACGTCCTGACGGCGCTGATCGCGAAGAGCCTCGATGTCGCGCAAGTCACCTACCTCCACTACGTCACCGCCCTCGACAAGGGCTTCGACATCGTGGCGGTCGCCGGCGAGGTGAACGGCGGCTCGGAATGCCTGTCGGCGAAGGCGCTGAACCTGAAGGCCGAGGACTGGGCCGGGTTCAAGGCGGCGGTCGAGAAGGCGAAGGCGGCGGGCGCAGCCCTCAAGGTCGCGGCCTCCCGCGGCAACGCGCAGGACATCCACATGCGGGGCGCCTTCCTCAAGCACGGCATCAACCCGAACAAGGACGTGCAGTTCGTCAACATCCCGAACCCGTCCGACCACCTCGCGGCGATGCAGCGGGGCGAGATCGACATGGTCTGCTCGGTCGAGCCCTTCGCCTCGCAGATCCGCATGGCGGGGGCCGCCGCGCATTTCGTGCTGCCCTACGACCAGGCGGCCGGCAACCTGACGAACCTCATCGTCACCCGCTCGGACGTGATCGCGAAGAACCGCGCCGCCGTGCAGGCGGTGGTCGATGCCGACGTGGCCCTGGTCGAGAAGCTCAAGGCAGACCGGGGGATCTGGATCGACGTCATCAACCAGAAGACCGGCCTGTCGAAGGAGGTCGCCGCAGAGGCGATCAAGAACGCCGAGCCCGACTACCGGATGCACCGGGGCAAGACGCTCGCGATCGCCGCGATGATGCGGGACCTCAAGTACATCACCCGCGACGTCTCGGCCGACGTGGAGAGGCACATGGACTTCTCGTTCCTCGAGGCCGCCACCAGGAAGACCCGCGATGGCCTCGGCTACTGAGGCGGCGCCGCTCGCGGCCGCGACCCCGTCCCGCCGGCTGCCCCGCCGGCTCGTCGCCTTCGCCGAGCGGGCGGCCCTGCCGCTCCTCCTCGTCGCCGGCTGGGAGGCCTTCGCCCGCTCCGGCGCCCTGCCGGCGGCCCTGCTGCCGGCCCCGACCGCCGTCCTGCACGCGCTCGGTGACTGGCTCCTCGGCCTCGACGAGAGCACCCTGACCTATTCCGGGCGCTGGATCCCCGACGCGCTCGCGAGCCTCACCCGGGTCGCCGCCGGCTACGCCATCGCGGCCGTCTCGGCGGTCCTGATCGGGGTCGCGATCGGCTGGTGGCGGCTCGTCGAGCGCACCGTCGAGCCGACCCTGCAGATGCTGCGGCCGATCCCGCCGGTGTCGTGGATCCCGCTCGCCATCATCTGGTTCGGCATCGCCGACAAGCCGGCGATCTTCCTGGTCTTCCTCGGCGCGTTCTTCCCCGTGCTGATGAACACCATCCACGGCGTGCGCGGGGTCGACCGCACCCTGATCCGGGCCGGCGCGATGATGGGCGCCTCCGAGCGCCAGCTCCTCACCGACATCGTGCTGCCGGCCGCCCTGCCGTCGATCTTCTCAGGCCTGCGCATCGCCATCGGCTCGGCCTGGATGCTGACGGTGACCGCCGAGATGGTCGCGGTGAAGAGCGGGCTGGGCTACGTGCTGTGGGATTCCTACTACTTCCTGCGCTACGACATCGTGCTCGCCGCGATGATCTCGATCGGGCTGCTCGGCACCCTGTCCGATCTCGGCCTCAAGGCGCTGATGGGTTCGGTCCTGCACTGGCAGAAGGGCACGACGGTGCAGGGGCGGTGAACCGCCCCTCCCGCGCCTCCGGCTTTCCCTGTCCCGGATTCCTTTGCTCGCGGAGATCCCCATGAGCGCGATCGACCTCGCCGACGTCCAGAAAGTGTTCCGCGACCGCGACGGGCGCGACCTCGTGGCGGTGGAGCGCACCCGCGCCACGATCGAGGCGGGCGAGTTCGTCTGCCTGCTCGGCCCCTCGGGCTGCGGCAAGTCCACCCTGCTCAACATGATCGCGGGCTTCGAGGCGCCCAGCGCCGGCGAGATCCGGGTGGCGGGCCGGCGGGTCGAGCGGCCCGGGGCCGATCGCGGCGTCGTCTTCCAGCAGCCGACGCTGATGCCCTGGCTCACCGTGATCGACAACGTCGCCTTTCACCTCAAGCTCAGGGGCGTGGCGAAGGCCGAACGGCGTGAACGGGCCAAGACCTACATCGACCTCGTCGGCCTCGCCGGCTTCGAGCGGCACTACCCGGCGGAACTGTCCGGCGGCATGAGCCAGCGGGTCGGCATCGCCCGGGCGCTCCTGATGAACCCGGCGGTGATCCTGATGGACGAGCCCTTCGCGGCGCTCGACGCCCAGACCAAGATCGAGATGCAGGAGGAGCTGGTCGCGATCTGGCAGCGGGTCGGCGCCACGGTGGTGTTCGTCACCCACTCGGTCGACGAGGCGCTGGTGCTGGGCAACCGCATCGCCGTGATGAGCCGGCGCCCGGGCCGCATCCGCGAGTTCATCCCCTTCGACCTCCCCCGGCCGCGGGACGTGACGAGCCCCGCGTTCAACGACATGAAGCGGCGGGTGCTGGGTATGATCCGCGAGGAATCGACCAGAAAGGCCGCCGCATGATCCGGCTCGGCATGCTGACCCCGTCGTCGAACACCCGGCTCGAGCCGGCGACGGCCGCTCTCTTGCGCGACGCACCGGGGATCACCGCGCATTTCTCGCGCTTTCGCGTCACCGAGATCACCCTCTCGGCGGCGGGGCTCGGGCAGTTCGACGAGGCGCCGATCGTGGACGCCGCCGCGCTCCTCGCCGACGCCAAGGTCGACGCGATCGCCTGGAACGGCACCTCGGCGGCCTGGCTGGGATTTGCCCGCGACGAGGCCCTGTGCGCCCGCATCGCGCAAGTCACCGGCATCCCGGCGGCGACGGCGGTTCTCGGCTTTCGCGAGGCCTTCAACCGGGCCGGCATCCGGCGGGTCGGCCTCGTCACGCCCTATACCGGCGACGTGCAGGCGAAGATCCAGGCGAATTGGGCTGCTGCCGGGTTCGACTGCGCGGCCGAGCGGCATTGCGGCCTGTCCGACAACTTCTCCTTTTCGGAGGTGCCGGAGGCCGAGGTCGCCGCCATGGCCCGGGCGGTCGCGGCGGAGGGCGTCGACGCGGTGGCGGTGGTCTGCACCAACATGGCCGGGACGGCGCTCGTCGAGGATCTGGAGGCCGAGCTCGGCATCCCGGTCCTCGATTCGATCGCCGTCACCCTCTGGGCAGCGATCGAGGCAGCGGGCGCCGACCCCGGCCGGATCGCCGGCGGGAGTCGGCTGTTCCGGCTCCGAGCGCCGGATCGATCCGACCGGGCACCCGGGCTCTGACCGCTACCGGTCGGCCTTCCCCCCGCCGAGGGTCAGCTCGATGTAGCGCCGCGTCGTCGGCCGCACGAGGTCGGACACCGTCTGGGCCATCGCCAGCTCCTCCTTCAGCGACATCTCGAAGGCCGGCAGCCGGGCGCTCTGGCCGGCGGCCTCGGCGAGGGTGATCAGCGCGTCGTAGGCCGCCGCCTCGTAGTTCTCGAAGGCGCGGTTGGCGAAGGCGTTCTTCAGGATCTCGTCCTGGGCCGGGGCGTGGGCGAGCGCCGCCATGTTGCCCACGAAGCCGAGAACGCCCTCCTTGAGCGCCGAGGGGCTCTCGGACATCGCCGCCAGGGCCTCGTCGAGCCGGTCGCGCTGGCCGTGCGTCTCGGTGATGTGCCGGCGCAGGGCCGCCTCCATGTCGGGATAGCGCTCCAGCCGCTCGACCTGCCGCTCCATGATCTGGAGCGCCTGCAATTCGAGCGCGTGGGTGTTCTTCAGCGCGGTCACGTACAGCGAGCGGATGTCCTCGGCCATCGGGGGCTCCTTCGTGGCGTGGTGGGGCAGATACCCTGGGGTGAGAGATACCCTGTGACGGTATGTGCTGCCCGGGCCAACGCCGTCCGCAACCGGCGGTTCACCCCGGCCCTCGATACTGTGACAAAGTATCCTTGGCGGCCGGACCGATCTGGAACGCCGGGAGAATGGTGGCGTTGTCCGCCCTCCACGGGCGAGGACCGCGCCTCGCCCCACCCCAGGGAGATCCGCCATGACCGCGACACCGCCTCCCGTGCCGCCGGCCAACCGCTCCGACAAGGGCCCGGGCAGCGCCGAGCGCGCCCCGACCGAGACCGGACCGAAGGGCTCGAGCCAGGCCAAGGACCCGGACAAGGTCGGCCAGTCCGGCAATTCGAAGGTGAACACCACCAACCAGGGCTATCAGCAGGATCGGTAATCCATGAGCACCTCGGACAAGACCGACGCCGCCAACCGCCACCACGGCGGACCCGGCAGCAGCCACCAGCGGCCCGACCGGCCCGATCCCGCCGCCCCTGCCGGCCCCGATCCGGGCGCGGCGACGAGCGACAGCCGCTCCCACGTCTCGGGCGGCGGCGGCGAGGGCGACCGGCACCACGCCCACGATCCCGACCGCAAGGGCCACTCGCCGCGCTCGCATTGAGGCGGCCACCCCGCCGCCCGGCGGCACTCCTCCCGGGGATCGTCCCCCGGGAGGAGTGTTTCCCGTGAAACGCAGGCACCGTTTCCGGCGGGACGGGCGCCGCTCTCGCCCTGATCCCGTCACGGCCTCAGCGCGATATCGCCAAGGTCGCCGGGCAGACGAGCATCCCTGACGAATCCGCGCAGGGAGCCTGTCCATGTCACACATCGCCCTTCCTCAGCCCGGTCTCACCCGCCGCGCCGCCCTGATCGGGACAGCGCTCGCGGCCTGCGCGGTCCGGAGCGCGGCGGCGGCCGAGGACGCGGCGGCCAAGCTTGCGCAGCTCGAGCGGCGCGACGGCGGGAGGCTCGGCGTCGAGGTGCGCGACACCGCCACCGGCCGCCGCTTCGGCCACAGGGCCGACGAGCGCTTCCCAATGTGCAGCACCTTCAAGGCGATCGCCGCGGCCGCGGTGCTGGCCCGGGCCGACAAGGGCCAGGACGACCTCGACCGCCGGATCGCGTATGGCCGCGACGCCCTGCTCAGCTACGCCCCGGTGACCTCGAAGAACGTCGAGACCGGCATGACCCTCGCCGAGCTCTGCGCCGCCGCCGTCGTCTGGAGCGACAACACCGCCGCCAACCTGATGCTCGACACGATGGGCGGGCCCGAGGGCATAACGACCTTCGCGCGCGCCCACGGCGACACCGTCACCCGCCTCGACCGCACCGAGCCGACCCTGAACACCGCGATCCCCGGCGACGTGCGCGACACGACGAGCCCGGCGGCGATGGTCGGCCTCCTCGACAACGTGCTGCTCGGCAACGCGCTCTCGGCGGGGTCGCGCGCCCGGCTGACCGGCTGGATGCACGAGAGCCCGACCGGCCTGAAGCGCGTGCGCGCCGGCCTGCCGGAGGGGTGGCGCACGGCGGACAAGACCGGCACCGGCGACAACGGCACCGCCAACGTGGTGGCGCTGATCCACCGCCCGGATGGTGCGCCGATCCTCGCGGCGGTGTATCTCACCGGGTCACCGGCCGAGCCCGCCGCGCGCGACGCCCTGCACGCCGAGGTCGGCCGGCTGATCGCCCGGAGCCTGCCCGGCGCCTGACCCGCTCGAAGAGCCCGCCGTCGATGTCGAAGACCACCCGCGCCACCCAGGTTCTCGCCCGCGCCGGCATCCCCCACGGCGTCCATGCCTACGAGTACGACCCGGAGGCGACGCGCATCGGCCTCCAGGCGGCGGAGGCGATGGGCGTCCCGTCGGGCGAGGTGTTCAAGACCCTGATGGCCGCCGTCGACGGCAAGCCGGTCTGCGTGCTGGTCCCCTCGGACCGCGAGGTGTCGCTGAAGAAGCTCGCCGCGGCCTTCTCGGGCAAATCCGCCGCGATGATGCGCCCGGCCGAGGCCGAGCGGCTCACCGGCTACCACGTCGGCGGCATCAGCCCGCTCGGGCAGAAGCGGGCGGTGCCGACCCTGGTCGACGCCGCCGCCCTCGATCTCCCGGAGATCTTCGTCAACGGCGGCCAGCGCGGGCTGCAGGTCCGGCTGAAGCCCGGCGACCTCGTGCGCGTGCTCGAGGCCCGGACCGAAGCCGTCACCTGAGGGAAACACTCCGTTAACCACGATCCGCCAAGGCTCTGCCGTGGTCCGATGTTGGTGGGGCGGAAGACGATGGGGTACGGCGCGAGGCTCCTGGCGGGCACCATCGCCTTCGGCCTCGCGGGACCGGCCCTGGCGGCCGACCTGCCGGGGCCCGGCCCCTGGCCGGAGCCGCGGCCCGCGCCGAGCGCGCCGCCCCTGCGCTACTTCCCCCGCGGCGACAGCGACGCCTCGCTCGGCCCCCGGGTCCGGGCCGAGTGCCAGGACTTCGTCCCCACCAACGCGCCGGGCGATCCCACCTATGTCGGCTCGCCCTTCGGCCTCGGCAAACCGAGCTATTACGGCTTCCCGCCACCGCGCGGCGTCGACGACCCTTACGGGCGGCGGCCGGGCAGGCGGTGCCTGTAGGATTTCCGTCGCGCGAGGGGGGGGGCGGGATCGCGCGCCGGCGCGGCGGGCCGGTCGCTCCGGTCCTTGCGGCGTCGGCCCCTCCCGAGTTAGCGCATGCTACCCCTCCCGGAGCGTCCGCCCATGCCCCGCATCGCCTGCCTTCATACGTTCGACAGCAACGCCGCCGTCTTCGAGGAGGCGCTGCGGGCGACCGGGCTCGCCGGCGTCAGCCTGCAGCACACCGTGCGCGCCGACCTGCTCGCCGCCGCCGAACGGGAAGGACGGCTGACCTCCGACATCGCCGAGGAGACCGTCGCGGTTCTGCGCGGCCTGTCCGCTCAGGCCGACGCGGTCCTGTTGACCTGCTCGACGCTCGGACCGGCCGCCGAGGCCGCGGCCCCGGACAGCCCGGTGCCGGTCCTGCGGGTCGACGCCGCCCTCGCCGCCGAGGCGGTGAAGGCGGGCGGCCGGGTGGTGGTCCTGTGCGCGGTCGAGACGACGGTCGAGCCGACCCGTCACCTGTTCGAGGCGGCGGCGCGGGCGACGGGCGCGGCGGTGAGCGTCGAGGTCGTGCCGCAGGCCTGGGCGGCGTTCAAGGCGGGCGATCCCGAGCGCTACCGGGAGCTGGTCGCCCGCGCCGCCGGCGCCGCGAAGGCGGCGGGGGCGACGCGGGTCGCCCTGGCGCAGGCCTCGATGGCCGGCGCCGCCGCGCTGCTGCCCGAGACCGAGCGCCCGCTCACCAGTCCGACGGTCGGCCTCGCTGCGGCGGTCGCCGCGTCCCGCGGGTGATACGAGATCCGGAAGATTACTTCCGGATCTCGTATCACCAGCCCGCGCGGCGCTTGAGCGAAGCCGATTTCCGCATCGCGAAGCGATCAGCCGGAAATCGTATGAGTCGGCGACGCGATCGTCCCTCGATCCGCGCGAGCGTGCGGGGGCCGGCTCCCGACCCGTCTCGTGAGCGGCCAATCGGGCGGCCCATGCCGGCGGCCTCTCGGGACCGGGGACGGGCTTGGCCGAGAAGGCCCTTGACCCGACCCCTGCGGCCGGTTCGATGAAGGGCAGGTTCGACCCACCGAGGTGAGCCATGGCCCCGTCACCGAACCCGTCGCTCCGCTGCTTCACGCCCGCGCAAGCCGGCGCGATTCTCGGCGTCTCCGCCAAGGCCTTGCGCCTCTACGAGCAGCACGGCCTGCTCACGCCCGACCGCACGCGCACGGGGTGGCGCAGCTACGACGCGGCCGCGATGGCGCGGGCCGCCGAGATCGTCGGCTTGCGTCGTCTCGGCCTGAGCCTCGGGCAGGTGGCCCGCGTGCTCGACGGGGAGCCGCGCGACCTGGATGCGGGCCTCGCGGCGCATGAAGCCTGCTTGAGCGAGGCCGGCCGGCAGACCGCCGCCGCCCTCGCCCGCGTGCGGATGCTGCGCGCGGACCTCGCCCGGGGCGGCGCTTCGACGCCCGCGACGGTGACCCGCGCGCTCTCCGAGAGCGCCCCCCTGACGATCGGGTTCGCGCTGCCCTGGCCGTGGGACGGGGAGTGGTTCGCCCTTCGCGACCTGCCCCGGCTCGCCTTCATCACGGGACCGCTCGGCAGCGGAAAGACCCGCTTCGCGCAACGACTCGCGGAAGCGCTGCCCGACGCCGTCTTCCTCGGCCTCGACCGTCGTCACGATCCCGCCGTCGCGCGCCGCCTGACGGAGGATGCGCCCCTCGCGGACCGCGTCGAGCGCCGGTTGGCCTGGCTGGTCGAGGACGGGGCGGAACGCTCGGACGCGCTGACCGCGATCGTCGTCGCGCTGGAAGCCGAGGGGGCCACCGCGCTCGTGATCGACACGGTGGAGGAGGGCCTGAGCGCGGCGACGCAGACGGCCCTGATGGCGCATCTGCGCCTCCGGGGAACGCGCGAGCGCGCCCTCGTGCTGATGACCCGGTCGTCGGCCATCCTCGACCTCGACGCCCTGGAGACGCAGGAGGTCGTCATCCTGTGCCCGGCCAACCACAGCGTGCCGCGTCTCGCCGTGCCGCATCCGGGCGGGCGGGGTTACGAGGCGGTGGCGACCTGCCTCGCGCCGCCCGAGGTCAGGGCCCGCACGGCCGGGATCGTCGCCATGCGCCCTGCCGGCAAGTGTCCTGCCTGACCGCGCGCTGCCCGAGGGCGGTCAGCCGCTATCCCGGACCGCCCGTTCCACGGACGCGCCGCCGGGGTCGGGCCCCTCGTTCACCTGCAAAGCCATGAGCGCCCGCGTGTCCGCATCCAGCACGGCGCGGACCGCCGCCGTCAGCGGGTGGCGGGCGGTGTGCCCGGCGCCGTAGGCGAGATTGAAGCCGTGATCGAAGCCCGGCGGGTTGAGGCCCTGGTTGTGCTGGAGGATCGTCTCCAGCTTGTCGAAGCCCTTGGCCAGGACCGCCTCCGGCGAGGTGCCGGCCTCGTACTCCTCCCACAGCGCCAGGATCTCGTCGCGCCGCGCAGGCGGCAGCGGCGCGGTGAGGGCGAGGAGGTCGCGGCGCTCCTGCGCCGCCTTGTCCGCCGCGCGGGGATCGGTCGCCGGGATGTCGCCGCCGACCGCCTCGCCGAGGTCGTGGACGAGGCACATCTTGAGGAGCCTCGTGACGTCGATCCCCTCGACGCCCTCGGCCAGCACCATCACCATCAGGCAGAGCCGCCAGGTATGCTCCGCCGTGCTCTCCCGACGCCCGGAGGCCGCATGGCCGCTGCGCAGGGTGCTCTTGAGCGCCTCGGCCCGCCGCAGGAAGTCGAGGGTGCCGGCGAGGTCGTCGGGGGTCATGGGATGGGAGACTCCTTCATCCAGCCGGGCGAGGACGACCCGGGGGACGAGTGGCCGCCGGATTTCCCGACTGCGGCCGGAACAGCCGAACGACTCGTCGCTGGCGAGAATGTCCGGCTCCGCTTTGCGCATGTCGATATCACGATCTACATGTGCGCATCGAGACGGTCGATTGGAGAGGCGGCATGGCGATCAGTGTCGACAACCCCGAGGCCGATGCGCTGACGCGCACGTTCGCCGAACTGGCCGGCGTCGGCATCGCCGAGGCGATCGTCATCGCCATGAAGGAAGCCATCGAGCGCCGGCGCAACGCCGAGACACCGCGCGAAACGGCGGCACGACTTCGAAAAGAGCACGGCGTGGTGCTCGCCCAGGCGGCACGCGCGCCGCTGCCGCGCGAGGCCTTCGACGAGATGTGGGCCGATCGCTGATGTTCATCAATGCCTCGGCGCTCGTCGCGGTGCTGTCGGACGAACCGGAGGCCGGACGCGTATCCGACGCCATCGCCGGCGCCGCCATGCGCATCACCTCGCCGGTCGCCGTGCTCGAAGCGGCGCTGGCCCTGGCGCGTCCGGACAAGTTCGCGATGACGCTCGAAGCCGTTCAACCGATCATCCTGGAGTTCCTCGAGGCACGCGGGATCGAGATCCGCGACCTGCCGCCGGCCGGGCGCGCCACGGCGCTCGCCCTGTCCGCCGCGCATCGCTACCGCGCCGGGCGCCGGGGCCTCAACCTCGGCGATTGCCTGCACTACGCCTCGGCGAAATACGAGCGCGTGCCGATCCTGGCGACCGCGGACGAGTTTCGGCAGACCGACCTCGAGACGATTCCCTAGAGCCTTGTCCGACGACGGGAGGACCGGCTCGCCGGCCGCGGGAGACACCTCCGCCTCGCGCCCGCGCGCCTCTGGCGTCCCACCCCCGCCCCGCCTACGTTCCCCGCCGGCTCGGCCGACCGGAGACGCACGATGACCCCACCGCCCTCCCCTCTCGCCCCCGTCCTTCGGCTCGGCGACGTCGCCGCCCTGCGGGGGCAGGTGCGGGCCTGGCGGGCGGCCGGCGAGGCGGTGGCTCTGGTGCCGACCATGGGGGCGCTGCACGAGGGGCACCTCGCCCTGGTGCGGCAGGCGCAACGGAGCTGCCGGCGCGTCGTGGTCAGCATCTTCGTCAACCCGACGCAGTTCGGCCCGAACGAGGACTTTTCGCGCTACCCGCGGGTTCTCGAGGCCGACCTCGCCCTCCTGGCCGAGGTCGGGGCGGACGCCGCCTACCTGCCCGACGTGGCGACGATGTACCCTCCGGGCTTCTCCACCACCGTGACGGTGGCGGGGCTGACCGAGGGGCTGTGCGGGCCGCTGCGCCCCGGGCACTTCGCCGGCGTCGCGACCGTGGTGACGAAGCTGCTCCTCCAGGGCCTGCCCGACCGGGCGCTGTTCGGCGAGAAGGACTTCCAGCAGCTCCAGGTCATCCGGCGCGCGGCCCGCGACCTCGACGTCCCGGTCGCCATCGAGGGCGTGCCGACCGTGCGCGAGGCCGACGGCCTCGCGCTGTCGTCGCGCAACCGCTACCTCTCGGACGAGGAGCGAAGGACCGCCCCGGCGATGCACCGGGTGCTGCGGCAGGTGGCCGAGGCGGTGCGCGGCGGCGCGCCGACCGCGCCCGCCCTGGCGGAGGGCCGGGAAGGGCTCGAAGCGGCGGGGTTCGGGCCCGTGCAGTACCTCTCGGTGAACGACGCGGAGAGCCTGGTACCCCTCGACCGCGTCGCAGGCCCGGCCCGGGTGCTGGCGGCGGCCTATCTCGGCCGCACGCGCCTCATCGACAACGTCGCGGTCTGACGAGGACCGCGACGCGAAGGAGCACTCAGTCCCGCGGCGGAACCTCTAGTCCCGCGGCCGGACCTCAGTCCCGCAGGAGCTCGTTGATGCCGGTCTTGGCCCGGGTGCCGGCATCGACGCGCTTGACGATGACGGCGCAGTAGAGCGACGGGCCGGGGGTGCCGTCCGGCAGCGCCTTGCCGGGTTGCGTGCCCGACACCACCACCGAGTAGGGCGGCACGCGGCCGTAGGACACCTCGCCGGTGGCCCGGTCGATGATCTTGGTCGAGGCGCCGATATAGACGCCCATCGAGAGCACGCTGCCCTCGCCGACGATCACGCCCTCGGCCACCTCGGCGCGGGCGCCGATGAAGCAGTTGTCCTCGATGATGACCGGGTTGGCCTGGAGCGGCTCGAGCACGCCGGCGATGCCGGCGCCGCCGGAGATGTGGCAGTTCTTGCCGACCTGGGCGCAGGAGCCGATCGTGGCCCAGGTGTCGATCATCGAGCCCTCGCCGACATGGGCGCCGAGATTGACGAAGGAGGGCATCAGCACCGCGCCCGGGGCGATGTGGGCGCCCCGGCGCACCACGGCGCCCGGCACCGCCCGGAAGCCCGCGGCGCGGAAGCGCGCGGCGTCCCAGCCCTCGAACTTCGACGGCACCTTGTCCCACCAGCCGCCGCCGCCGGGGCCGCCCTGGATCAGCGCCATGTCGTTGAGGCGGAAGGAGAGCAGCACCGCCTTCTTGAGCCACTGGTTGACGTGCCAGTCGTGGTTGCCGGACTTCTCGGCGACCCTGGCCTCGCCGGAATCGAGCAGCGCCAGGGCGGCCTCGACCGCCTCGCGCACCGGCCCGCGCGTGTCGGCGCCGACGCCCGCGCGGTCCTCCCAGGCGGCTTCGATGGTCCGGGCGAGATCGGCGTGCGACATGGGAGGCGTCCAGGCGGGAGTGCGTTGCGGCGTTCCCTCTAGCAAAGCCCCCGGTGTGCTGTCACGCCGGGGCTTTCAGGGGGGGCCGGCGGCGCGGCTGCCGGCGAAGGCCCGGGTCAGGGCGGCGAGCTCGTCGGCGAGCGCGTCGTGGATCACCGCGGCGGCGTCGGGAAACACCTCGAGCACCCGGCGCATCACCGCCTGGGTGACCACCATGACCTCGACCGGGGCCGCCCCGGCGCGCGCGGTGGTCGGCCGCTCGGATGGGAAGAACAGGGCGGTCTGGCCGATCAGCGCCGCGGGCCCGGCCTCGATCGCGGCGCCGCGGGGCGAGCGGGGCTCGAGCACCACCGTGCCGCGGGTCACCACGAAGCCGCCCTCGGCCGTGTCGCCGCGGGCGAACAGCACGGCGCCCGGCTCCAGCCGCCGGCGCTCGGCCGCGAACGAGATCAGCCGCAGGGCGTCCCGGTTCATCAGTCCGAACAGCGGCGCCGCGGCCAGAATCGCGATGTCGTCGTCGAGCGCCAACGGCCTCGCTCTCCCCTTGGCCGCGCCCGCGCTCCGCGCCACCTGCGCAGTCTTCCGCAGCCGGGCCGCCCGGCCAAGCTCTAGCCGATCCGGCGGCCCCGCACCATGTGCCAGCCGATCCCGGTCCGGCGCGCCGCACAGGACACCGCGCGGAACTCCCGTCCCGCCGGAGCGGGCGATCGGGAGGTCCGCCGGGAGGCGCTCACGCGACCTGAGCGGTCTTTGCGTCGAGCCCCACCGCCTGGTCGCGCTCCTGCACCTGGTTGCGCCCCCGGCGCTTGGCCTCGTAGAGCGCGACGTCGGCGGCCGAGAAGCACTGCCCGGCGGTCTCGCCCGGACGCGCCTCGGCGACGCCGAGGCTCAACGTCACGATGCCGCCCTCGTTGCCGATATGCGGGATCTGCAGCCGCGCCAGCGCCTGGCGGATGCGCTCGGCCCGGCCGACGGCCTCGCGGCCGGAGGCGCCCGGCAGCAGCACGGCGAATTCCTCGCCGCCGATCCGGCAGGCGGTCTCCTCCGGCTCCCGGACCTGGCGCTGCAGCACCCGGGCGACGGCGCGCAGCACCTCGTCCCCGGCGAGGTGGCCGTAGGTGTCGTTGTAGCGCTTGAACCGGTCGGCATCGAGGAGGACCAGCGCGAGCGGCGTGCCGTCGCGCGCCGCCTGCTCGCGCGCCCGCGTGAAGGCCTCGTCGAAGTGGCGCCGGTTCGGCAGGCCGGTGAGCCCGTCGGTATGGGCGAGGCGGGCGAGGTCGTGGTTGGCCGCGAGCGCCCGCTCCTCGGCGAGGCCGCGCCGCTCGAGCTCGCGCTGGAGCACCAGGGTCAGGACGATCATGCCGCCGCACAGCACGCTCACCAGGACGACGATCGCCATCGCCCTCGGCCGCCACAGTTCCGCGATCGCCGCCGTCGGCACCACCACGGTGGCGACGAGGGGGCGGTCGCCGATCCGGCTGTAGGTGAACAGGCCCTCGATCGCCTCGGTGTAGCCGGTCGCGACGAACTGGCCGGCGCGACGCTCGAAGAAGCGCGGGAAGTGCGGCGCGGAGGTCAGGCTCCGGCCGATCGCGCTCTCCATCACCGGGCTGCGGACCAGGATCTCGCCGCTCTCGCGGAAGAAGGCGATGCGGCTCTGCTCGCCGAGGCTGAGGCGGCCGAACAGCGCGTTGAAGTAGCCGATGTCGATCGTACCGACGACGATCCCCGCGAAGGCCCCGTCCGCGTAAGCGAGGCGGCGGCTGAGCGGGATCACCCAGCGCCCGTCCGGCGCCATGCGGAGCGGTTTGCCGATGTAGAGCCCGGCATCGTCCCGCGCCCTGTGGACGAGGAAGAAGTCGGCGTCGGGAAAGCTCAGCGGGCGGGGCACCAGGGCGGTCGAATCGGCGAAGGCCTGCCCCTGCGTGTCGAGGGCCAGGATCGCCCCGAGGCCGTTCGCGGTGGCGGCGCGGTCGAACAGCACGAGCTGGCGCAGGTCCGGCGCGAGCCCGTCGGCCCACGGATTGCGCAGGCCGTCGACCACCGCCTGGAGCGACAGGTCGTAGAGCTCGATGTTGCGGTCCACCATGTGCTCGACCGATTCGAGCAGGTTCTGCGACACACGCCCGACCTGGTCCCAGGCGCTGCGGCGCATCTGCATGACCATCAGGCCGGAGGCCGCACCGATCACGAGCGTGACGGCGACGATCGACCCGGCCAGCGTGCGGGACGCGGCGGGGCGCCGCCTGCGGGATCGGGACTGCATCGGCGCTCCGTTGCGCGGTGCCTGCGATCCTCCCGATCTAGGGTGAGAAATCTAAGATTGGGTTGCGCCCCGGACGCCGCTCCTGTGCCGCCGGGCGAGGAGCCGCGACGATCACGGGCCGGCGGGAACCGGGACGCGATCCCGATGCCGGGCATCGCGCCCGCTACGGCAGCAGCTTGTACCCGCCCCCCTCGGTCACCAGGATCGAGGCCGTGGCCGGGTTCGGCTCGATCTTCTGGCGCAGGCGGTAGATGTGGGTCTCGAGGGTGTGGGTGGTGACCTGGGCGTTGTAGCCCCATACCTCGGCGAGCAGCGTGTCGCGCCCCACCACCTGGCGCCCGGCGCGGTACAGGAAGCGCAGGATCGCGGTCTCCTTCTCGGTGAGCTTCAGCTTCGAGCCGCGCTCGCCGACGAGGAGCTTGGCGCCCGGTCGGAAGGTGTAGGGGCCGATCTGGAACACCGCGTCCTCGCTCGCCTCGTACTGGCGCAGCTGGGCGCGGATGCGGGCGAGCAGCACCGCGAGCTTGAACGGCTTCGTCACGTAGTCGTTGGCGCCGGCATCCAGCCCCTGCACGGTGTCGGAATCCGAGGCCTGGCCGGTCAGCATGATCACCGGGCCGCGAAAGCCGCCCTGTCGCATCTGCCGCACCGCCTCGCGTCCGTCGAGGTCGGGCAGGCCGACATCCATCACCACGAGGTCGACCCGCTCGCCCGCGACCCGCTCCATCGCGCCGCGGGCGGTCTCGGCGGTCACGACCTCGAAATCGTCCGACAGGGCGAGCTGCTCGGTCAGGGTGTCGCGCAGGGTCGGATCGTCGTCGACGACGAGCAGGCGGTGGGCGTTCGACATCGAACCGGCACTCTCGAGGAAGGCGGACGGGCCTGAGATCCCGTCGCCGGCCGACGCCACGGTCCCGGACGGACCGCAGCCTGGCAGCGTGCGGGGCAGAGTAGCGGAGCGTCAAGCCGCGGCAAGGGCCGCGGGCGCGACTGTCCACGGTGACGGCTCCGGCTCCCCGCCCTCAGCCGCGGGGCGGCAGCGGGCCCTCCGGGCGGGGCGGAGAGGGGCGCAGGTTGGCGGGCGGGGCAAGCTTCGGACGAGCGACCGCCACCGGGCAGGCCTGGAGCCAGAGATAGACCCGCAGGGCCAGCCAGGCATCCTCGAGCGCGCCGTGGCGGGTGCCGACCCGGCTGAGCCCGATGCGCCGGCACACCGCGTCGAGGGCCGCCCTCCCCTTCTCGCCCCGGCGGCGATAGGCCTCCATCGTGCAGTAGACCCTTGTGGCGACCGGGCCCAGGCCGGCCTCCCGCAGCTCGCGGTTGACGAAGCCGAGATCGAAGGCGGCGTTGTGGGCGACGACGAGGTCCGCCCCGGCGAGGAGGTCGGCCACGGCAGCGGCGTGCCGACCGGCCGGGTCCTGGTGGCGCAGCAGCCAGTCGTCGTAGCCGTGCACCGCCTCGGCCATCGGATGGCTGGCGCGGCCGGGATCGAAGATGAGGTGGTGGCAGGCGATCTCCGGACGACCGGCGGCGAGCGACGCGGTCGTCAGCACGACGGCGCCGAAGCTCACCACCCGGTCGGTCTCGGCGAGGCCCGTGGTCTCGACGTCGAGGGCGACGAGGCGCGGGGGCAGCCAGGCGAGCCAGTCGGGGCTCGGCTCGGGCGAAGAGGTCGGGTCTAACGGACACGGCTGGGAGGGCGTCGGCTGGGAAGGCGTCGGCTTGGGCATGAGGGTCGGGCGGCTCGTCGGATGGCTCGCGGCATTCTCGGCCGGTCCGCTCCGCCTGTCACGGTCTCGACGCCGCCGCCCCCGCCGCCCTACAGATGGCATCCATGAAGCGCACCACTCTCCCGCACCTGCGGGTCCGGCCCGATCCCCTCGACCGCCGCCGCGGCACCCTGATCGCCGGGCCGGTGCTGATCCCCTGCGCCCTCGGCAAGGGCGGCCAGACCCGCACCAAGCGCGAGGGCGACGGCGCCTCGCCCTGCGGCACGTTCCGCCTGCGCGGCGGCTTCTACCGTCCCGACCGCCTCGGGACCCGCCCCCCGACCGGCCTCCCCTTGCGCCGCATCCGCCCGGACGACGGCTGGTGCGACGACCCGCGCGACCGGCGCTACAACCGCCCGATCCCCCTGCCCGCCCCCGGCACCAGCGCCGAGCGCCTGTGGCGCGACGACGGTCTCTACGACCTCGTGATCGACCTCGACTACAACCGCGGCCCGATCCGCCGCGGCCGCGGCAGCGCGATCTTCCTGCACGTGGCGCGGCCCGGCTTCCGGCCGACCGAGGGCTGCGTGGCTCTGCGCCGTCCCGACCTCGTTCGGCTCCTGCGCCGCCTCGGACCGGGCACCCGGCTCACGATCTGAGGGAGATCTTCTCCGATCGAGCGGGGCTTCCATGAAAATTTTCTCGATCGAAGGATGCTGCATGGCACAACAACATCTTTCATTTTGGTAACGCTACCACGCTCGCGCTGCCCGAAAACATGCGCTAGGGTCCCGGCTGCCACAGAAAAGCCTCATCGGACGCAGGGAGAGACGCATGCTCGACGCCTACACCGCGACCGAGATCGTTCGGGCCCGACAGATCCACGCCGCGGAGGGCGCGCGCGGCACGCTCTGGGACACCACCGCCCGCTACCGCGACGGGCTGCCGAACTCGCCGATCCTGCTGACCGACGAGGACCGCATCCGCTTCCTGGAGCAGGCGCGGGAAGAGATCCGCTGCCTGCACGCGAATTGAGGCCCTGAGCCTCAGGCCTTCGACGGGCGCGCGCCGAAGATGGCGCTGCCGACCCGGACATGGGTCGCGCCCATCTGGATCGCCGCCGGGTAGTCGGCGCTCATCCCCATCGACAGGATCGGCAGGGCGTGGCGGCGGGCGATGGCCGCCAGCAGGCCGAAATGCGCCGAGGGCGGGTCCTCCGCCGGCGGGATGCACATCAGCCCCGAGACGGTCAGCCCGTGCGTGTCCCGGCACTCGGCGAGGAACGCGTCGACCGCGCCCGGCGCTACGCCGCCCTTCTGCGGCTCCTCGCCGGTATTGACCTGGACCAGCAGGGTCGGGTGCCGGCCGGAGCGGGCGATCTCCCTGGCGAGGGCCGCGGCGAGCGAGGTCCGGTCGAGGGTGTGGATCACGTCGAACAGCTCCACCGCCTCGCGGGCCTTGTTCGATTGCAGCGGGCCGATCAGGTGCAGCGCGACGTCGGGGCATTCCTCGCGCAGAGCGGGCCACTTGGCCTTCGCCTCCTGGACGTAGTTCTCGCCGAAGAGCCGCTGGCCCGCCGCGAGGGCCGGCCGGATGCCCTCGGGGGGAATCGTCTTCGACACGGCGATCAGCGCGACGCTGAGCGGGTCGCGCTCGCCGTCCTCGGCGGCCCGGGCGACGGCCTCCCGCACCTCGGCCAGATTCGCCATGACGGTCTGCGGGTCGATCATGACCGCTTCCTTTCCGGCGGCGCGGCGCCGTCCTTGATTGTTGACCCTCGGGACCAAACCGTGTCCTAGTCCGCCGGCGCCGCGCCGAGCAAGCTCAACCGTTTGCGGCCGTGACGTTTTCCCTCTCCTCCCCTGCCGCCGGTGCTCACGGCGCCGGCGCCGACCGGTCGCAAAGACGCCGCCCATGGCCGAACGTTACAACGCGAAGGATTCCGAGCCCCACTGGCAGCAGGTGTGGGCCGAGCGCGAGATCTTCCGCACCCGCAACGACGATCCGCGCCCGAAATACTACGTGCTCGAGATGTTCCCCTATCCGTCGGGACGCATCCACATGGGCCACGTGCGCAACTACGCCATGGGCGACGTGGTGGCCCGCTACAAGCGCGCCAAGGGCTTCAACGTCCTGCACCCGATGGGCTGGGACGCCTTCGGCCTGCCGGCCGAGAACGCCGCGATGCAGAACAAGGTCAACCCGCGGGACTGGACCTACGCCAACATCGCGACGATGCGGGCGCAGCTGCAATCGATGGGCCTGTCGCTGGACTGGAGCCGCGAGATCGCGACCTGCGATCCGGAATACTACAAGCACCAGCAGCGGATGTTCCTGGACTTCCTGCAGGCCGGGCTGGTCTCGCGCCGCACCGCCAAGGTGAACTGGGACCCGGTCGACCACACCGTGCTCGCCAACGAGCAGGTGATCGACGGGCGCGGCTGGCGCTCGGGCGCCTTCGTCGAGCAGCGCGAGCTGACCCAGTGGTTCTTCAAGATCACCGACTTCGCCCAGGACCTCGACGACCGGCTCGACACGCTGGAGCGCTGGCCCGAGAAGGTCCGGCTGATGCAGCGCAACTGGATCGGCCGCTCGGAGGGGCTGGAGCTGCGCTTCGCCCTGGAGAGCGCGCCCGAGGGCGCCGCGCGTGACGTGACGGTCTACACCACGCGTCCCGACACGCTGTTCGGCGCGAAGTTCCTGGCGGTCGCCGCCGACCATCCGCTCGCGGCCGCGGTCGCGGCGGACAATCCGGCCCTGCAGGATTTCATCGCCGAGTGCCGGCGGATGGGCACCGCGCAGGCCGCGATCGACACGGCGGAGAAGCTCGGCTTCGACACCGGGCTCGAGGTGCGCCACCCCCTCGACCCGTCCTGGACCCTGCCGGTCTACGTCGCGAACTTCGTGCTGATGGAGTACGGCACCGGCGCGGTGTTCGGCTGTCCGGCCCACGACCAGCGCGACCTCGACTTCGCCAACAAGTACGCCTTGGGCAACACGCCGGTCGTCTGCCCGCCGGACCAGGACCCGGCCGCCTTCACGATCACCGACACCGCCTATGACGGCGACGGCCGGATGATCAACTCGCGCTTCCTTGACGGGATGAGCACCGACGAGGCGTTCAAGGCTGTCGCCGACCGCCTCAAGGCCGAGACCCTCGACGGTGGCGTCATGGGCCGGCGCCGGGTGCAGTTCCGCCTGCGCGACTGGGGCGTCTCGCGCCAGCGCTACTGGGGCTGCCCGATCCCGGTGATCCATTGCGACGCCTGCGGCGTGGTGCCGGTCCCGGTCGCCGACCTGCCGGTCCGCCTGCCGGAGGAGGTCTCGTTCGACGTGCCCGGCAACCCGCTGGAGCGCGATGCGGCCTGGCGCAACGTGCCGTGCCCGTCCTGCGGCGCGCCCGCCCGGCGCGAGACCGACACGATGGACACCTTCGTCGACTCGTCCTGGTACTTCGCCCGCTTCACCGCGCCCTGGCTGGAGGACGCGCCGACCGACAAGGCGGTGGCCGACCACTGGCTCCCGGTCGACCAGTATATCGGCGGCATCGAGCACGCGATCCTGCATCTGCTCTATTCGCGCTTCTTCATGCGGGCGATGCGCCAGACCGGCTGGGCGGGGGTCGACGAGCCCTTCGCCGGCCTGTTCACGCAAGGCATGGTCGTCCACGAGACCTACCGCGACGAGGCCGGCGCCTGGGTTCAGCCGGTCGACGTCAAGGTCGTGACCGAGGACGGCGCGCGCAAGGCGTTTCACGTGAAAACCGACGCGCCGATCGCCATCGGGGCGATCGAGAAGATGTCGAAGTCGAAGAAAAACGTCGTCGACCCCGACGACATCATCGCCTCCTACGGCGCCGACACCGCCCGCTGGTTCATGCTCTCCGATTCGCCGCCGGAGCGCGACGTGATCTGGACCGAGGACGGCGTGCAGGGCGCGTCGCGCTTCGTCCAGCGCGTCTGGCGCATGGTGAGCGAGGTGGCGGAGGGCGGTTCCGAGCCGGCGCTCGCCGGAAGCGAGGCGGTGCTGAAAGCGGCGCACAAGGCGCTCGCGGCGGTCGGCGAGGACATCGAGCGGCTGCGTTTCAACCGGTGCGTCGCCCACGTCTACGAACTGGCGAACAGCCTGCAGGAGGCGGTGAATGCCGAGCGCGGCCGGGCGCCCTCCCCCGCCCTGCGGGAGGCGACCCTGATCCTGGTGCAGCTCATCGCCCCGATGATGCCGCACCTCGCCGAGACCTGCTGGACGGCGTTGGGCCAGGACGGCCTGGTGGCGGAAGCGGCCTGGCCCGCGGTGAAGCGCGAGCTCCTGGTCGAGGACAGCGTGACGCTGCCGGTGCAGATCAACGGCCGCAAGCGCGCCGACGTCATGGTACCCCGGGACGCCGACCAGGCGGCGGTCCAGGCCGCCGTGCTGGCATTGGAGCCGGTGCAGCGGGCGCTGGAGGGCAAGCCGCCCCGCAAGGTGATCGTGGTGCCCCTGCGCATCGTCAACATCGTCGTCTGACCGGCTCGCGGCAGGGACGGGAAACTCTCCGGGGCCCGGCGACGATCGCCGGGCCCTTCTTCGTTCGTCCCCGTTTTTCACCGGGCGGCGACGCCACGGCCCTGCTGTCGCCTCAGAGAGTCTTTAGATCCCGGACCCTATCCTGATGCCCCGACGGGCACGCCCCGAAAGGTCTCGCCGGCCCCTTGGCAGACCATCGGCGGAGCGGTAACGGCGTTGAGCGTAGCGGTGGCGAGGCAAGTGGTGGCGAGGCAAGTGGTGGCAGGACGGACCCTCATGGCAGGCGGCACGGCGAAGACGGCGCGCAACCTCACTCTCGTCGCCACCCTGGCGCTCGGCCTCTCGGCCTGCTTCCGGCCTCTCTACGGGCCGACCGCCTCCGGCGTGCCCTTGAGCGCGGTGCTCGCCTCGATCCAGGTCGAGCCCGCCAAGACCGCGCAGGGGCAGGAGCGCCTCGGCCATTACCTGCGCAGCGAACTGGTCTTCGACCTCGACGGCTCCGGCACCCCGTCGGAGAAGCGGTACCGCCTGACCCTCACGGCGAGCGAGACGGTGCAGACGCCGATCGTCAGCTCGATCACCGGCCGGGCCGAATCCGCGACGCTGCTCGGTACCGCCGCCTACAAGGTCCAGACGCTGTCTGGCGACCGCACCATCACCGAGGGCGTCGCTCAGGGCACCGCCACCTACGACCGCTCGGCCCAGCGCTTCGCCAGCCTGCGCGCTGCCCGCGACGCCGAGATCCGGCTGGCCAAGCTCCTGTCCGAGCAGATCAAGACCCGCGTCGCCGCGATCCTGGCGACGCAGCCCTGAGCGCGTCATGATTGCCGGAGGCGTCTCGTGACTGCCGTCAAGGCCGGCGAGGTCGAGGGCCTGCTGCGCCGCGGCCCCGACCCGCGCTTCACCGTGATCCTGGTCTACGGGCCCGATACCGGGCTCGTCGCCGAGCGCGCGCGCCTCCTCGCCGAGAAGGCGGTCGACGACCCCGCCGACCCCTTCGCCCTGGTCAAGCTCGACGGCGATACGCTGGCGAGCGATCCCGGCCGCCTCGTCGACGAGGCCGGGACGGTCGGGCTGTTCGGGGGCAAGCGCGCCGTCTGGGTGCGGCCGGGAAGCCGCAACTACGCTCCCGCCGTCGACGCGGCCCTGAAGCAGGACGGCGCGGACACCCGCATCGTCGTCGAGGCCGGCGACCTCGCCAAGTCGGCGCCGCTCCGCGTCGTCTGCGAGCGCTCGCCCCGGGCGCTGGCGATCCCGTGCTATCCCGACGATGCCGGCACGCTGGCCGACCTGATCGAGCGGACGCTGCGGGCCGACGGCCTGCGCATCACCCGCGAGGCTCGCGACCTGCTCGCCGGCAGCCTCGGCGGCGACCGCCGGGCGAGCCTCGGGGAGATCGAGAAGCTCGCCCTCTATGCCCGCGGCCAGGGCGAAATCGGGATCGACGACGTCGAGGCGATCGGCAGCGACGTGTCGGGCTCGATGCTCAACGCGCTGATCGACGCCGCCTTCGCGGGCCGGATCGCCGAGACCGAGCGCAGCTACCGCCGCTTCCAGATCGAGGGCATGGACGCCTCGGTGATGCTGGGCGGCGCGCTCCGCCACGCCCTCACCCTGCTGGCGACCCGCCTCGACGGCGAGGGCAAGAGCCCGGGCGCGATGGTGGCGGGCTGGCGCGGCCTGCATTTCCGGCGCCAGAGGATCGTCGAGACGCAGCTCGCCCGCTGGAGCCCGGCCTCCCTGCGCCGCGCGGTGGCGCTGCTGCAGGAGGCGGTCCTCGCCGCGCGGCGAGCCGGCGGCGACTTCTCGCACGCGGTCGCCGGCGACCTGTTCCTGCGCCTTGCCAACGAGGCGGCGCGGCGGGGCTGATCCCCCCTGCCCTGCCGGGGGCCGAGCCCGAAGGCCCCGATCCCCTTGCCCTCACGCTTCCAGGCGGCGGCACAGCCCGTCGAGCTGGTCGAGGCTGGCGTAGCGCAGCCGCACCTCGCCGCCGCCGCCCTTGGCCTCGATCGACACCGCGACGCCGAGCGCGTCCTCGAGTCGCCGCTCGAGGGCGCGGGTATCGGCGTCCTTCTCCAAAGCGGCCTTGCGCGGCCGGCCGGGGCGCGGCCCGGTCCCGGTCTGCTCGCCGGCCGCGAGCGCCTCGACCTCGCGCACCGTCATGCCGTCCTCGATCACCCGGCGGGCGACGCCCTCGGGATCCTTGACGGCGAGAAGCGCCCGGGCGTGGCCCGCGGTGAGGGTGCCGGCAACGAGGTGGTCCTGCACGGCCGGCGGCAGTTGCAGCAGGCGCAGGGTGTTGGCGAGGTGGCTGCGGCTCTTGCCGATGATCTCGGCGAGTTCGGTCTGGGTGTAGCGGAACTCGCTCATCAAGCGCTCGTAGCCCGCGGCCTCCTCGATGGCGTTGAGGTCGGCGCGCTGGACGTTCTCCAGGATGGCGTATTCGAGCGAGGTGCGGTCGTCGATCTCGACCGTCACCACCGGAACCTCGTGCAGCCCGGCGCGCTGCGCCGCCCGCCAGCGCCGCTCGCCGGCGACGATCTCGAACGCGTCCGGCACGTTGGCGAGCGCCCGCACGACGATCGGCTGGATCACCCCGCGGGTGCGGATCGAGGCCGACAGCTCCTCGAGTTCGACCTCCGCGAAGGTGCGGCGCGGGTTGCGCGGGTTCGGGCGCAGGAACTCGATCGGGACCCGCCGCTGACCGGCCTTCGGCTTCTCGGTGGCGGCGGGAGCCTCCTCGCCGAAATCGCCGATCAGCGCCGCGAGACCACGTCCGAGGCGCGGCCGCGCTCCCTCCTCCGCCATACCCTTCATCCTCTCATCGACTCCACTTACGCGGGCTGGTCTCAGGCCGCGGCCGGCAGACGGCCTTCACGTTGGATGACCTCGGAGGCGAGCCGCAGGTAGGCCTGCGAACCGGCGCATTTGAGGTCGTAGAGCAGCACCGGCTTGCCGTGCGACGGCGCCTCGGAGACGCGCACGTTGCGGGGGATCATGGTCTCGTAGACCTTGTCGCCCATGAACTCGCGCACGTCGGCCACCACCTGCGCCGACAGGTTGTTGCGCGGATCGAACATCGTCAGCACCACGCCCTGGATCGCCAGGCGCGGGTTAAGGGCGCCCTTGACCTGCTCGACGGTGCGCAGCAGCTGGCTCAGACCCTCCAGCGCGAAGAACTCGCACTGGAGCGGCACCAGCACCGCGTGCGCCGCGGCGAGCGCGTTGAGGGTGAGCAGGTTGAGCGAGGGCGGGCAGTCGATCAGCACGTAGGTGAAGCGCTGCTCCTCCGGCACCTCGCCCCGGTCGAGGGGGTCCAGCGCCCGGCGCAGGCGCTGCGCCCGGTCGGCAGCGCTCGCCATCGCCATCTCGAGGCCCAGCAGATCCATCGTCGAGGGCACCAGCGACAGGCGCGGCACCGCGGTGGCCTGCACCGCCTCGGCGAGGGAGGCCTCGCCGGCGAGCACGTCGTAGGTCGACAAGCGGCGCTGGCGGCGATCGATGCCGAGACCGGTCGAGGCGTTGCCCTGCGGGTCGAGATCGACGATCAGCACGTGCTCGCCGATCGCCGCCAGCGCCGTGCCGAGATTGATCGCCGTCGTGGTCTTGCCGACGCCGCCCTTCTGGTTGGCGAGCGCGATGATGCGCAGGGGCCGCGGGCTGCCGCTCGCCTGCGCCTCTTGGGAGCTGGGCGCCTCTTGGGGGTCCGCGATCATGGGAGAAGGCCGCTCACGCTGGAGACGCGGACGATTCTGGCGTCAGAATCGGTCCGGCTCGGGATCAGATCCGCCGTGAACTTCCACCTTTCCTCCGCCTCGGTCAATTCGGTTAAGACATCACGCCCTTTCGGAAAAAGCCCGGTGACGCCGTTTTTCAACAAGGGTTCGGTCCAGGTGAGGAGTTGAGACAGAGGCGCGAGGGCGCGCGCCGTGACGACCTGCGAATCGGTGAAGCCCGAGATCACCGTCTCGATCCGGGCGACGTGGATGCGGGCAGGAGCTCCCGTGAGGCGCGCGGTTTCCTGCAGGAAGGCACCTTTCCGCCCGTTGCTCTCGACGAGGTCGACGCGAAAGCCCGATCGCTCGCGGCCGGCGATCGCCAGGATCAGGCCCGGAATGCCGGCGCCGCTGCCGAGATCAAGCCAGCGCGTCGCGTCGGGGGCGAGCGCCAGGAGCTGGAGCGAGTCGGCGACGTGGCGGGTCCAGACTTCCGCAAGGGTCGCCGGCCCGACGAGATTCTTGATCGACTGCCAGCGAGTGAGCTGCGCGACGTAGAGGTCGAGGGCGGCCGCTGTTTCACGTGAAACGCTGGCGTCCCGCAAAACGGCGTCACGGCCGGGAGCGTGATTGGTCATTCGGCCGAATCCTGAGCGGGAGCGCGCCGGGCATGGGCGGCGAGCAGGGTGAGGGCCGCAGGGGTGACACCCTCGATGCGCGCCGCCTGGCCGAGCGTCAGGGGCCGCACCGTGTCGAGCTTCGTGCGCAGCTCGTTCGACAGCCCGGCGATGCTGCCGTAATCGAGGAGGGCCGGCAGTGCCACGGCCTCGTCGCGCCGGAACGCCGCGATGTCGGCCCGTTGCCGGTCGAGATAGACCGCGTAGGTCGCGTCAGTGCAGAGCCGGTCGGCCAGGGCAGGGGGGATGTCGCGGAGCTGCGGCCACACGCGTGCCAGCCGGTCCCAGCCGATCTCGGGGTAGGACAGGAGCTGGAATGCCGAGCGGCGGATGCCGTCGCGGTTCAGCGCGATGCCGTGGCCGTGCGCCTCGGTCGGCGTCAGGCTCAGGCCGTCGAGGGTCCGGCGCGCCTGGGCCAGCGCCTCGCGCCGTGCCGCGTCGTGCGCGGCCCGAGCGGCGGAGACGCAGCCGAGCGCGAGGCCGCGACCGGTCAGGCGCTCGTCGGCATTGTCGACCCGCAGGCTCAGACGGTACTCCGAGCGGGAAGTGAACATGCGGTAGGGCTCGCTGACCCCGTGGGTCACGAGGTCGTCGATCATCACGCCGAGATAGGACTCGGCCCGGTCGAACACCGCGAGGTCGGACGCACCGGCGAGCCGCGCCGCGTTGAGCCCGGCGACCAGCCCCTGACCCGCCGCCTCCTCGTACCCCGTCGTGCCGTTGATCTGCCCGGCGAGGAACAGGCCGGCGATGCGGCGGGTCTGCAGCGTCGGGTCGAGTTCGCGCGGATCGACGTAATCGTACTCGATCGCGTAGCCCGGGCGCAGGATCACGGCGCGCTCGCAGCCGGGCAGCAGACCGACGAGGCCGTGCTGCACCTCCTCCGGCAGCGAGGTCGAGATGCCGTTCGGGTACACGGTCGGGTCGTCGAGACCCTCCGGCTCCAGGAAGATCTGGTGGCCGTCGCGGTCGCCGAAGCGCACCACCTTGTCCTCGATCGACGGGCAGTAGCGCGGCCCGCGGCTGGTGATGCCGCCGGAATACATCGCCGAGCGGTGCAGGTTGGCGCGGATCAGGTCGTGCGCCGCAGGACCCGTCCGGGTGACGCCGCACTCGACCTGCGGCGTGGTGATGCGCGCGGTCAGGGTCGAGAACGGCACCGGCTCGTCGTCGGCCGCCTGCTTGTCGATGCCGTGCCAGTCGATGGTGCGGCCGTCGAGGCGCGGCGGCGTGCCGGTCTTCAGGCGGCCCAGCGCGAAGCCGTGCCGGTCGAGGGTCGCGGATAGGCCGAGCGCCGGGCCTTCGCCCATCCGGCCGGCCGGCGTCGTGACCTCGCCGATATGGATCAGGCCCCGCAGGAACGTGCCGGTCGTGAGGACGACGGCGCGGCAGGGGAGGGTGCGGCCGTCGGCCAGTACCGCGCCGGCGACGCGTCCGTCCACAACCATGACGTCCGCGACCTCGCCCTCGACGATCGCGAGGTTCGGCGCCTCGGCGAGCGCTGCCTGCATCGCACGGGCGTAGAGCTTGCGGTCGGCCTGGGTGCGTGGCCCGCGCACTGCCGGGCCCTTGCGCCGGTTGAGCAGCCGGAACTGGATGCCGGCGCGGTCGGCGACACGCCCCATCAGTCCGTCGAGGGCATCGATCTCCCGTACCAGATGGCCCTTGCCGAGGCCACCGATGGCGGGGTTGCACGACATCGCGCCGAGCGTATCGCGGCGGTGGGTGACGAGCGCGGTGCGGGCGCCGTAACGCGCAGCGGCCGCGGCCGCTTCGGCGCCCGCGTGCCCGCCGCCGACGACGATCATGTCGAAGGAGGAATCATCAGACAGCATGGGGTGATTAGGCAGCGCTCGGGCGCGCCGTCAATCGCGCGATCGGTTCGGCCGGCGTTTCACGTGAAAACACGGCCGAGGACCGACCTACTTGCCGATGCAGAAGCTGGAGAACAGGCGATCCAGCATCTCCTCGACCCCGACGCGCCCGGCGACCTCGCCGAGCGCCCGGACCGCGAGGCGCAGGTCCTCCGCCACCAGCTCGGCCGGCAGGAGCGCTCCGTGCATGACGACGCGGTCGAGATGGGCGAGGCAGCGCTCCAGGGCGAGGCGCTGACGCTCGCGGGTGACGAGTGCGTCGCCGAACCCGAGCGAAGCCTCGGCGTGGCGCTCGATCGCCGTTAGGAGCCGGTCGAGCCCGTACCCGGACGTCGCCGAGATCGCGACGTCGATGTCCGCGTCCAGGTTGGACAGATCGGCCTTGGTGGCGACCGTGAGGTGAGGCACCGACAGGGGAGGGGCCTCTGCACCGCCGGGCTCGCGCAGCCACAGCACGAGGTCGGCCTGATCCATGCGGCGGCGGCTGCGGGCGACGCCTTCGGCCTCGATCGCGTCGGTGCTGTCGCGCAGGCCCGCCGTGTCGACCAGCAGCACCGGCAATCCGCCGAGGTCGCAGCGCACCTCGATCGCATCCCGGGTCGTTCCCGGCACCGCCGAGACGATCGCGGCGTCGCGCCGGGCCAGCGCGTTGAGCAGCGTCGACTTGCCGGCATTGGGGGCGCCGGCGAGCACCACCGTGAAGCCGTCCCGCAGGCGCTCGCCCCGGCGCCCGTCGGCGAGGGCGGAACGGACCGCGTCGCGCACCCTCGCCGCGGCGCTGCGGCCGGCCTCGGTCAGGGCCTCGTCGTCGACATCGCCCTCGTCGGAGAAATCGAGAGCGGCCTCCGTTCCGGCGAGCACGTCGAGGAGGGCGCTCCGCCAACTCTCGACCGCTCGGCCGAGGGCGCCGTCGAGCTGGCGCACGGCTTGGCGCCGCTGCGCCTCGGTCTCGGCGTCGATCAGGTCGGCCAGCCCCTCGACGGCGGTCAGGTCCATGCGGCCGTTGAGGAAGGCGCGGCGGGTGAAGGCGCCGGGTTCGGCCGGAACGAGGCCCGGCAGGCTGCCGAGGCTTCGCAGGATGGCCGCCCGCACCGCCGGACCTCCGTGGAGGTGCAGCTCCGCCATGTCCTCGCCGGTGGCGGTGCCGGGGCCGGGCAGCCAGGCGACGAGGGCGTGATCGAGGAGTTCGCCCGTTTCGGGCTCGCGGAGCGTGCGCAGTGACAGCCGCCGCGCCGGTGGCACCGGAGCCCGGATCAACGCCGACAGGGCCGGGCCCGCCTGCGGACCGCTGACCCGCACCACCGCGACGGCGGTGCGGCCGTAGCCGGTAGCGGGGGCGAAGATCGTGTCGGAGGTGAGCATGTTGTCAGGGCGTGGAGGTTGCAGCAGGGACGGCGGGCCGAACCGGTCGGTTCGGCGCACCGTCGCTAGCACGGATCCTCCGGTCGTACCGAACGCGCCAAGAGCCCGTCTCGAAAGATGCGTCCCCTTGGAAGCGCTGCCTTTGGAAGGGGGAGGAAAGTCAGTCCGATGCGAGGCTGGATCGCGTGCCCGAGGGAGCGGCGGCGAACGCCGGCACAAGAGCGTCGCCGTCATCCTGCGCCGATCGCCCGAGGGTGCGTTCCGCACACCGGGAAGCGGTCCGGCCGAACCGGAGAGGGAGGCGCAAGGCCGGTCTCCGGCGCCGTCGCTTTCTCCGCAGTGCCGGCGGGCGGTGCCTTGACGATGACGCTCCGGGCAACTCGGCTTCGTCCGAGTGCCTGGGTTTCCCCGTCGGCTTCGTTCCGGCGCCTCGAAGGAGGATGCGGATCGAAGGCGATCGTGACCCTGTGGCCCGCGCACTGGTCCGCGTGACACGACACTGAGGCACAAGCCGCGATCCTCATGCATCACCCACCCACGACCTCGTCCCGAGGTGCGGGCGATCGACGATCGCGTGCCGTGCTTCGGAGGCAGGCCGATCGCGGAAGGAACGACCGACGAGGCGGCGTCCCATACGAGAACGGCGCCCCTCCCGGGGCGCCGCGCGGATCTCGGGACGATCGCGGCCGGCGGCCGGATCAGGTGTTCATCGAGTCGAAGAAGTCGCCGTTGCTCTTGGTCTGGCGCAGCTTGTCGAGCAGGAACTCGATCGCGTCGGTGACGCCCATCGGGTTGAGGATGCGGCGGAGCACGTAGGTCTTCTTGAGCGCGTCCGGCGGGACCAGCAGCTCCTCCTTGCGGGTGCCGGAGCGGGTGATGTCGATCGCCGGGAAGATGCGCTTGTCGGAGACCTTGCGGTCGAGGATGATCTCCGAGTTGCCGGTGCCCTTGAACTCCTCGAAGATCACCTCGTCCATGCGCGAACCGGTGTCGATCAGCGCGGTCGCGATGATGGAGAGCGAGCCGCCCTCCTCGATGTTGCGGGCGGCGCCGAAGAAGCGCTTGGGCCGCTGCAGGGCGTTGGCGTCGACGCCGCCGGTCAGCACCTTGCCGGAGGACGGGACCACGGTGTTGTAGGCGCGGCCCAGCCGCGTGATCGAGTCGAGCAGGATCACGACGTCGCGGCCGTGCTCGACGAGGCGCTTGGCCTTCTCGATCACCATCTCGGCGACCTGGACGTGGCGGGTCGCCGGCTCGTCGAAGGTCGAGGCGATCACCTCGCCCTTCACCGAGCGCTGCATGTCGGTGACCTCCTCCGGCCGCTCGTCGATGAGCAGGACGATGAGGTAGCACTCGGGATGGTTCAGGGTGATCGACTGGGCGATGTTCTGCATCAGCACCGTCTTGCCGGTGCGCGGCGGCGCCACGATCAGGGCGCGCTGGCCCTTGCCGATCGGCGCGACGATGTCGATGATCCGGGGCGAGAAGTCCTTGCGGGTCGGCTCCGACAGTTCGAGCTTGAAGCGCTGCGTGGGGAACAGCGGCGTCAGGTTGTCGAAGTGGACCTTGTGCTTGATCTTGTCCGGGCTCTCGAAGTTGATGGTGTTGACCTTCAGCAGCGCGAAGTAGCGCTCACCGTCCTTCGGGCCGCGGATCGGGCCCTCGACGGTGTCGCCGGTGCGCAGGCCGAAGCGGCGGATCTGCGTCGGCGAGATGTAGATGTCGTCGGGGCCCGGCAGGTAGTTGGAATCGGAGGAGCGCAGGAAGCCGAAGCCGTCCTGCAGCACCTCGACGGTGCCGGCGCCGATGATCTCCACGTCCTTGGCAGCGAGCTGCTTCAGGATCGCGAACATCAGCTCCTGCTTGCGCATGGTCGAGGCGTTCTCGACCTCGACCTCCTCGGCGAAGGCGAGAAGCTCGGTCGGCGTCTTGGACTTGAGATCCTGCAGCTTCACCTCGCGCATGGCGGGGGCGGCCGGAGTCTCGAGCGGGGCGAGGGTGTCTTCGATCATGGGATATCGGGGTGCGGGGGCGAAGCGGGGAGCGTCATGTCCGGGCGGATCCGGCCGCCGCAGGACGCGGCGTTGAGCGGAAGAGCAACGGGGTGGCCGAGGCGGGCACCGGTCGCGAAGTCGTCGCCTGATGTGTCCCGGAGGTCGCGGAGGGGAGCCTGTCGGCCCTGGATGCGACGTGACGTGACGATGGAGGAGGGAACGACTTTATGTAACGGGTCCTCGTCGTCGACTCAAGTCCCGGATGGGGAAACCCAGCGGGGAAAAGTGGGGCGAGGCGCGGAGCGGCAGCGGTGAAGTGACGGCGGGACCCGGCGCGGATGCCTTGGCCGCGCCCAAAGCATGCCCGAACTATCGGCGCGGTCAACGCAGCCCCGCATTAACATTTGGAACATCCCATTCCAAATATACAACCGGTGATCATCACTCCGTACACGCAGCCGAGGCTTTTCGGGAGGGCCTTCGCGTCCCGCCGCAATATGGCGCAGTCACGGTCCGGGATGACGGGAGACCGGTGCATCGTGCGGACCCCACCGACCTATCGTCATGGGTGCGGGATCTCCGATCGCGGCACTCGAGCGGCGACCGATCGCGATGTCGTCGCGTGCTGCCCCAGGTCTCTGTTTTTGCCGCGTTTTCCACGACGAACCGGTACCGCCGCCGCCGGACCACGCCTCAGCGCCGGCGAAGGCGGATGTAGAGCGCGCCGCCGCCGCCGTGATGGTGCGCCGCCTCCTCGAAGCCGACGACCAGCGGGCGCAGTTCGGGCAGGCGCAGCCAGTGCGGCACGCTGCGGCGCAGCACGCCGCGCTCGGCATAGGGGTCGTCGCCACCCGCTCCCTTGCCGGTGACGACCAGCACCACCGCGTGCCCGGAGGCCCGCGAGCGGTGAAGGAAGCCGATCAGGGCGGCGTGGGCCTCGGTTTGCCGCATGCCGTGCAGGTCAATCACCGCGTCGACGCCGCGGGAGCCGCGGCGCAGGCCCGTGCGCACCCGGCGCTCCAGGGGGGCGAGAGGCGGCAGGGCCGGGGCGGTGGGAGGCGGGCTCGGGCTCTTCGGGACCGGACCTTTCGGGACCGGGCTCTTCGAGGCGTTGCGCGGCGCCGCTCGGACGGGCCGCCCCGCCTTCTTCGGCGCGGGCGGTGCGGGGGCGGGTGCCGGCTCCGGAGGAGGGGAGGGCGCGACGGGAATCGGCGCCCGCCCGCGCAAGGGGGTGATCAGGCGGGCGATCTCGGCCCAGAGCCGGCTCTCCTCGGAGGAGAGCCGGCGCACCCGCCGGGGACGGCGCGGCTCGGTCACGGGGCGGCTCCCGTCTCGGCCGGCGGCGCGACGACGGGCGCCGCGCCCTGACTGGGGGGCACGACCTTGGGCAGCAGCACGACGAAGCGCGCGGAATCGCGCAGCAGGCCGGCGACGGCGCCGGCCCGGGCACCGGTCCCGAGATAGAGGTCGCCGCGGGCCGGTCCCAGGATCGCCGAGCCGGTATCCAGCGCCACCACGAGGCGGCGCAGGGGCACGGTGCCGCCCTCCGGTTCCGGCAGCGTCCCGTCGAGCCAGAACGGCAGCCCGTAGCGCCAGAGGGTCGCGTCGACCGCGAGGCTGCGGCCAGCGGTCAGCGGCGCACCGGCGGCGCCCTTCGGACCGGTCCCTTCCGGGGTGGCGTCGTCGAGGCGGAAGAAGATGTAGGAGGCGTTGCGGCGGATGAGGTCGCGGGCGACGTCCGGGTTCGCCCGCAGCCAGCCGGTCCAGCGGGCGAGCGTCAGGCCCTCGAGCGGCAGGTGGCCGCCAGTGACGATCAGGCGGGCGACCGAGGTGTAGGGCCGGCCGTTGCGGCCGTCATAGGCGAGACGCAAGCGCCGGCCGTCGGGCAGGCGCACCCGGCCGGAGCCCTGGACCTGCAGCACCAGGAGGTCGACGGCGTCACGCAGCCAGATCAGCGGGCGGGCGCGGGCACCCAGCGCCCCGTCCTCGATCGCCGCTCGGTCCGGATAGGGCCGGAAGGCATCGCCGTCGCGGCGCGCGGCGCGCAGGGTCGGGTCGAGGCCGGGGCGGGTCTCGCCGGGCTCCAGCGACACGAGGTCGTCGGGGCGGGCGAGCGCCGGTACGGTGAAGTCCGGCGTCGCCACCCGCGAGCCCTCGAGCTCGGGCTCGAAATAGCCGGTGAGGAAGCCGCTCGTGCGCTCCGCGACCGCGTCGCGGGCCGGCCGCAGGACGCGGTGGGCGGAGAAGTTCGCCTCGAAGAAGGCGCGGGCGCCCTCCGGCGGCACGCCGGCGGCGGCGGCGCAGGCGGCGGCGAGATCCTGGCTCGGCGCGCCCGGCGCCGCCTCGGCGAGGACCGGCCCGGCGGGCGCCGCGCAGGTCGCCCGGAAGGTCGCCAGGGAGGCCGCGAGGTCGTCGGCGGAAAAGCCCGGCAGGGCGGAGAAGGGGACGGGCTCGAGCACGGCCTCGCCGATCCTGATGGACGCGGCACTCATGGACGCGGCACTGGCGGTGCCGGCGGCGCAGACGAGCAGGAGGGCGGCGAGGAGGCGAGAGGGGCCGGGGGCCGGCGGCATCAGCGGGTGGGCTCCGGCCCCGGACATGCGGTGTTCTGGTCGCGTCGCGCGAGTGTCGCCGATGGCCGGCGGCCGATCAAGCCGCCGGCCGACGACGTGCGTCAGTGCCCGGCCTCGGTGGCGACGAGCTGCCAGTTCGGATCGCGGCTACCGAGCGTGCGGGCGAAGGTCCAGACGTCGGTTACGTCGACGACCTTCTCGGGGCTGCCGTCGACCACCTGGCCTTGCGGCCCGCGGGTGGCGGTGATCAGCTTCGAGAGGTAGCGCACGGTGACCTGGGCGACGCGGTTGCGCACGTCGACCCCGACGATCTCGGCCCGGTCGATCGACACAAAGGTGGTCTCGACGGTCTGGCCGGCGCGCTCGCGGCCCTGGATCGCCCGCTCGAACCCGTCCGCGACTTCGCGCGAGAGCAGGGTCTTGAGGGTCTTGCGGTCGCCCTTGGCGAAGGCGGTCACGATGGTCTCGTAGGCGACCTTGGCGCCGTCGGTGAAGCCGCGCGGGTCGAAGTTCGGCTCCTGCTGGAGGATCAGGTCGAGGCCGCGGGCGGCGGGCGAGTTCGGCTCGACCACGCCCTTCCAGTTGCGCGGCACCGCGGTGGCCACGGGCGCGGCGGCGCCGCGCTCGGGACCGGCGCCCGGCAGCCGCACGACGTTGTCGCCGTCGCGGGGGGCGGCCGGCGGCTCCTCGCGCCGGGCGAGCGGGTTGAACGGCGGCCGCTCGCTCCCGGTCTTCTGGCCGAGGACCGAGCGCAGCTTCCAGATCACGAAGACCGCAAGCCCGAGGAAGATGAGGGTCGTAAGGTCGAGGGAATCCTGCATCATCGATCCGATCGTGGCGGCTTTACGCGGAGCATCCCTGACCGCGCCGGCACAGCTTGCGACGTCTCCGGGACCGTGGCGGCTGTGGCACCGGGACGGGAGCGTGGCAAGCGCCCGGCCGGCGCCGCATCGCGGGCCCTGGTCCAGGATATGGGGCCGGGGGCCCGCCGTATCCAGCCGCCCGCGCGCGGCGACGTGCCGATGCACGCGCAGGGTGCCGCAAATGCTGCCGCATCCCGGCCGGAGCCGGATTTCCGTACGGGCAAGGAGGCAGGAGGGATGATCGGCGGCTCTGCTTGTTCGCGGGGTGCGGGCATGATAGCGGCAACGCCGCCCTCGCGCGCGCCGATTTTCGCGCCAGCGTGCGGCGGCGCGTCGTTCTAGTCCAGCCCTCGAAGGAACCCTCCGCCATGGCCGACTCCCCGGTCCCGAACGGCAACGGTGGCGCCGCGGCGCAGCCCGACGACTTCACCCCGACCCTCAACGCCCTGGCGCAATACGCCAAGGATCTCTCCTTCGAGAACCCGAACGCGCCGCGCTCGCTGCAGCCGCAGCAGCAGGGCCCGCAGATCAACATTCAGGTCAACGTCAACGCGAAGCAGCTCGCCGAGGAGGATTTCGAGGTCGACCTGCGCCTCGAGGGCGACGCCAAGATCGGCACCGAGGTGCTGTTCGCGTTCGAGCTGACCTATTCGGGCATCTTCCGCCTGCGCAACATCCCGCAGGACCAGATGCACCCGGCGGTGATGATCGAGTGCCCGCGGCTGCTGTTCCCGTTCGCCCGCCAGATCATCGCCGACGCGGTGCGCAACGGCGGCTTCCCGCCCCTCTACATCGACCCGATCGACTTCGTCGGCCTGTACCGCCAGAAGGCCGCCGAGGCCCAGGCGCAGGGCGGCATCGCGTAACCACGCCGGCGACCGGCGCGGGCCCCCGGCCCGCGCCGCGACACGGCCCTGTTCCAAGGGACGCGCGGCCGTCGCCGCTCCTACTCGCGCAGGGCGGGCCCCAGGGACGCCACCAGCAGCCCGGCCATGGCGAGGTTGAACAGCCGCACGGCACGGCGCGTGCACAGCACCCGCGCGGTGCCGACGCCGATCAGCGTCCAGAGGCCGACGCAGGGCAGCGCGACGACGCCGAACAGGGCGGCGAGCCCCAGCGTCGCGGCGAGCGAGGCGCCCTCCGTGCCGGCCGTGTAGGTCGCGAGCGCACCCGCGGCGATGACCCAGGCCTTCGGGTTGACCCACTGGAACAGGGCCGCCTGCACGAAGCCGAGGGGCCGTCCGCCCGCGGCCGGCCCGGCCGCGCCCTCGGCGGCCGGATCGGCCGGGTCCGGATCGGCGCGGGCGATCTTCCAGGCAAGCCACAGCAGGTAGGCCGCCCCCACCCATTTCAGCGCCGCGTGGACGCGCGGATCGGTCAGCAGCGGCAGGCCGGCGGTTCCCAGCACGACCAGCATCACCGGGAAACCCGCCGCGATGCCGAGCATGTGCGGCACGGTGCGGGCAAAGCCGTAGGTGGCGCCGGAGGCCACCACCATGGTGTTGTTCGGCCCGGGCGTTGCCGACATCGCGACCGCGAAGGCGCCCGCCGAGAGAAGCCAGGTCCAGTCCACGTTCATCCCGTCCCCCGCCGCATCCGGCTTCGCGGCGCGACGATACACGGTTCCGCCCCGGAAGAGCGGCGGCCTCGACATCGGCCGGCACGTTGCTGCCGGATCGCGAGGTTGATCGCACCAGCGGCGCGCGGCGCGGCCGGGAACCCTGGGGCAGGCGACCGCAGGAGCCTCGGGCCGGTGCCCCCTGGACTCCCGCCCCCGGATCGGGCGATGGGGGCCTTCGACGCGCGTGACGGTCGGCGGAGTAAGAGGACGGGATGGCGTACTGGCTCTACAAGTCCGAGCCCTCGGTGTGGTCGTGGGACGACCAGGTCGCCGCCGGCGAGGCGGGGACGTACTGGAACGGGGTGCGCAACCACGTCGCCCGCAAGAACCTCGAGGGTATGCGGCTCGGCGAGCAGGGCTTCTTCTATCACTCGAACGAGGGCAAGGCGGTGGTCGGCATCGTCGAGGTGATCCGCACCTACTATCCCGACCACACCGACGAGACCGGCCGCTTCGGCATGGTGGATCTCAAGGCGGTCGCGGCGCTGCCCCGTCCGGTGAGCCTCGAGGCGATCAAGGCCGAGACGGCGTTGCGCGAGATGGTGCTCGTCAACAATTCGCGCCTGTCGGTGCAGCCGGTGACCGAGGCGGAGTGGGCGCTGGTGCGCCGGATGGGGGGCTTATGAGGCGGTGGGCGGGAACTCGCGCGTGAGGCTGATCCTCGGCACGCACCGCATTCCCGCGGGCGGAGCCTGGCTCGTCCTCGCGCTGCTCGCCGGCCCGGCGGCGGCCCAGCGGGCCAAGGCGCCGGCCCCGGCGGGAAAGCCCGTGCCCGAGAAGGTCGTCACCTGCGGGGCCCTGTCGAACCTGCGCATCCTGATGGCCGAGACCGGGGGCGATCCGGCGGCGATCAGGACGCGCCTGGCCGACCCGAAGGCCGATCACCTCGGCTGCACGCGGACCGGCCGCGACCGGATCGAGGGCAACGCCGAGCGGGTCGTGGTCGGCGGCACCGCCTACGACTGCCTGAAGGTCAAGGAGTCGAGCCTGTGCCGCTGGACCCCGTCGGGCGTGCCGGCGGAGCCGCCGTGAGGCGAAGGCCCCGCCGGGTGCGGATCTAGATGCTCCAGTACGGCGTGGCGTTGAAGTAGCGGTGGACGTGCTCCTCCCAGTTGCGGTCGTAGGAAGGGTCGTTGCCCTCGGCGGAAGCCGGCGGCGCGGCGCGGAGCTGCTCGTCCGACACGTCGAGCACGTAGGCATCGAGCTCCGGCGCGAAGCGCAGGGTCGACCACGGAATGGTGAAGTAGCCCTCGCCGATGCCGAGGAAGCCGCCGAAGCTCATCACGGCGTAGACGACCTGGCCGCTGGCCTTCTCGATCATCAGGCGCTCGATGCGGCCGATGCCGTCGCCGTTGGGGCGCCGCACGGCGGTGCCCTCGACGCGGTCGCTGGCGATCAGCGCGTTGGTCTCGTTGGTGGTGGTGCTGCCCATGTCGGAGCGGTCGCCGAGGGTCGGCGCGACGGTGGTCATCGGAACATCCTCCGGTGCGTTGTCTCCGACGGGGAAACGCTGCCGTAGCGGAGCCTGTTCCGGGATGCCGGCCGGGATGTCGGTCCTGCGGCGAATGGCGAAGGCGAGGGGACGGTTCCCCCTGGGCGTCCGGGACGCTAGCCTGCGGGCCATGCCGATTCGCCGTACCGCCGTCCTGACGGTTCTCCTCGCGCTCGCCGCTCCCGCCCTCGCGCAGGATCGCGGCACCCTCAACCCGAAGCCGCTGCCGCCGCTCGCCAACCCGGACGATCCGTCCGTTCCGGCGAAGGCCCTGTTCGGCCGCGCCACGACGCCGGCGGCCCTGCCGGCGCAATCGATCGGCGGCTACGCGCGGGGCTGCGTCGCGGGGGCCGAGGCCCTGCCGATCGACGGCGCGACCTGGCAGGTGATGCGCCTGTCGCGCAACCGGAACTGGGGCCATCCGCGGCTCGTCGCGTTCCTGGAGAAGATCGCCGCCGAGGCGCCGCGCAAGGCGGGCTGGAGCGGGCTCCTCGTCGGCGACATGTCCCAGCCCCGGGGCGGACCGATGCTGACCGGCCACGCCTCGCATCAGCTCGGCCTCGACGCCGACATCTGGCTCACCCCGATGCCGGACCGGCGCCTGACTCGATCCGAGCGCGAGGAGATGTCGGCCACCAACGTGGTGCGGCCGGACCGGCGCGACATCGACCCGTCGGTCTGGACCCCCGAGCACCTGCGGCTGATCCGCATGGTGTCGCGCGAGCCGGGCGTCGCGCGGATCTTCGTCAACCCGGCGATCAAGCTGGCGCTCTGCCGCGAGGCCGGCTCGGACCGGGGCTGGCTCACCAAGGTGCGGCCGATCTACGGCCACAACTACCACTTCCACATCCGGCTCGAATGCCCGGCGGGCGACGCGGCCTGCCACGACCAGGACCCGCCGCCGGGGGGCGACGGCTGCGGGTCGGAGCTCGACTACTGGTTCTCCGACGCGGTGCTGAACCCCAAGCCCCGCCCGCCCGGCAAGCCGCGCCCGCCGATGACCCTGGCGGGCCTGCCGGACGCCTGCCGCACGGTGCTGAAGGCGCGCTGAGCGGAGACCGGGACCGGCCTCGCCGGTCCCGGCTCGCCTCACTCCGCGACGCCGACCCCGACCCCGACCCCGACCCCGACCCCGACCGGGCAGGACACGCCGGTGCCGCCCAGGCCGCAAGAGCCGCCCGGGTTCTCGGCCCGGTACTGCTGGTGGTACTCCTCGGCGAAATGGAACGGGCCGGGGCCGCGGATCTCCGTCGTGATCGGGCCGTAGCCCTGCGCCTTCAGGGCGGCGGCGTAGGCGTCGCGGGAGGCCTCGGCCTCGGCTCGGCGCGCCTCGTCGGCGAGGTCGATGCCGGAGCGGTCCTGCGTGCCGACGTCGTTGCCCTGGCGCATGCCCTGTGGGTCGGGTCGTGGCTCTCCCGGAAGGTCTTGAGCAGGGCCTCGAACGGGATCACGCGCGGATCGTAGGCGACGAGCACGACCTCGGCGTGCCCGGTCATCCCGGAGCAGACCTCCTCGCAGGTCGGGTTCGGCGCGGTGCCGGCGGCGTAGCCGACCGCGGTGACGTGGACGCCGTCGCCGCGCTGCCGGAACTTGCGCTCGGCGCCCCGGACGCAGCCGAGACCGAACACGACCGTCTCGGTGCCGTTCGGGTAGGGCCCATGAGGCGGGTAGGGACCCATGAGCGGGCGGCCGTTGACGAAGTCCGCTCCGCCGTCGGCAGGGGGATTGAGCCGCCCCGGCAGGATCCGGTGGGGGGAGAGCATCTCGGCGCGCTCGCGGAGGAACAGCACCGGATCGCTCCGATCATGCGGAACGAAGCCTCACGGCTCCGGAGGCGGACGCCTCATCGCGATCTGATGGGGGCTGCGCCGGACGCGGCTCCTGAAGGCGAGGGCGCCTTCGAGTGACGTCAGCGCAGGACCGGGGTGCCGGTCGCGGCGACGCGGGCCGGCGCATCGGGGCCGAAGGCGGTGCTCGGATCGAAGAAGGCACCGCGCGCCGTGATCAGCCCGGCCGCCAGCACCCAGAACAGCACGGCTCCGACGATCCGACGGGTCCGGACCGGACGACGACGCGACGCGGAGGGGCATGCCGCATCCTGACCGGACCGGAGGTCCAGGCGCTCGCCGAACGGATCGAAGATGGCTGGACGCATGGTCGGATCCGGCATGACCTACGGCTCCGGAGACCGGACCCTGTGCATGCTAGATAGGTCCCGCACGGCCCAGGCGGCAATAGATGCGGTTTTCTATTTTCAATCTCGGGAGAGAAGATGTTTGCTGTGCGATCACGCCAAAAGAGAATCTTTCTCTTCGTTCCCTCGCGACGTCTCGGCCTTGTGCTGCGTCGTGACGCATCCGGGCCGCCGCGTCGCCCGGCGGACCGTCCGCACGGGTCCGGACCGCCCGGGTCCCGACCCCGAATCCTCCGGACCCCGATCCCGGCGTGATGCCCGGGCCACGGTGGGGAGGCCGCGCCGCGCGGGTGGTTGATCCCCCCGTATTCGATAGCGTACAACTTAATGTCGCTGCGGCAGGATCGCGTGTTCGCGGCGAAAGCGAAGCTTGAGCTTGGGATTATTTACCTTGTTGCTCGGAATGCGGACGCGCGGGGCGCGGGCGCTGGTCGGCCGGCGGCTTCGATCCGGTTCGGCGGCCCGTCGAGGCCGGGCGCGGGGCGAGGCTGGGATCGACGCCCGATGACCACGAATTCTCCCATGTCCACTTCTCCCATGTCCTCGCCCGTATCCAATCCGGGCCCGCGCCCGGCGGATCCGTCGTCCGACGACTTCATGCGCCTGATCGAGGCGTTCGGCCTGACCGGCGCCTGGCGCTGGGACTTCGTCACCGGCCGGCAGGTCTGGTCGTCGGGGCTGTACCGCCTGCTCGGGCTGCCGGAGAGCGAATCGGCGAGCTACGAGCGGCTGCTCGGCCTCGTCCACCCGGCCGACCGCGACGTGCTCGAGGACGCCGCCCAGATCGTCCAGGCGGGGATCTTCGGCAGCCACACGGTCCGGCTGATCCGGCCGGACGGGACGGCCCGCACGGTGGTGAGCCGCGGCGAGGTGTTCTTCAGCGCCGAGGGACGCCCGGTCGCGGTGACCGGGGTGCTCCTCGACGTGACCGACCGCGAGCGGCTCGCCGAGATGCACCGCCTGGAGCAGCAGCGCCGGGTCAGCCTGGCGCGGCAGGCGCAGGTCTTCATCTACACCGAGCCGGCGCTGCCGCTGACGGAGTACGGCCCGGACTTCCTGGGCCTGGTCGGCCTGCGCCGCGAGGAGGTGCGGGCGAACTGGCTCAGCCCGATCGTGCCGGAGGAGTGGCCGCGCTGGCGCGAGGAACTGCCGCGCCTCGCGGCCCTGGGGCGGCCGTTCAGCATCACGCCGACGCTGCGGCTCGCCGATGGCGCCGCGGCGCCGTTCCGCATGACGCTGGTGCCCCTGCGCGAGGGCGCCGCCGATCCCTCCTGCTGGACCGCCGTGATCACGCCGCTCGAGGGCGAGGAGACCCTCCCGCGGGCGCAGGCCCGGCCGGAGGTCGACCAGGCGGTCGAGGGCTGCCACCTGCGGGCGGCGCGGGGCCTCCTCGACTGGACCCTGAACGACCTCGCGCGGGCGAGCGGCCTGTCGCTCTCCACGGTCCGGCGCCTGGAGGAGGAATCCGAGGGGCCGGCCTCGCGCTCGCGCCCCCACGTCCTCGCAGCCCTGCGCGAGGCCGGAATCGTCTTCACCCTGGTCGACGGCGGGGCGGTGGCGGTCGCGCGGCCGGAGTGACAGGGTCATTCCACCCGACGAATCGTGACGGGGTCACTCCACCCGAGAGACAGTGACGGGGTCACTCCACCCGGTAGACGGAGAGCGCCACGTGGTCCGGCGCCCGGGCGCCGGTCGCGAGGAACAGGCCGGTCTGCATCCAGGCGAGGCGCGGCGCAGCGGTCTCGAACAGCGGCGCGGTGCGGAAGTAGATCAGGGCGGGGTCGACCGGCTCACCCCGGCGCAGGCGCGCCAGGGCCTCCGGCGGCCCGAAGCGCAGGCCCGTATTCTCGACGTAGACCAGGGCGCCGTCCTCGGCCTCGATCACGTAGCGGGCGTGCAGCCGGGTCAGGCCGTCGGCCGCGATGGTCTGGTAGTCGGCCCCGCCGGGCATGACCCGCCCGGCGAGGCCCGGGCCCGTGACGGTGCCGCCGGTGATCGCGATGACCCGCCGGCTGCCTGCCGCCGTGATGCCGACCTCGACCGGCGCCGCGACGTCGATGCGGGCGTCGAAGACGTGCGTCAGGGTGGGGGCGGGGAGCGTCACGGCTTTCCCCTCGCCAGCGGGCAGTCGCTCTCTTCGATCGACCGGAACGCCTCGTCGCCGGACAGCGTCGCGACCCGCTCCATCACGTCCCACTCGCCCTTCGATTCGTCCGGGCGCTTGACCCGGAACAGCGAGACGTCGCGGATCACCCGCCCGTCCGGCCGCAGGCGGCCGCCCTTCGTCATGAAGTCGTCGATCGGGGTCTCGCGCATCTTCGCCATCACCGGCTCGGCCGCGTCGGTGCCCGCCGCCTTCACGGCCTTGAGGTAATGCGTCACCGCCGAGTAGACGCCGGCCTGGTAGCTGTTCGGCATCGCGCGCTGGCGCTCGTAGAAGCGCCTGGCGAAGGCCCGGGTGGCGTCGTCCTGGTCCCAGTAGAACGCCTCCGCCAGGTAGAGCCCGCCGGCGACCGGTAGCCCGAGCGCGTGGACGTCGACCGCCGTCATGTAGAACCCGGCGAGCTTCTGGCGCCCGCCGAGCACGCCGAACTCGGAGGCCTGCTTGACCGCGTTGATCGCGTCGCCGCCGACGTTGAACAGGGCGATCACCCCGGCGCCGGAGGCTTGCGCCTGCAGGATCTGCGACGACAGGTCGGGCGAGAGCAGGGGGTGGAAGGCCTGGCCCGCGACCTTGCCGCCGCCCTTCTTCACCACCGGGGTCACGTCGGCGACGAAGGACTTGCCCAGCGTGATGTCGGCGACGACGTAGAACCAGGTCTTCTCGCCCGATTCCACCAGGGGCTTGGCGATGGCGCGGGAGAGGGCGTGGGTGTCGATGACCCAGAGCGCGCCGTTCGGCGAACACTGCGCCCCGGTGATCACCGTCGAGCCCGATCCGGTGATGAGGGCGAGCCGCCCCTTCTCCTTCGCCAGCGCCTGGACACCCAGCGCGACCGCCGAGTTGCCGAGGTCGGTGATCATGTCGACCCCCTCGACGTCGTACCAGCGTCGCGCCAGCGTGCTCGCCACGTCCGGCTTGCTCTGGTGGTCGGCGGCGACGATCTCGATCGGCTTGCCGAGAACCGTCGCGCCGAAATCCTCGACCGCGAGGCGCGCCGCGGTGACGCTGCCGGTGCCGTAATTGTCCGACATCGCGGTCGACATGTCGGCGAGCACGCCGATCTTGACGCGGTCGCCGGAGACGGCGCCCTCCGCCCGGACTGACGCGGGGGCGAAGGCGATCAGGCCCGCCAGCAGGGCGGAACGGAGGGCGTGCATCGATGCCTCCCGTCAGACGGCCTTGAGGCCGAGGATCTCCCGGGCCTCGGCCGGGCTCGCCGGCTCGTGGTTCAGCTCCTTGACGATCCGCACCGTGCGGGCGACGAGTTGCTCGTTGGTCGCGAGCTGGCCGCGCGAATAGTAGTTGTTGTCCTCGAGCCCGACCCGGACGTGGCCGCCGAGCAGGATGGCCTGCGTGGTGGCGGGCAGCTGCGCCGGGCCGATGCCGGAGACGCAGAAGATCGATTGCGGCGGCAGCATCCGGATCATCGCCGCCAGGATGTCGTGCGAGTAGGGCATCGCGCCCTGGAAGCCCTTGTCGGCGCCCAGCACCATGTTGATGTAGTAGGGCGGCTTGTCGTAGCCCTTCTCGATCAGCCGGGTCACGTCCTGCAGGATGTGCTGGGGCCCGAACACCTCCCATTCCGGCTTGATGCCGCGCTCCTGCATGCGCTTGGCGAGCGCCTCGCAGCGGCTCGGCGTCGTCACCACCAGGATCTCGCGGCCGCCATGCACGTCCGCGAAGGTCATGCCGTCGAAGGTCGCCATCTCGGCGCCGGCCTCGCAGCCCTTCAGCCGCTCCTCGAAGCTCGATTCGAACAGCCCGTCGGGGCGCGGCACCAGCATGTCGCCGCTCGAGCCGCCGCCGGTCGAGTTGTTGAGGATGATGTCGCAGCGCTCGCGGATGCGCCGGTTGATGTCGCGGTAGATCTCGGCGTTGCAGGTCGCCTCGTCGTCCGGCCGGCGGGCGTGGAGCGCCGCGATCGCCGCGCCCTCCTTCCAGGACCTGTGCACCGATTCGGCGATCTCCGCCGGCTGGGTCGGCAGGTTGTGGTTCTGCGCCTTCGACGCCATGCCGCCCGTCGGCGCCACCGTCACGATCACCTTGGCCATGTTGTCCTCCCGTTTCGGATCGGTTGTGGGGGTGGGTTACGGCAGGTCCGGCGCCTCGCGCTTCTGCCGGACGAGGTCGACGAGGAGCCGGTCGCGCTGCGCCACCATCGCGTCCCGGTCGCGTCCGTCGAGGGCCTGTTCGAGGCCCTCGACGAGAGACGCCTTGAGCTCGGGCGTCAGGCGCGGGTCGCCGAGATCGGCCCACATCGCCTCCATCAGGGGCCCGAGATGATCGAGGGTGTGGGCCAGGCCGCCGGGGCCTCCCGAGAGGTGGTTGAGCAGGCACGGCCCCATCAGGGACCAGCGCAGGCCCGGCCCGTGGGCGATGGCGGCGTCGATGTCGGCCACCGTGGCGGCGCCGGTGCCGACGAGGTGGAACGCCTCGCGCCAGAGCGCCGCCTGGAGCCGGTTGGCGACGTGGCCGACGAGCTCGCGCCGCAGGCGGATCGGCCGCTTGCCGATGCGCGCGTAGAAGCCCATCGCGGCGGCGACCGCGCCCTCGTCGGTCCGGGTGCCACCTAAGACCTCGACCAGCGGCACCAGGTGGGGCGGGTTGAAGGGGTGGCCGAGCACCACCCGGCCGGGGAAGCGGCAGGCCGTCTGGATCGCGCTCGGGGTGAGACCCGACGAGCTTGTCGCCAGCACCACGTCGGGCGCCGCCGCGGCGTCGAGCCGGGAAAAGGTCTCGTGCTTGATCTCCAGGCGCTCGGGCCCGTTCTCCTGGACGAAGTCGGCCTGCGCGGCGGCCTCCTCCGGCCTGGCCGTGAATGTCAGGCGATCGGGCGAGGCGCCAGGGGCGAGGCCGATCTCCTCGAGGACCGGCCAGTGCCGGGCGACCGTCTCGCGCAAAGAGGCTTCCGCGCCGGGGGCCGGATCGGTGGCGACGACGTCGAGGCCGGAGCGCAAGAATTGCGACACCCACGACGCCCCGATGACGCCGGTGCCGATCACCGCCACCCGTCCGATGGCCGTGCGGTACCCGGAAGCCGAGTCCCTTGCCCGTTCGCTCGCGTCATCCATCGCGGCGCCCTCCCTGGTCGGGTCTCTGTCAGGGCTTCCCGCCCGATTGACCCGTTGAGATAGTTATATCACATTACAAATCAGGTTTGGCAATCCGGCGCGAAACGGCCGGAGCGAGAATCGGAGAGGAGCGCCGATATGGCGGAGGACCTGTCGGGCCTCGGCACCGAGTCCCTGGTCGTCACGAGGCGGGACGCCGTGGCGATCGTCACCCTGAACCGCCCGCACAAGCGCAACGCCCTCGACGACGGCATGGTGCTGGGGCTGGAGCGCATCGCCCGGGGCCTGCCCGACGACGTGCGGGCACTGGTCATCGCCGCGGAAGGCCCGCATTTCTGCGCCGGCCTCGACCTCGCCGAACTGACCGAGCGCGACGCGCCGGCCGGGATGCTGCATTCGCGGATGTGGCACCGCGCCTTCCAGGAGATCGAGTTCGGCCGGGTGCCGGTGGTGGCGGCGCTGAAAGGCGCGGTGATCGGGGGCGGGCTCGAACTCGCCCTCTCCGCCCACCTGCGGGTCGCCGAGACGTCCGCCTTCTACGCCCTGCCGGAGGGCCAGCGGGGCATCTTCGTCGGCGGCGGCGCCTCGGTGCGGCTGCCGCGGCTGATCGGCGTCTCGCGGATGCGCGACATGATGCTGACCGGCCGCGTCCACGACGCCGAGAGCGGCGAGCGGCTCGGCCTGTCGCACTACGTCGTAGCCCCGGGCGAGGGGCTGGAGCGCGCGATCGCGCTGGCCGCCCGGGCGGCCGAGAACGCGCCGCTGACCAACTACGCCCTGATCCACGCCCTGCCGCGCATCGCCGAGGCCGACCCGGCGACCGGGTACCTCGCGGAGGCCCTGATGACCGCGGTGGCGCAGAGCGACGCCGAGGCGAAGCGCCGGCTGGCGGAGTTCCTGGAGGGGCGGGCGAAGAAGGTGCGGGAGTAGTCCTCGATACCCGCACCACGTCCTGAAGTCCTCCGGGTCATTCCGGGGCTGAAGCGGAACCGGGGATCCAGAACCGCGGATGGTTCAGGAAAGACCTGACCGCGCTCCGCTTCGTCTTGCTCCACCTGCGTTTCTGGATCCCGGGCTCTCGCCTGCGGTGAGCCCGGGGATACCCTTGAGAAGCAGAAACGCGGTCCATAAAATGTAAAGCGCTGTTCCCCTCTCCCGTGTGGGAGAGGGGTCAGGGGTGAGGGTGACACGCTTCCGCAGAAAGCGCCGAGCTTCGTGCCGGCAGCGGGATGGTCTGAGCTTGAATCAGAACCGTATCACCCTCAGCCCTACCCCTCTCCCACACGGGAGAGGGGATCCCGCGACTTCTCGTTATTCGAAAATCCCTAGAGCCGGCACCAAGACCGGCCACCCCCGGAGGAAACCATGCCCCGCCATCCCGTCCGCCGGCTCGCCCCGGCCCTCGCCGCCCTCCTGTCGCTACTCACCCCCGCTTCCGCCGCCGAGCGGCCGGTGAAGATCGGCGTCCTCAACGACATGTCGGGCCCCTACGCCGACTACCAGGGCCAGGGCTCGGTCATCGCCGCGCAGCTCGCGATCGAGGATTTCGCCAAGCAGGCCGGCCGGCCGGTCGAGCTGGTCTCGGCCGACCACCAGAACAAGACCGATATCGGCGCCTCGATCGCCCGGCGCTGGTTCGACCAGGACGGCGTCGACCTGATCGTCGACGTGCCGAACTCCGCCGTCGCGCTCGCGGTGTCGAACCTGGCGCGGGAGAAGAACAAGGTGTTCATCGGCTCGGGCGCCGGCACCGCCGAGCTCACCGGCAAGCAATGCTCGCCCAACACCGTGCACTGGACCTACGACACCTGGTCGCTCGGCCACGCGCTGGCGAAGGCCCTGGTGCAGCAGGGCGGGAAGTCCTGGTACTTCCTCACCGCCGACTACACCTTCGGCAAGGATCTCGAGGGCTCGGCCGCCGAGGAGGTCAAGGCCATGGGCGGCAGCGTGAAGGGGTCGTCGCGCCATCCCCTCGGCACCGCCGACTTCTCGTCCTTCCTGCTCCAGGCGCAAGGCTCGGGCGCCGACGTGATCGGGCTGGCGAACGCCGGCGACGACACCTCGAACGCCCTCAAGCAGGCGGCGGAGTTCGGCATCGCCCCGGGCCAGCGCCTCGCCGGCCTGATCCTCAACATCACCAACATGCCGGCGCTCGGCCTCAAGGCGACGCAGGGCGTCTACATCGTCACGCCGTATTACTGGGACCTCGACGACGGCACCCGGGCCTTCGCGGCGCGATACAGCGCGCGTCACCCGCGCCACGCCATGCCGAACGACATGCAGGCCGGGGTCTACTCGGCGGTGGAGCACTACCTGAAGGCCCTCGGCACCGTGAAGGACGCGGGCGACGGCCGCAGCGTCGTGGCCGCCATGAAGGCGATGCCGACCGACGACCCGATCTTCGGCAAGGGCCGCATCCGCGAGGACGGGCGCAAGCTCCACCCGATGTACCTGCTGACCACCAAGACGCCCGCCGAGAGCAAGGGCGGCTGGGACTACTTCAAGCCGGTCCGCACCGTGCCGGCGGACGAGGCCTGGCGCCCGCTCTCCGAGGGCGGCTGCCCGCTGGTGAAGGGGTAGGGCGATGGAGACGCATCGGTTCGTCCACCGGGACGACGGCAGCCTGCTCGTCACCGCGAAGGCCGCGCTGCCGCCCTACCCCGAGCGCCTGACCGCGCACCTGACGCGCCACGCCGCCGAGGCGCCGGACCGGCCGTTCCTGGTCCGGCGCGGGCCAGGCGGCGCCGAGCCCCTGACCTACGGGGCGGCTCTGCGCGCCGTCGAGCGGATCGCCGCGGCCCTGCTGACGCGGAACCTCTCGGCCGAGCGGCCGGTGATGATCCTGTCCGGCAACGGCTTCGAGCACGCGCTCCTGTCGCTCGCCGCGCTCCACGCCGGCATCGCGGTGGCGCCGGTCTCGCCGGCCTACTCGACGGTGTCGCAGGACCATGCCCGCCTGCGGGCGATCGTCGAGCTCCTCACCCCCGGCCTCGTCTTCGCCGCCGGGGGCGCTCCTTTCGCTCCCGCCATCGCGGCGGCGGTGCCGGCGGGGACCGAGGTGGTGATCGCGGACGGCGCGGATATCGGCCGGCCCGCGACCCCGTTCACGGACCTGCTCGCGGCCGAGGATCCCGACGCCGTCGCGGCCGCCCACGCGGCGGTGGCGCCGGAGACGGTGGCGAAGCTCCTGTTCACCTCCGGCTCCACCGGCGTGCCGAAGGCGGTGGTGAACACCCACCGGATGCTCGCCGCCAACCAGGCGATGCTGCAGGCGCGCTTTCCCGCGCTGACGGCCGAGCCGCCGGTGATGGTCGACTGGCTGCCCTGGCACCACACCTTCGGGGGCAACCACAACTTCAACCTCGTTCTGGCGAATGGCGGCACCCTCCACATCGACGAGGGCCGGCCGACGCCCTCGGGCATCCGCGAGACCGTGCGGGCCCTGCGGGAGGTGGCGCCCACCCTCTACCTCACGGTGCCGAAGGGCTTCGAGGCGCTGGTGCCGCACCTGCGCGACGACGAAGCCCTGCGTCAGAACTTCTTCAGCCGGCTCCAGGTCACGTTCTTCGCCGCCGCCGGCCTGCCGCAGCCGGTCTGGGACGCCATCGACGACCTCGCCCGCCGGACGATCGGCCGGACGGTGCCGATGGTGACGGGCTTAGGGGCCACCGAGACCGCGCCGATGGCGCTCGTCACCGACGACCGCCCGGCCAGGGCCGGCCAGGTCGGCCTGCCGGCCCCGGGCGTCGAATTGAAGGTCGCGCCCGTCGGGACGAAGCGCGAGGCGCGGGTGCGGGGGCCGAACGTCACCCCGGGCTACTGGCGCCGGCCGGACCTGACCGCTTCGGCCTTCGACGAGGAAGGGTTCTACCGCCTCGGCGACGCGCTGGTGCCGGTCGATCCCGACGATCCGCAGCGCGGCTTCGCCTTCGACGGGCGCCTCAACGAGGATTTCAAGCTCACCACCGGGGTCTGGGTCAGCGTCGGCCCCTTGCGCGCCGCCTTCCTCGACGCGTTCCAGCCGCTGGTGCGCGACGTCGCCATCGCGGGCGAGGCGCGCGACGAGGTCGCGGCCCTGGTCTTCCCCGATCTCGCCGCCTGCCGGGCCCTGTGCGGCGAGACCGGCGACGACGCGGCGGTCCTCGCCCATCCGGCCTTGCGGCGCGACGTCGCCCGGCGCCTCGGGGCCTTCGCGCGGAAGGCCACCGGCTCGTCGAACCGCATCGCCCGGCTGCTGCTGCTCTCCGAGCCGCCGGCCCTCGACCGGGACGAGGTGACCGACAAGGGCTCGATCAACCAGCGCGGCGTCTTGCGCAACCGGGCCGGTTCGGTCGCCCGCCTCTACGCCGCGCCGCTTCCCCCCGACGTCATCCTGCCGGAGACCGCATGACCTCGCCGCGAGAGCAAGTTCCCGATCACGAGGGCTTCACCCATGCCCGCACGCTGACGGTGGAATGGGGCCATTGCGACCCGGCCGGCATCGTGTTCAACCCGCGCTTCTTCGACTTCTTCGACTGGTCGACCGCGATGCTGTGCGAGGCCGCGACCGGGCTGCCGAAGGCCGGGATGCTCGCCCGCTACGACCTCCTCGGCATCCCGCTCGTCGAGACCGGGGCGCGCTTCCTCAAGCCGTCGCGCTACGGCGACAGTGTCGAGATCGTCTCGACGGTGGTGGATGTCGGCCGCTCGAGCTTTGCCGTGCGCCACCGCCTGCTCAATGCCGGGGAGCTCGCCGTCGAGGGCCGCGAGCGCCGGGTCTGGGCCGGCCGCCACCCCGACGACCCGTCCCGCATGAAGGCGGCGGCGATCCCGGAGGAGCTGGTGCGGCGGTTCCGGGGGGAGTGAGGCTCAGTCGGTCTCCTCCGCCGCCTCGTCCTCCGCCACGTCCCGCGCGCCCTGCTCCAGGCGGCGCAGCAGGCCGAGGAGCGCGGCCCGCTCCTCAGGCTCCAGGAAGGCGGCGATGCGCTCCTCGTGGGCGGCCTCGCGGCGATGCAGCTCGGCCATCAGCGCCTCGCCGGCCTCGGTCAGGAACAGCGAGTACGAGCGGCGGTCGGACGGATCGGGCGCGCGGCGCACCAGGGCGCGGGTTTCGAGCTCGTCGAGCAGCGGGCCGATATTGGCCCGCTTGATGCCGATCGCCGCCCCGACCTGGCTCGGCCGCAGGCCCGGGCTGCCCTCGATGACGGTGAGCACGCCGAGCTGGCTCTGGCGCACGTCGAGATCGGCGAACAGCTCGACGAAGCTGCGCGAGACCGCGACCTGCGCCCGTCGCAGGGTGTAGCCGATCAGGCCTTCGAGGCGGGCGAGGCCCGGGGAATCGTCACGCGGCAACGCTGGACAGGCCCTTGTTCGACCGTGGACACTGTCCCGCCACCTGCCCGCGATCGGGCCCGGGCGCAAGCGGGGACGCCGCCGTCAGCCCTCCGCCCGGGCCTCCCGGTCCCACGCCGCCTCCACCTCGAGCGATTCCCGATCCCGTTTGCAGGTCGCGAGCGCGGCGTCGCGGCCGTCCTCGCGGTAGGTGACGGCGAAGTCGCCCTTGGCCACGTCCCCCTCGATGCGGGTGTCCTCCGCCGAGCCGGCATGGCCGACGTAGCGCAGGCTGGTGCCGTAATGCCCGCTCCAGAAGAACGGCGTCTCGGCGAACGGCGCCGTCTCGCCGAGGAGCGCGCGGGCGACGTGCTGGCCCTGGCGCTGGGCGTGGACCCAGTGCTCGACCCGCAGGGACCGCCCGCTCCGCGGATCCGGATAGGCGGCGACGTCGCCGACGGCGTAGATTCCGGGGGCGGAGGCGCGAAGCGTCCCGTCGACCGCGATGCCGCCGCCCTCGTCCTTGCCCGCCAGCGTCAGGCCGGCCCCCTCGGCGAGGTCGGTGCGGGGCACGACCCCGGTGCCGAGCACGACGAGGTCGGCCTCGATCCGGCTGCCGTCGTCGAGGGCGAGCGCGCTCCCGTCGAAGCCCTCGACCTTGCGCCCGAGCCGGAAGGTCACGCCCTTCTCCTCGTGCAGGCCCTGGACGAAGCGGCCGACCGCCTCGCCGAGCACCCTGGCGAGCGGCACCGCGTCGGGCGCCACCACCGTCACCGTCTTCTCGCGGGCCACCATCGCGGCGGCGACCTCGAGGCCGATGAAGCTCGCCCCCACCACGGCGATCGTGCGGGCGGATGCCGCCGCGGCGATCAGCGCGTCGGCATCCGCGAGGCTGCGCAGGAGGCGGACCTCCGGCCGGTCGAAGCCCGGCAGGTCGGGCCGCTGCGGCGCGGCCCCGGTCGCGATCACCAGGGCGTCGTAGGCCAGGCGCTCGCCGCCCGCCGTCACGACCTCCTCGGCCCCGAGATCGAGGGAGACCGCCCGGTCGTGCAGGAGGCGCGGGCCGTCGCCCCGGTAGAAGCCCTCGGGGGCGAGCAGCGTCGCCTCCCGCTTCGCCTTGCCGGAAAGGTACTGCTTCGAGCAGAAGGTGCGGTCGTAGGGCGGGTCGGGATCGTCGCTCACCAGGGTCACGGCGCCGCCGTGGCCGGCCCGGGCGAGCCACTCGGCGCAGGCATGGCCGCCGGCGCCGCCACCGACGATGACGATCCTGCCGGGGGCCTTGGTCTCAGGCTTCGCGGGAGCCTCGCGCCGCCCGGTCACCGTGATGCGGCCGTCGCGCTCCTCGGCGCGGTAGCACGGCAGCGGGTCGAAGGCCGGGGCGCCCACCGCCTCGCCGGTCTCGAGGCTGAAGCGGGCATGGTGCCAGGGGCAGCGCAGCTCGCCCCCGACGACGATCCCCTTGGCCATCGGCGCGCCGAGATGCGTGCAGCGCGCGCCGATCGCCGTCACCCGGCCGTCGCGGCGCAGGAGCAGCACCTTGTCGTCGCCGAGCCGGCCCTCGAGCATCGCGCCCTCGGGCAGGTCGTCCGCCGGGATCCCGCGCGCGAAATCCGGCTTCTGTTCGGAATCCTTGTCGGCCATGGCCTGCCTCTTCGTCAGACGACGCGATCGTCGGCAGGCAACGCGCTCGTGACCTGACGGTGCCCTCAGGCGATGCCGTCGATGGTGAGCCGCAGGCGCTTCGGACCCCTGAGGGACGAGCCGTCCCGGTAGGGCGGCGGATCCTCGGCGAGGCGCGGCGCGCGCAGGCGGGCGGCAAGCGCCGTCAGCGCCGCCTCGGCCTCGATGCGGGCGAGCGGCGCGCCGACGCAGTAATGCAGCGCGCCGCCGAAGCCGAAATGCTGGTTGTCCTCCCGGTCCGGATCGAATCGGTCGGGATGGGGGAAGCGCGCCGGGTCGCGGTTGCCGGCGGCGAACAGCAGCACCAGGGGCGCGCCTTCCGGGATCACCGTGCGGGCGACCGGGATCGGCGCCAGGGCGCGCCGGGTGCGGAAATGCACCGGCGGCTCGTAGCGCAGGAGCTCCTCGATCACCCGCGGCGCCCGCTCCGGGTCGGCGCGCAGGCGCGCGAGCTCGTCGGGATGGCGCAGCAGCGTCAGCATGCCGTTGGTGATGAGGTTCACGGTGGTCTCGTGGCCGGCGATCAGCAGCAGGATCGCGGTGGCGATGAGGTCGGGGTCGCTCATCCGCCCCGCTTGCGGGTCCCTGGCGGTGGCGAGGCCCGAGAGCATGTCGTCGGCAGGCCTCCGGCGCTTCTCGCGGATCAGGTCGCGCATGTAGGCCGCGATGGCGTCGAAGGTCTCGACGTTGCGGGCGCGCAGTTCCTCGTCGTTGCGGCTCTCGGGCTCGAGTGCGGTGGCGAGCTGCGTCGCCCAGGCGTGGAAGCGCTCCTCGTCCTCCCGCGGCACGCCGAGGAGTTCGCAGATCACCGTGACGGGAAGCGGGTAGGCGAGGTCGTCGACGAGGTCGAGGGTGCGGCTCTGCGCGCATCGCTCCAGGCACTCGGCCACCAGCGCCTCGGTGCGCCGCTTCATGCCCCGCACCCGCGCCACCGTGAACTGCGCCATCACCTGGCGGCGCAGGATCCCGTGGTCGGGGGGATCGCGGAAGATGAAGGGGCGGTGGCGGTCGGTGATCCGGTCCTTCAGCGGGTTGACGATCCAGTCCTTGACCGGGTTGCCGGTGGCTGGGTGCTCGGCCGGCGGCAGGTCCTCCGAGCTGACCCGGGGATCGTACAGCAGGGCGCGGATCGCCGCGTAGCCGCTCGCCACGACGGTGCCGTCGTCCTGGCGCGCGACCGGATGCGCGCGCAGGCGGGCGTAGAGCGGGTAGGGGTCGGCTCGGTGGGCGGGGTCGCGGACCTGCGCGAACAGGGTGCCGTCGGGGGCGTCGGTCATGCGGGAACCTCGGATCACGCGGGCCTAACGAGGGGGCAGGCCCGGCGGCACCGGTGCCGGGCTCGGCTGGTCGGCGCCGCCGGCGATCGGCGGGAACGGCGCGGCCTCCCGGATCGGCGCCTCGTAGGCCGGCAGCCAGCGCCCGGCATTGACCGAGACCGCCGCGACCGTGCGGCCCTCGTGGCCGTAGACCGCCAGGAAGCGGCCGGTCCGCGGGCTGCCCTGGACGATCGCCACCGCGTCGGCCCCGTCCGCGAGGCCGAGGGACTTGATGGTGAGGCCGAACTGGCTCGACCAGAAGGCGGGCAGCTCGGCATAGGACTCCACCCGGTCCGGCCCGTCGATCATCGCCCGGGCGGCGTGCGCGGCTTGCGCGACGGCGTTGCCCCAATGCTCCAGGGCGACCGGGCGGCCGCCGTAGAGCGGGTGGGGGAAGCGCGCCACGTCGCCGGCGGCGAAGACCGCCTCGTCGGGCCGGCCCGCCTCGTCGAGGGCGCGGCAGGCGCCGTCGCAGGACAGGCCGCCCTCGTCGGCCCGCAGGCCGGAGCCGGCAAGCCAGCCGGTGTTGCGCACCGCGCCGAGCGCCACCACGACGAGGTCGGCCTCGACCGTGCCGCCCCCCGCGAGGTGGGCGCGCCGGACCCGGCCGGCCTCGCCCTCGAGGCGCGTCACCTCGGTGCCCATGCGCAGGTCGACCCCGGCCGCCTCCATCCGCCCGGCGACGAATCCGCCGATCACCTGGCCCAGCGCCCCGGCCAGCGGCGCCGGCGCCGGATCGGCCACCGTGACCGGCAGCCCGAGGGCGCGAATGCCGGAGGCCGCCTCGCAGCCGATGAAGCCGGCGCCCAGGATCAGCACGCGTCCCGGCCGCGCCGCGAGACCGGCGGCGAGCGCCGCCGCGTCGTCCCGGCCCCGCAGGGTATGGACGCCCGGCAGGGCCGCCTCCTCGGGCTCGCGCCAGGGCCGGGCCCGGGCCCCGGTGGCGATCAGCAGGCGGTCGAAGGGCAGGCGCTCGCCGCTCCCCAGGAGGAGCGCCCGGCCGGCGCGGTCGAGGCCCAGGGCCGGCGTGCCGAGGCGCCACTCGGCCCGGAGCGCGCCCACGCCGGGCAGGGTGGTGGCGCCGGGGGCGATCTCGCCGGTGAGGACGTGCTTCGACAGGGGCGGGCGGTCGTAGGGCAGGTGGGGCTCGTCGCCGACGAGGATCAGCCGGCCGGAGAAGCCGCGGGCCCGCACGCCTTCGGCGCCGCGCAAGCCCGCGAGCGAGGCGCCCGCGACGACGATCGTCCCGTCCCTCACGCCGACCCCTCCGCGGCGTCGTGCTCGACCCGGATGGCGCGGACCGGGCAGGCCAGCACCGCCCGGTCGATCGCCGCGCGCTCCGCCGCGGGCGGCGCCGGGTCGTAGACCAGGATCTCGTCGCCCCGCAGCACGAAGCGCTCCGGCGCGGCGTAGCAGCACTGGGCGTAGGCCTGGCACCGGTTCAGGTCGACGACGACGCGCATCCACGCTTCCTTCCCGGCATCCCGGATGCCGGGCCCGGCCTTGATGGAGTCTTGCCGGGACCTTGACGGGGCCTCGCGGAAGAACCGTGGCGGCACGGCCGGGTTCCGGACGGTGACATCGGCCGGGAGGTCAACACCGTCGCGAAGCTCGCCTGCGCCTGTTATGTCAAACGAACGTTTCCGCTGAGGAATCAGATTTTCATCAGCAAATAATCCTTGCCTTTTCGGTCAGCACGAACTTAAGGATACGGGACCGCGTTGCAGTGATTTCCCAGAGCGTGCCGGCATGGATGAGACCGCCAACACTCACGACAAGATCGTCACGCTGACGGCAGACATCATTTCTGCCTATGTCAGCAGCAATCACCTGCAGAGCGCCGAGCTGCCGAAGTTGATCGCCGACGTCTATGGCGCGTTGAACGAGATGGCGCAGGGCAGCAGAGCTGCTCCGGAGCCGCCCCACCCGAAGGCGACCCCGAGCGAGATCCGCCGCTCGATCACTAACGACTTCCTGATCAGCTTCGAGGACGGCAAGTCGTACAAGACCCTGCGCCGTCACCTCACCTTGCGCGGCCTGACGCCCGAAGCCTACCGCCAGAAATGGGGCCTGCCCCACGACTACCCGATGACCTCGGCGAGCTATTCCGAGCAGCGCTCCGAGCTGGCGCGCTCCCTCGGCCTCGGCCAGCAGCGCCGCCGCAGCGCCGCGCGGCCCGAGGAGGGCGCGGAGGATGCCGGCGAGAGCGTCGCCCAGCCTGCCGAGGCCCCCGAGGTCGAGCCGACGCCCGAGGCCCCGGGCAACGGCAAGCCCCGGCGCGGCCGGCGCGGCTGAGGCGCGGCTGCGGGTATCACGCCGGAGGTCGTCGAGGACGACCTCCGGTCCCGGGCCCACCCGCGATCGACGCGATGCGTCGGCATCAGCCGGCTGCGAGCGCCGCGAAGGCCCGGGCCACCGCGACGGCGCCCGGATCCTCCACCCCGGCGAGGTCGGCGGCGGCGAGATAGCTCGCCCGGCCGGTCCCCGCCCGGGTCATCCGGGCGGTGGCGGCGGCCCCCGCCTCGGCCGCCCGCGCGGCCGCGGCGAGCCCTCCGGACGACAGGGCCGCGAGGGCCGGCACCAGGGCGTCGAGGAGGGTGCGGTCGCCGGGCCGCGCCCCGCCATGGGCCTGGACCTGCGCCACGCCCCGCTCCAGGGCCGCCGGCCAGCCCGCCCCCGCGGCGAGGCCCGCGCCCGTCGCCTCGAAGAAGATCGACATCAGCACCCCGCTCGATCCGCCGGCCACCCGGGCGAGGCGGTCGGAGAGCGCGTGGCACAGGGCGGCGGGATCGGCCTGCGGCAACCGGTCGAGATCGGCGAGCACGGCGCGGGCCGCCGAGGCGAAGGTCGTGCCGGTATCGCCGTCCCCGACCCGGGCGTCGAGGGCGTTGAGCGCCGCCTCCGCCTCGACCAGGGCGGTGCCGATGGCGGTGATCGCCCGCGCCACCGCGGGATCGTGCGAGGGCGCCGGGCCCGAGCCCCGGTCGAGGCGGTCGGGCAGGGCGCGCGTCGTCGGCGCCGCGACGGGAATCGCGGGCGGCCAGGCCGGCGCCTCGGTCGGGGCGGCGAGCGCGTGCTCCGTCGCGGCGTCGAGGGGCATCAGCGAGAGCGAGGCGCCGTGCATGTCGAGGGCCGTCATCGCGGCGGCCGGACCGAGGAGCAGGCGCGCCCGGGCGCCGAGCGGCGTCGCCAGCACCGCGCGGGTCAGCACCTGCATCTCCAGCGCCGTGGTGCCGCCGAGGTTGTTGACGAGGAGGGCGAGCGGCCCGTCGCCCGGGAGCGCCGCGGCGAGGCGCGCCGTCATCAGCCGGGCGAGGTCGGCGGCCTGCGGCAGGGCGATGCGCTCGATGCCGGGCTCGCCGTGGATGCCGGGGCCGAGCTCGGCCTGGCCCGGGGCGAGCCGCGCCTCCGTCGTCCCGCCCGGCATCGTGCAGCCCGAGACCGCGATGCCGAGGGACCTGACCACGGCGGCGGCCGCCCGCGCCGCCCCGGCCACCGCGGAGAGGGAGCGCCCGCTCTCGGCGGCAAAGCCCGCCACCTTGTGGACCAGGAGCGTGCCGGCGATGCCCCGGGGCTGGGCCGCGCCCGGGATCGCGACGTCGTCGGCGACCGTGACGGTCTCGACCGCGAGCCCGCGGGCCCGGGCGCGCTCGGCGGCGAGCCCGAAATTCAGCCGGTCTCCGGCATAGTTCTTGATGATGAGGAGGCAGCCCGCCGGTCCGGTCACCGCCAGGATCGCGGCCAGCACCGCGTCGACGGAGGGCGAGGCGAAGACGTCGCCGCAGACCGCCGCGGTGAGGAGCCCTCGTCCGACGAAGCCGGCATGGGCCGGCTCGTGGCCCGAGCCGCCGCCCGAGACCACCGCGACCCGGTCGGCCCGCCAGTCGGCCCGCAGCACGACCCGGATCGCGGGATCGCCGTCGAGGCGGGCGAGCCGCCCGCCGCTGCCCGCCACGAGGCCGTCCACCGCCTCCGCCACCAGGGCGGCGCGGTCGTTGATGAAGTGGGCCATCCGGTCCTCCCCTGGCGGCCGAGCCGCGATCGGTCGTGCGGCGGTCGGCCGCGCCGGGCCGATCCTGCCAAAAGCGGAGCCGGCCCGCCATCGCGGGCGGCCTTGCCCCGCATGGGCGGCTTTTCCGAATCACCCGGTTCGGGCAATAAGACGCGAATCTCCCCGGCGGGCAGGCCGCACCGAATCGCGAGACTCGCCGGGGCCGTGTCGCAGCGGCGCAGAGCCGACTTTCCCGCCCGATGCCCGCCCCTGGTGAACCCGCCGCGACGCCGATGACCGACCCCCTTCCGTTCCTGGCCGGCGGCGGCCGCGCCGCCGCGATGATTCGCGCGCGCGACTGGTCGGGCCACCCGCTCGGGGCCCCCGAGACCTGGCCCGAGGCCCTGCGCACGGCGCTCTCCCTGGTGCTGAACTCGCCCGAGAGCATGATCCTGGCCTGGGGGCCGGACCTGCACTTCTTCTTCAACGAGACCTACTTCCCGCTCCTCGGTCCCCGCCTCGACTGGGCGATGGGCGAGCGCTTCGACCGGGTCTGGGCCGATGGCTGGGAGCAGGCCAAGCCCATCATCGACGACGCGCTCGCGGGACGCAGCCGGCGCTTCGTCGACCTGCCGTGGAAGCTCGGCACCGACCGGGGCGAGGCCGATACCTGGTGGACCTTCTCCTATTCCCGCGTCCTCGACGGGGAGGGCCGCGTCGCCGGCCTGTTCATCCTCACCAACGAGACCACCGCCCAGGTGACCGCGACCCGGCGCCTGCGAGAGAGCGAGGCGATCGCGCGGGAGAACATCCAGCGGGTCCAGCTCGCCCTGTCGGCCGGCGCGATCATCGGCACCTGGTTCTGGGACCTGCCGACCGACCGCTTCACCGTCGACGAGGCCTTCGCCCGCAGCTTCGGCCTCGATCCGGGCCTGGGCCGCGAGGGCCTGAGCCTGGAGCAGGTGATCGAGACCGTGCATCCGGACGACCGGGCCGGGCTGATCGCGGCGATCGACGCGGTGGTGATCCGCGGCGGCGCCTACGCGCACCAGTACCGCACCCGGCGCGCCGACGGGAACTACTACTGGCTCGAGGCGAACGGGCGGGTCGACCACGCGCCCGACGGAACCCCGCTGAGCTTTCCCGGCGTCCTCATCGACGTGGAGGAGCGCCGCGCCGTCGAGGCCGAGCGCGACCGCGCCACCACGATGCTGCGGGCGCTGACCGAGACGCTGGAGCAGCGCGTCGCCGAGCGCACCGCCGAGCTGATGCGGGCCGAAGAGGCGCTTCGCCAGTCGCAGAAGATGGAGGCGGTGGGCCAGCTCACCGGCGGCATCGCCCACGACTTCAACAACCTGCTCGCCGGCATCTCGGGCTCGCTCGAACTGATGCAGACCCGCATCGGCCAGGGCCGGCTCAAGGACGTCGACCGCTACGTCAACGCCGCGCAAGGGGCCGCCCGGCGCGCCGCGGCGCTGACCCACCGGCTGCTCGCCTTCTCGCGGCGCCAGACGCTCGACCCGCGGCCCACCGACGTCAACGGCCTCGTCGCCGGGATGGAGGAGCTGATCCGGCGCAGCGTCGGCCCGGCGATCGAGATCGCGGTCTCGGGCCCCGCCGACCTCTGGACCGTCCTCGTCGATCCGCCGCAGCTCGAGAACGCGCTGCTCAACCTCTGCCTCAACGCCCGCGACGCGATGCCCGACGGCGGGCGCATCGCGATCGAGACCGCGAACCTCGTCCTCGACGCCGCGGCGGCCCGCGCGCACGAGATGCCGCCCGGCGAGTACCTGTCGCTCGCCGTCTCCGACACCGGCACCGGCATGGCGCCCGAGGTGATGGCGCGCGCCTTCGACCCGTTCTTCACCACCAAGCCCCTCGGCCAGGGCACGGGCCTCGGCCTGTCGATGATCTACGGCTTCACCACGCAGTCGGGCGGCCAGGTGCGGATCGATTCCGCGGTCGGATGCGGCACCACCGTCCGCATCGTCCTGCCGCGCCACCACGGCGCCTCGGTGGCGGAGGCCGCGCAGGCGAACCTCGCCGACGCGCCCCGGGCCGAGCAGGGCGAGACCGTCCTGATCGTCGACGACGAGCCGACCGTGCGCATGCTGGTGACCGAGGTGCTCGAGGATCTCGGCTACACCGCGATCGAGGCGGCGGACGGCGCCGCCGGCCTCAAGGTGCTGCAATCGAACGTGCGCATCGACCTCGTGGTCACCGATGTCGGCCTGCCGGGCGGCATGAACGGGCGCCAGATGGCCGATGCGGGCCGGGCGCGGCGGCCGGGCCTGAAGGTGCTGTTCATCACCGGCTACGCCGAGACCGCGGCCCTCGGCCCGGGCCAGCTCGAGCCCGGCACCGCGGTGCTGACCAAGCCCTTCGTGGTCGAGGCCCTGGCCCTGCGCATCCGCGAGATGCTCGCCCGGGGCTGACGCGGGCGAGAAAAACCCGCGCTAAAAACCTGCGGCGTCGGGCCGCGGGATTACTGTACGTTACCCGACATTAAGTGCCGGCATGCGAGGGGATGGGGCGCCCAAAAACGCCTGGGAAACCGTCATGTTCGCCTCCGCTCGCCGCTCCAGCACCGCCGCCAAGCTGGACGCCATCGAGCGCTCGCAGGCGACCGTGACCTTCGGCCTCGACGGCCTGCTGATCGAGGCCAACGAGAACTTCCTGGGGCTGATGGGCTACGGCCTCGAGGAGGTGCGCGGGCGCCACCACCGCCTGTTCGTCGATCCCGCCGAGGCGGCGGACCCCGCCTACGAGGCGTTCTGGGCCTCCCTGCGCCGGGGCGAGTTCCAGAGCGCCGAGTACCGGCGCCTGGCCAAGGGCGGGCGCGAGGTCTGGATCCGCGCCAGCTACAACCCGGTGCTCGACGCCCGCGGCCGGCCGATCCGGATCGTGAAGTTCGCCCTCGACATCACCGCCGAGAAGCAGGCGGCGACCGACGCCGCCGGCCAGATCACCGCGATCAACCGCTCCCAGGCGGTGATCCACTTCGCCCCCAACGGGACGATCCTGGACGCCAACCCGCACTTCCTCGCGGCGATGGGCTACGGCCTTCACGAGATCGTCGGGCGCCACCACCGCATCTTCGTGACCGACGCCGAGGCCGCCGCACCGGAATACCGCGAGTTCTGGGCCCGGCTCGCCCGCGGCGAGTACCACGCGGGCGAGTTCGAGCGGCGGGGCAAGGGCGGCGCCGAGGTCTGGATCCAGGCGACCTACAACCCGATCCTCGACGCGACCGGGCGCACGATCAAGATCGTCAAGTACGCCTCCGACATCACCGCCGCCCGGCAGCACGCGGCCGACACCGCCGGCAAGATCGAGGCGGCGCTCCGCTCGCAGGCGGTGATCGAGTTCGACATGGACGGGATCATCCTCGACGCCAACGGCCACTTCCTGAAGGCGATGGGCTACGCGCTCGACGAGATCGTCGGCCGCCATCACCGCATGTTCGTCGCCCCCGACCACGCCGGGAGCCCGAGCTACGCCGAGTTCTGGGAATCCCTGCGCGCCGGGCGCTACGCCGCCGCGGTCTACCAGCGCGTCGGCAAGGACGGGCGGGAGGTGTGGATCCAGGCCACCTACACCCCCGTCCTCGATCCCGGCGGCCGCCCGTGCAAGGTGATCAAGTTCGCCACCGACGTCACCCGCAGCATGACCGTGCGGGCCCGGGCGATCGCGGCCGCCGAGCGGACCCTCACCCGGGTCCAGGCGGTGGCGACGGCCTCCGAGGAGCTGCACCGCACCTCGACGGCGATCGCGACCCGCATGGACCAGTCGCGCCTGGCGGTCGACGAGATCCAGGAGCGGATGAATGCCGCGGGCACCGCCACGATGCGGCTCGACGAGGCGGCCCAGGCGATGAACGGGGTGGTCGAGGCGATCACGGCCATCGCCGACCAGATCAACCTCCTGGCCCTCAACGCCACGATCGAGGCGGCGCGCGCCGGCGCGGCGGGCCGCGGCTTCGCGGTGGTCGCCGCCGAGGTGAAGAACCTCGCCGGCCAGGCGCGGGCGGCGACGGGCCGCGTCACGGACGAGATCGGCGCGATGCAGACCGTCTCCCGCGAGGTCGCGGAGGCGCTCGGCTCGATCCGCGGCGCGGTCGACGCCGTCCAGGGCTTCGTCGCCGAGACGGCCGCGGCGAGCGAGCGCCAGCGCAGCACGAGCGGCGACGTCAGCACCAACGTCCAGACCACCGCCGCGGGCGTCGCGGACATCGCCGGCAGCCTCGACGAGTGGCTGGTCGGCCTCGAGGAGCGGCGGATCGACGAGCGGGTGCGGACCTCCCTTCCCGCCCGGATCGAGGTACCGGACGCCCACGGCGTGGTCGACGCCACGCGCTGCGTCGTGCTCAACCGCTCGGCATCCGGCGCCAAGCTCGCCCTCGACCGCCCGATCCGCCTGCCGATCCGGATCGTGCTCCACGTCGACGGTCATCCGGCCCGCCGGTGCGAGGTGGTGCGCCAGCACGGCTGCGAGGTCGGCGTGCGCTTCGTGGATTGAGGCGGCGCGATCGTTTCTCGCCGGAAACTATTTCGTTAGTCGGCTTTTTTCGCACCTGTCGTCCTCGCGCCGAGGTAGAGGGCAGAGGATCGTGCCTCGCGGCCTGCCGGGCGTCTCCCGGAACGGCGACCTCGCGGCCCTGATCGTCGGTTATTTTGCCGGCTATCTCGTGGCGCGCCGACCGCCCCGGACGACGGCCTTCGTTCCTGGCCGTCTCGCTTAGCGCCGTCGCGACGGTCCTGGTCGATACGCAAGCCCCGCTCTCGAACGCGGTCTCGTGGGTGCCGGCCCCCCAGACTTTCTTCGCCTCGGGCGAGGGACGCTGCGCCGCAGCGGGCTTACAACCGCGGCCAGCCCAGCAGCCGCCCGGGCGCGAACGGCGCCACCGGCACCGTCGGCGCCTCGTTGGTGGCGAGGTCGGCGACGAGCCGGCCGGTGATCGGGCCGGTCGAGAGGCCGATATGGCCGTGGCCGAAGGCGAAGATCAGGCCGTGGTGGCGCGGCGCGGGGCCGATCACCGGCAGGCCGTCCGGAGTCGAGGGGCGGGAGCCGAGCCAGGGCCGGTTGTCGAGGGGCTGGCCGAGGCGCACGGTGCCGGCGGCCTCCCGCGCCGCCGCCTCGATCTGGCGGTAATCCGGCTCGGCATGGCGGTCGGCGACCTCGACGCCGGAGAGCACCCGCACCCGGCCCTCGCCCATCGGCGACAGGATCGAGGCGGCGCCGGTGTCGTAGATCGGCCGGGTCAGGGCCGGGCTGCCGGGCTGGAGCGCGTAGTGCCGGTGGTAGCCGCGCTCGGCCGCGAAGGCGAAGCGGTAGCCGAGCGGCCGGGCGAGCTCGTGCGCCGCCGCCCCTGTCGCCAGCACCACCTGCCGCGCCCGCACCACGCCGCCCGGATGGACGACGTGCCAGCCCTCGGCCGTCGGTTCCAGGCGGCTCACGGCGGTGCGCAGGGTCCGCCCGCCGAGGCCGGAGAACAGCCGCTCGCAGGCCTCGACGAGGCCGCCCGGATCGGCGACGGCACCGGTCTCCGGCAAGAGCATCGCCCGGGCGAAGGGGCGGATCAGCGCCGGCTCCAGCGCCTGGATCGCCGGGCCGTCGAGGATCTCGAACGGCACGCCGTGATGGCTCAAGATCTCGCGCTCGAGGCTCGCCCCGGCGAAGGCCGCTTCCGTGCGGTAGAGCTTCACCCAGCCGCATTCGCGCAGGAGGTGGCGCACGCCGGCTCGCTCGGAGAGGCGCTCGTGCTCGGGGTAGGCGGCGTTGGTGAGCGGAGCCAGCGCGTCGGCGGCCCGCCGCCAAGCCGAGGTGCGGGCGCTCGCCAGGAAGTGGGCCGCCCAGGGCATCACCCGCAGGAGGTGCAGGTGGCGCAGGCGCAGGCCCGCATCGGCGTTGCGCAGGTAGGCCGGCAGCTTGCCCCAGAGCGCAGGGCTCGACATCGGGAAGATCGAGCCGCGGCTGACCACCCCGGCATTGCCGTAGGAGGTGCGGGCCCGCGCCTCGCCGGGATCGCACAGGACCACGTCCCGCCCGCGGTCCTTCAGGGCGATGGCGGAGGACAGGCCCACCATGCCGCCGCCGACCACCACGATGTCGGCCGTCTGTTCGTCCTCGTGCATCGAAGAACTCTTTCGCCGCTCTGGCTTGTTGGACTGATTTTCGGGGCCCATTCCCCGCTCGCGACCTCATCCTGAGATCGCTGATGGGAGGAGGAAGGATCCCGGCCGCACGCCGACGGACCGGGCGGATCCTCAAGCGGCCAGCCCAGCGAGCTCCCGCACCGTCTCGAGGAGCACCCGCGTTGCCGCGTCGGCATCCTCCAGGGTGATCGATTCCGCCGGGTTGTGGCTGATGCCGCCGCGGCAGCGCACGAACAGCATCGCCGAGGGGCCGAGCGCCGCCATCGCCACCGCGTCGTGGGTGGCGCCCGACGGCAGGAGCAGGGGCGCGTGGCCGAGGCGCCGCGCCGCCCGGTCGAGGACCGCCCGCAGGCCCGGATCGAGGGCGACCGCCGGGTTGTCCATGAACGTCTCGGAGGCGAAGCCGACCCCGCGCCTCTGCGCGATCGCCCGGCACTCGGCCTGGATCGCCGCGAACAGGGCCCGGCGGTCCGCGTCCTCCGGCGCCCGCACGTCGAGGCTGAAATCGACCCGGCCGGCGATCACGTTGACGGCGCCCGGCACCACGGTCAGCGACCCCACCGTGGCGACCGCACCGGGAACGCCCTCGCCCAGGCGCTCGACCGCGAGCGCCATCTCGGCGGCGGCCGCGAGCGCGTCGCGGCGCATCCCCATCGGCACGGTGCCGGCGTGGTTGGCCTCGCCCGTCACGGTGCAGCGCGCCCGGGTCAACCCGACGATGCCGGAGACCACGCCGACCGGCTGCACGGCGGCCTCGAGCGCCGGGCCCTGCTCGATGTGGATCTCGAGATAGCCGGCGATCTCGCCCGGGCGCCGGGCCAGCGCCGGGATCCCGTCCGGGTCGCCCCCGAACTGCGCCAGCGCCTCGCGCAAGGAGGTGCCGGCGGCGTCGCATCCCTCCAGCCACTCGGATCTGTACTGCCCGGCCCAGGCCTTCGAGGTCGAGAGCGAGGTCGGGAAGCGCACGTTCTCCTCGTCGCCGAAGGCCACCACCTCGAGGGCGAAGGGGAGGGGCATGCCGCGCAGCTCCTCGGCCACGACGAGGCCGGCCGCGACCCCGAGGGGACCGTCGTAGCGCCCGGCATCGACCACGCTGTCGATGTGCGAGCCGAGGACCAGGGCCGGCAGGCCCGGCTCGCGCCCCTCGATCCGCCCGACCACGCTGCCGGCGGCGTCGATCCGCGCCGCGAGCCCGGCCGCCCGCATCAGGCCGAGCACCGCCTCGGCGGTCGCCCGGTGGGCCGGCGACAGGTAGAGCCGGGTCAGGCGGCCGGGCTCGTCGGTGTGGCGGGCGAGGTCGTCGATCAGCGCCATCACGCGGGCGCCGAGGCGGGGATTGGGCTCGGTCATGGCTGTCAGCGACCCTGAGGTTCCGACGGGCGGTATGCAGGGTCGGTGCCGGTCGAGGCAACCGGGTGCGGCGCATGCCGTCGCGCCTTGAGATCAGGCCTGCGCCGGGTGCTTGCCGTCGAGGTGCTTGCCGTCGAGCGGCGCCAGCCCGGCCGGCGCCGCGACGGGCGGGCGGGTGCGCGCGAGGTCCCGGGCGAGGCCGACGAGGTCCGGCGCCGGGGCGCCACCCGCGCCGAACAGGGCGGCGTCGAGGGCGGACAGGCGCGAGGCGGTGCCCGGATCGGCGCGCCAGGCCGCCGCGAGGCCCGGGTCGCGGCGGGCGGCCTCGGTGACGGCGGCGTGGAACGCGGCCGCGTCGCGGCGCCGGGCGGCCCGGGCGAGCGCCCGCAGGGCGCGCGCCGCCGGAGCCGCGCGGCGGCGCGACGAGCCCCAGGCGCCCAAGCCCAGCCCGAAGGCGACGACGCCTGCGACGAGCGCCCGCCAGGGCGAGGCCGGCGGCGGGGGCGCCTCGTCGGCGGGCTTCGCGGCCCGGCCGCCGATGATGCGGGCGGGGATCTCGGCCTCGCGCATCACCCGCGCCCGGGTGTCGAACCACGGGATCGAGATCGCCGACAGGGTGATCGGCTCCGGCACGCCGGGTCGCACGTCCCAGCGATAGGTGACGCGGGCCACGGGTCCTGCCGGGGTGATGCGGGTCTGGCGCTCGACCGGCCCGGCAAAGGTGAGGACGCCGCGGGTGCGCAAGACCGGCCGCGGCGGCAGGGCGTCGGCGGTGAGCCCGCTCGCCTCCAGCGTCACAGTGCGGCGGGCTGGCTCGCCGAGCCTCAAGCCCTCGGGCTCGGGCTCCCACTGGTCCGTCACCGTCAGGCCCTGTGCCGCCAGCCACCAGGGCTCGGGCGCGTCCGGCCCGCCGGGTCCCTGCCAGGCCGCGACCTGGAGGGGCAGGGGAGCGGAGCGGACCTCGACCACCCGGCGCTCGCCGCCGTCGACGATCGTCAGGCGGTGGACGAAGGGATCGATGACGAAGCGGCCGGGCCCCTGCGGGAAGACCGCGACGGTGCGCTCGAAGCCGCGCGCCTCCTGGCCCTGGATCGTGACCCGGGACCAGTGGTCGCGGCCGAGCTGGGTCCAGCCGAAATGCGGCAGGCTCGGCTGGCGCAGCTCCTCGAGGGCGATCTGCGCCCGGTAGGTGCCGCGAATGCGCAGGAGCACCATCTCGCGGGGATAGGGCGTCGCGCCGCCCGGCACCTCGGCGGTGACGGTCAGGCTGAGGTCGCCGTCCTCCAGGGCGAGGGCCGGCGTCGCGGCGAGCAGGATCGCGAGAAGCCACCACCTCACCATGGGTTGCCTCACCATGGGTTGCTCCCGGGCTGCACGGCGGTGCCGGCCTCGCGCCGGCGGGTCTGCTCGGCGATCACGCGCAAGCGGACGAAGCGGCCGGGATCGTCGGTGAGGGTCGAGAGCCAGTGCCGGTCGGGGCGGATCTCGCGGGCCTCGAAGCTCTTCGAGACGCGGCGCACCTCGCGCTCGATCACCTCGGACACGCTGGCATTGCCGCCGCCCCGGCGCCCGCCGCCCTCGGCGTCGCTGGCCGAGCCGCGGGCCTGGCCCCGGCCGGGATCGACCGCCCGCTGCTCGGCCCGGCCGGTGCGGGCGGCCTTCGAGTTGCCGGGCGAATCGGCGGCCGAGGAGGCCTCACGGTGGCCGGCCAGTCCCTCGCCGGTCGAGGCGGTGCCGGGGTCGTCGGCGTCGGATTCGGTCTTGGTGGCGTAGCGGGTGGCGGCGTCGGCCTGGGCGTTGGCCTGGCCGGCGGTGCGCCCGCCGGGGGCGTCGGGCGTGTCGAGGAGGCGCGCGATCAGCTCGCGGTTCGCCTTGGCGTCCTCGTCCGCAGGGTCGCGGGCGAGCGCGGCCTCGTAGGCCGCGAGCGCGCCCTTGAGGTCGCCGGCGAGCGCCAGCGCGTTGCCGCGGTTGTAGGGCGAGGTCGCGAAGGCCACGGCCGCCTCCTGGTAGCGGCCCGCCGCGTAGAGGGCGGTGCCGCGCCAGGCCGGATCGTCGCTGACCCGCGCGGCGAGCCCCGGCAGCCCGGCCCCGAGGAGCAGGCGCGCGACGGCGGCGGGCTCGACGGCGAATCCCAGGAGGGCGACCGCTCCGGCGGCGAGGAGGATCCGCATCAGGCGCTCCGCCGGAAGAGGAGCAGGACCGGCACGAGCGCGAGGCCGGCGAGAAGGCGGCCGAGATCCTGCCAGGCCAGCACCGCGTAGCCCCCCTCCGCCAGGTGACGGGCGACGCTCTCCGACACCGCCGCCAGCACCGGGCCCGGCGCGTCGAGGCTGCCGGCCGCACCACCGCCGAGCTTCGCCAGGCGGGACAGCCCGGCGCCGTCCGGCCGCGGCGCGTCGGGCGGCAGGGCGGGGCCCGCCGGCACCAGCACGGTGTGCAGCCGGTGGCCATCGTGCGCCAGCGCCTCGGCCTCCCGTGCGGCGGCCTCGTCGAGGCCCCCGCCGTCGCTCACCAGCACCACGTCGCCGGTCACCACCGCGCCCTCGGCGAGGGTCCGGCGAGCGAGGGCCAGGGCGCGAGCCGGGTGGCTGCCGCGATCCGGCACGGTGGTGCCGTCGAGGGCGAACAGGATCGTGCTCAGGGAGTCGCGGTCGGTGGTCGGCGTCGCGGCGAGGTAGGCGTCGCCGGCATAGGCGACGACGGCGACCGCCTTGGTGCCGGCGGCCTCGGCGAGCCCCTGCGCCAGCGCCCGGGCCTCGCCGAGGCGCCCGCCCTCGGCGACCGAGCGCGACAGGTCGAGGGCGATGATCGTCGCGTCGAGGTTGCGGAAGCCCGCCACGTCGCGGCGCTCGACCGCCGGCCCGGCGAGGCCGAGGGCGAGGAGGGCACAGGCCGCGACCAGCAGCCACTGCCCGCTCCGCCGCCCCGGCCGCACCGCGCCGCGGGCCTGGAGCGCGGCCATCAGGTGCGGCTCCACCGCCCGGACCCAGTCGCCCAAGGGGGCGGAGCGGTGGGCGGCGCGCCAGGCGAGCAGCCCGAGGAGCGGCAGGGCGAGGAGCCACCAGGGGCGCAGGAGGGCGAAGGCTTCGGTCACGCCGCCCTCCGGGTCAGCAGGAGCACGAGGCCCAAGAGCAGCGCCACCCCGCCCGGCCACGGCCACAGGTCGCGGCGTAAGGGGACCGGCGGGGCCCGGTCGCGCCCGCCCTCGAGGGCGTCGATGCTGTCGGCCACGCCGGCGAGGTCGTCGGTGGTGCGCACCCGGAAGAACCGGCCGCCGCTCGTCGCCGCGACGTCGCGCAGCGCCTCGGAATCAACCACGTCCTGCTCGCCGTTCGCATCCGCCAGGTCGCGGGGACCGAGCGCGATGGTGTGGACCCGGATGCCGAGCTCGCGGGCCAGCACCGCGACGTCCCGCGGCGTGGTCTGGCCGGCATTGTTGGCGCCGTCGGAGAGCAGCACCACGACCTTGGACGGGCCGGGCAGGACGTCGAGGCGCTTGAGGGCGAGGCCGAGCCCGTCGCCGATGCCGGTCGAGCGGCCGACGAGGCCGATCTGCGCCTCCTCCAGCGCCCGGGCGACTCCTTGCGTGTCGAAGGAGGGGGACGCCGCCACGTCGGCCTGGTCGGCGAAGATCACGAGGCCGACCCGGTCGCCGGCGCGGCGGCGGATGAACTCGGCGCCGACGCGCTTGACCGCGGCGAGCCGCGAGGTGGTGCGGCCGTCGAGGGCGAAATCGATCCGCTCCATGCTGCCCGAGAGATCGAGGGCCAGCACGATGTCCCGCCCCGAGGCCGGCAACGCCGCGCCGGGCAGCACCAGCCGCGGGCCGGCGAGGGCGGCGACGAGGGCGACCCAGACGAGCCAGGTCAGCGCGGCGCGCGCCTTCGTCCCGACGGCGAGCGGCCCGCCGCGATCGAGCCCGGCGACCAGGGAGGCGGGCACCGTCAGGGCGCCGCTGGTGCCGGGCCGCGGCGGCAGGAGCCGGGCGGCGAGGAGCGGCAGCGGCAGGAGCAGGCCGGCGAGCGGCGCCGCGAAATCGAGGGAGGCGAGGCCGGCCACGGCTCTTAAGCCCGCAGCCGCGCGACGAGGCGGGCGAGGCCGGCCTCCGCCGCGGCGAGGTCGGGCGCCGGGCCCGGGGCGTACAGGTTCTCGGTCAGCGCCCGGCCGGGGCCGCGGCCGAAGAAGTCGGTGCGCAAGGCCGCGTCGAGCCCCGCCGGCCCCTCGACCCCGAGGCTGCGGGCGAGCCGCCGGGCGAGGCGCGCCAGGGCGACACGGCGCTCGCCCGGCGGCAGGGCGCGGGCGGCGGCGAGCTCGGCCAGCGCCGCGCGGCGGATCGGGCGGGCGCGCCAGCGCGGCAGCAGCCAGGCGGCGAGGGCGGCGAGCGCCAGGCCGGCGCCGATCGCCGCCAGCATGTCGAGCCGGACCAGCGCCGGATCGGGCGGGGCGTGCAGGCCGCGAAGCCCGGCGAGCGCCGCGTCACAGCACGGCATCGAGCCGCTCCATCAGGGGGGCGAAGCCTTCGGGTCCCGTCTCGGTGTCGAGGCGCAGGGTCGTGACGCCGAGGCGGGCGAGACCCGCGATCCGCTCCTCCGGTGCCGGCCGCTCGCGCCCGATCCGCGCGGTGCCGCGCCGCCCGTCCGGCGTGGCGTAGGGGTAGAGGCCGGGCGGGGCCTCGCGCTCGAAGGCGTCGCTCACCAGGATCAGGCTCACCGAGATCCGCTCGGCGAGCGCCGCCAGGGTCTCCGGGAAGCCGTCGCCGGGAGCGTCGAGGGCGCTCGCCAGGACGAGGTGCCCGCCCGCCGGCAGCAGGGCGCGGGCCCGCTCCAGGGCGGGGCCCAACGGCGGATCCGCACGGGCGGGATCTCCATGGGGGGCGGCCGCGAGCGCGCTGTCGTGCGCGCGGGCGAGGCCCTGGCAGACGGCCGCCATGCCGCGCCCGCCGCCCCGCGGCGGCAGCGCCACCGGCTCGGGGGCGGCGACGCAGAGCCCGACCCGGCCGCCATCGCCGGCGATGCGCCAGCCGAGCAGCGCCAGCGCTTCCGCCGCGGCGACCGAGCGCAAGGAGCGGCGGGTGCCGACCAGCATCGAGGGCCGGATGTCGGCGAGCAGCACCACGGCGCGGTCGCGCTCCTCGTGGTGGGTCCGGACGTGGAGCGTGCCGGTGCGGGCGGTGGCGTTGCGGTCGATGTGGCGCACGTCGTCACCCTCGGCCCAGAGGCGGACGTCGTCGGGCTCGCTGCCGCGCCCGCGCCGCCGGGTGACGATGCCGCCGGGCAGCCCCGAGCGTCCCTGGCTCGTCGCCCCGGCGCCGCGGCGGGCGAGGTGGCGCAGACCCATCAGCGCCCCGGCCTCGACGGCGATGCCGGGACCCTTGAGCGGATCCGTGCCGGGAAGCGGCCGTGCCGCGGCGGGGACCATCGTCAGAGCGGCCGCACCCGGTCGAGCAGGCCGGCCACCAGGGCGCGGGCGGTCTGCCCTTCCGCCGCGGCGCGCCAGGTGAGCGCGAGGCGGTGGGCGAGCGCGTCGCCGGCGAGCGCCACGACGTCGTCGGGCACGACGTGGTCGCGCCCGTGCAGGTAGGCCCGGGCCTTGCCGGCGAGCATCAGGGCGAGCGTGCCGCGGGGCGAGACCGGGTGCTCGATGGCGCCGCGCAGGTCCGCCGCCGCCGGGCCGCCCCGGGTGGCGGCGACGAGGCGGACCAGAAAATCCTTGAGGGCCGGCGAGACGTGGGTCTTGAGCGCGGCGGCGCGGGCGGCGCGCAGCTCGTCCGCCGTGAGGCGCACCGGCATCGGCGCCGCCTCCTCGGTCATCTCGCCCTCGACGAGGTCGAGGATGCGGCGCTCGGAGGCCTCGTCGGGCATCTCGACGACGACGTGGAGCAGGAACCGGTCGAGCTGCGCCTCCGGCAGCGGGAAGGTGCCGGCATGCTCGATCGGGTTCTGGGTCGCCACCACCATGAAGGGATCGGGCAGGGGGTGGGTGATGCCCGCCACCGTCACCTGCCGCTCGGCCATCGCCTCGAGGAGCGCCGACTGCACCTTGGGCGGCGCGCGGTTGACCTCGTCGACCAGCACCAGGGAATGGAACAGGGGACCCGCCAGGAACTCGAACCGGCCGCCGTCGGGCCGCCAGACCGTGGTGCCGGTGAGGTCGGCGGGCATCAGGTCGGGGGTGCACTGGATGCGGGCAAAGCCCGTATCGAGCCCGTCGGCGAGGCGCTTGACCGCCCGGGTCTTGGCGAGGCCCGGCGCGCCCTCGATCAGGAGGTGGCCGCCGGTGAGGAGCCCGATCAAGAGCCGCTCGACGAGGCCGGACGCGCCGATCAGGCCCGCCTCCAAGCCGGTCCGCAGGGCGTGGAGCCGCGCGCGCACCGGGTCGTCGGCTCCCGCGATGCTGCGCATCACGGCCTGCTCAGCGCCTCGCGCCATCCTGGCGTCTCCCCTCGGGCCGGTGCTTCGTGGTCCGGCGTTGCCGGGGATGAGGCCGTGTCTTGCGGAGGGCGTCAATCCCGTGGGAGGCGGGGGTGGGGTGTGCTTAAGTCCGCGGTGAGGACGAGGGGGCCGGCGGCAACGTCCGCCTTGCGCGGCTTGAACGAGAATCGCGGGATCCCCGCTCCCGTTTGGGAGAGGGGTAGGGGCGATCGGAGATCGCGCGAGGGTGGCTCGGTTGGTGAGGGTGGCTCGGTTTCCGCCATGACCCTGAGCCGTCGGGCGGCACAGCTCGGCCCTCGGTGGCGTATCCGGAACCCGAGCCACCCTCACCCCCGGCCCCTCTCCCAAACGGGAGAGGGGAGGGCGCTCCCTGGAGGAGCGCGCTGCCTCACAGTGCCAGATTCCTCACACCGTCCAGGGCGCCGGCCGGTTCGGACCGATCCCGTAGCGGGCCACCGCCTCCGCCACCGTGGCGCGGTCGAGCTTGCCCTCGTCGGCGAGCGCCGCGAGCGCCGCCACCGCGACGTGGTGCCGGTCGACCTCGAAGAAGGCGCGCAGCGCGCTGCGGGTGTCGCTGCGGCCGAAGCCGTCGGTGCCGAGCGTCACGTAACGGGCCTGGATCGCGGTCGCGATCAGCTGCGGGTAGGCGCGGACGTAATCGGTCGCAACGACGACCGGCGCGGAGCCGGACAGCGATTCCTCGACGAGGCTGCGCTTTTGCGGCAGGCCCGGGTTCAGGCGGTTGGCGCGCTCGACCTCGCGGGCCTCGCGGGCGAGTTCGCTGAAGCTCGTGACGCTGTGGACCTCGCTGGCGATGCCCCAATCCTCGGCGAGCAGCTTCGCCGCGGCGATGACCTCGGGCAGGATCGCACCGGAGCCGAGAAGACGGATAGCCGGCTCATCATCTCCATAGCCGGCAAAGCGATACATCCCGCGGATGATCCCGTCCCGCACGCCAGCGGGCATCGAGGGCTGGGCGTAGTTTTCGTTCATCGCCGTGACGTAGTAGAACGCGTCGACGTCGCGCTCCATCATGTCGCGGGCGCCGTGATCGAGGATCACCGCCATCTCGTAGGCGAAGGCCGGGTCGTAGGCGCGGCAATTCGGGATCGTCGCCGCGACGAGGTGGCTCGACCCGTCCTGGTGCTGCAGCCCCTCGCCGCCGAGCGTGGTGCGGCCCGCCGTGGCGCCGATCAGGAAGCCGCGGGCGCGCTGGTCGGCCGCGGCCCAGATCAAGTCGCCGACGCGCTGGAAGCCGAACATCGAGTAGTAGATGTAGAACGGCAGCATCGCGAGGCCGTGGACGCTGTAGGACGTCGCGGCCGCGGCCCAGGACGAGATCGCGCCCGCTTCCGTGATGCCCTCCTCCAGGAGCTGCCCGTCGCGGGATTCCTTGTAGTAGAGCATCGAGCCGGCATCCTCCGGCTCGTAGAGCTGGCCGAGAGGCGAGTAGATGCCGACCTGCCGGAAGAGGTTGGCCATGCCGAAGGTGCGCGCCTCGTCGGCGACGATCGGCACGACCCGCGGGCCCAGCTCCTTGTGCTTGATCAGGCTGCTGAACAGCCGCACCGCCGCGGTGGTGGTGGACATCTCCTTGCCGTCGGCCTCGAGCGCGAAGCCTGCGTAAGTGCCGAGGTCCGGCACCGCAACGTGGGCGGCACTGCGCCGGCGCTTGGGCAGGAAGCCGCCGAGTTGTTCGCGGCGCTCGCGCAGGTAGCGCAATTCGCGGCTGTTCTCGTCGGGCTTGTAGAATTCCAGCCGCTCGACCTGCGCGTCGGTGAGCGGCAGGGCGAAGCGATCGCGGAAGGCCTTCAGCGCGTCGGTGTCGAGCTTCTTCGCCTGGTGGGCGGTCATGCGCGATTCGCCCGCGCCGCCCATGCCGTAGCCCTTCTTGGTCTTGGCCAGGATCACGGTCGGGCGGCCCTTGGTCGCCTTGGCGGCGGCGAAGGCCGCGTAGAGCTTGCGGAAATCGTGGCCGCCACGCTTGAGCTTGTCGACGTCGCCGTCCGACATGTGGGAGACCAGCGCCTTCACCTCCTCGTCCTCACCGAAGAAGTGGGCGAGGTTGTAGGCGCCGTCCTTCGCTCCCAGCGTCTGGTACTTGCCGTCGACCGTGGCGGCGAAGCGGCGCAGCAGGGCGTGGTTGGTGTCGCGGGCGAAGATCGCGTCCCATTCCGAGCCCCACAGCACCTTGACGACGTTCCAGCCGGCGCCGCGGAAAACGCTCTCCAGCTCCTGGATGATCTGGCCGTTGCCGCGCACCGGCCCGTCGAGGCGCTGGAGGTTGCAGTTGATGACGAAGGTGACGTTGTCGAGCTTTTCGCGGGCGGCGAGCGTCAGCGCGCCGATCGATTCCGGCTCGTCCATCTCGCCGTCGCCGAACACGCCCCAGACGTGCTGGCCGCTCGTTTCGGCGAGGCCGCGGTCGCTCAGGTAGCGCATGAAGCGCGCCTGGTAGATCGCGTTCATCGGCCCGATGCCCATCGAGCCGGTCGGCACCTGCCAGAATTCGGGCATCAGCCAGGGATGCGGGTACGAGCACAGGCCCTCGCCGGCGATCTCCTGGCGGTAATGCCTGAGGTTGGTCTCGGAGAGCCGCCCCTCCAGGAAGGCGCGGGCATAGACGCCGGGCGCCGAGTGCGGCTGGAAGAACACGAGGTCGGCGCCGGCCCCGGATGCGTCGCCGGCCTGGAAGAAGTGGTTGAAGCCGAGCTCGAAGATCTCGGCGGCAGACGCGTAGCTCGCGACGTGGCCGCCAAGCTCACCGTACGCCATGTTGGCCCGCACCACCATGGCGAGCGCGTTCCAGCGCATGATCGAGGTGATGCGCTCCTCGACCGCGAGGTCGCCCGGATAGGGCGGCTGCTTCTCGAGCGAGATCGTGTTGCGGTAGGGCGAGTAGGGCGGCGCCTCCTCGACGATTCCGATCTCCCGCGCCTTCTGCTCCAGCCGGTCGAGCAGGAAGCGGGCGCGCGCCGCGCCGCCGTGGCGGAGCACCGATTCGAGCGAGGCGAGCCAGTCCGCGGTCTCGGCCGGATCCGGATCGGCCACGCCGCGGGGACCCAGGATGGCCTGTCCGTTTGCTTGACCGTTCTCGTTGACCGGCACGGCCGGGATCGGCTTGGCGCTCGCGCTCATGGCGTCGTGTCTCCCATCGATGGCGCCAGGATAATCCCCCGGTCGCGGCAGAGGCTGCTTCGTTTGCCGCCGCTTCGGCAGGAAGCGCAAAACATTTTCGCGGGAACACGCCCGGCCGGTCGTTCTTGCCGCACTCGCCGGCCACGCTTCGGCGAGACGCAGTCGATCCCGTCCCGGCGATGGATGGGCGTCCGGCGTCGCCCGTCGGGTAGCGTCAATGGCACTTTTGTCCTAAGCTCCCGGGCAAAGTCGGGCCGTGCGGGGCCGGCCCTCCCGTCGCTTTCCCCTGGCCGAACCGGCATCGGCGTGGGGAGATGGGGTCGGCGGCCCGCTTAGCGACCGGACGCGCTCGGGAGCCACCATTCCGATGACCGCCGATACGGCTTCCACCCTGCTCCAAACTCCCCTGCACGCGCTGCACCAGGAGGCCGGCGCCCGGATGGTGCCGTTCGCCGGCTATAGGATGCCGCTGCAATACCCGCTCGGGCTCATGAAGGAGCACCTGCACACCCGCAGGGCGGCCGGTTTGTTCGACGTCTCTCACATGGGCCAGGTCGCCGTACGGGCCCGCTCCGGCGATCCCGCGGACGCCGCCCGCGCCCTCGAGACGGTGCTGCCGATCGACGTGATCGGCCTCCAGCCCGGGCGCCAGCGCTACGGCTTCCTGACGACGCAGGGCGGTGGCATCCTCGACGACCTGATGATTGCCAACCTCGGCGACCACTACCTCTTGGTCGTCAACGCCGCCAACAAGGCCGCGGCCCTCGCCCACTTGCTCGATGCGATCGGCACCGAGTGCAGCGTCGAGCCGGTCGACCGTGCGCTGATCGCGCTCCAGGGGCCGGGGGCGGAAGGAGCGCTCGCCCGTCACCTGCCGGTGGTCGCCGAGATGCGGTTCATGGATGCGCGGCCGATCGCGTTCGCGGGCGAGGACGGCGTCGTCGTGCGGGCCGGCTACACCGGCGAGGACGGGTTCGAGATCGCGCTGCCGGCCGAGGCCGCCGTGGCGCTCGCCCGGGCGCTGCTGGCCGACCCGGAGGTGAAGCCGATCGGTCTCGGCGCCCGCGATTCCTTGCGCCTCGAAGCGGGCCTGTGCCTGCACGGCTCGGACATCGACCACGAGACCTCGCCGGTCGAGGCCGGCCTGTCCTGGGCGATCCCGAAGGTGCGGCGTCACGGCGGTGCCCGGGCCGGCGGTTTTCCCGGCGCCGAGCGCATCCTGGCGGAACTGACGGAGGGGCCGGCGCGGCTGCGGGTGGGCCTGCGGCCGGAGGGGCGCACCCCGGTGCGGGCCGGTGCGGCGCTCTACGAGGCCGCCGACGCCCCCGAGGCGGTCGGCCGGGTGACCTCCGGCGGCTTCGGGCCGAGCCTGGACGGGCCGATCGCCATGGGGGTGCTGCCGAGCCCCCTCGCGGTGCCCGGCACACAGGTCTTCGCCGAGGTGCGCGGCCAGCGCCTGCCCTGCGCGGTGGTGCCGCTGCCGTTCCGCCCCGCCGGCTTCAAGCGCTCCTGACACAAAGGAAAACACACATGCTGAAATACACCGACGAGCACGAGTGGCTGCGCCTGGAGGGCGACGTGGCGACGGTGGGCATCACCGACCACGCCGCCGAGCAGCTCGGCGACCTCGTCTTCGTCGAGCTGCCGAAGGTCGGCGCCACGCTGACCAAGGGCGCCGCCGCCGCGGTGGTGGAATCGGTCAAGGCGGCCTCCGACGTCTACGCGCCGGTCGACGGCGAGGTGACCGAGGTCAACGAGTCCGCGGTGAGCAACCCGGAGAGCGTCGGCACCGACCCGCAGGGCGCCGGCTGGCTCTACCGCGTGCGCCTCAGCGACCCGTCGCAGCTCGACGGATTGATGGACGAGACGGCCTACCGGGCCTTCGTCGGTTGATCTGTTCCAATACCCAGCATAGCGCGGGATCCCCTCTCCCGAGTGGGAGAGGGGTAGGGGTGAGGGTGACACGCTTCAGTATCAAGCGAAGAGTGTGGTGCTGGTAGCGGGACCTTCAGAGCTAGGCTCAGAACCGTAGCACCCTCACCCCCTGGCCCCTCTCCCAAACGGGAGAGGGGAGGCGCGCTCCATCTTTTGAGCCGCATCTCACGACCCCGGTCAGGACACGCCTCCCATGCCGATGGACAAGTACGATCCCTACGACTTCGCCAACCGCCGCCATATCGGCCCGTCGGTGGACGAGATCGCCCGGATGCTGGAGGTGGTCGGCGCCCCGAGCCTCGACGCCCTGATCGACGAGACCCTGCCGGCGGGCATCCGGCAGACGGACGCGACCGAGTTCGGCGCCGCCCTGTCGGAGCGCCGGGCGATCGAGCGCCTGCGCGCCACCGCGAACAAGAACAAGCTCCTGACCTCGCTGATCGGCCAGGGCTATCACGGCACCACGATGCCGCCGGCGATCCAGCGCAACATCTTCGAGAACCCGGCCTGGTACACGGCCTACTCGCCCTACCAGCCCGAGATCAGCCAGGGCCGGCTCGAGGCGCTCCTCAACTTCCAGACCTGCGTCGGCGACCTGACCGGGCTCGACATCGCCAACGCCTCGCTCCTCGACGAGGCCACGGCCGCCGCCGAGGCGATGGGCATGGCGCGCCGGATCGCCACCGCCAAGCCCGACACCTTCTTCGTCGACGCGCAGTGCCTGCCCCAGACCATCGCGGTGCTGAAGACCCGGGCCGAGCCGTTCGGCTGGCAGATCGTCGTCGGCGATCCCTTCACCGACCTCGATCCGACCTCGGTCTTCGGCGCGATCGTCCAGTATCCGGGCGTCGAGGGCGCGGCCCACGACTTCACCGACGTGATCGCGAAGCTCCATGACGCGGGTGCCATCGCCGTGGTGGCGGCCGATCCGCTGGCGCTGACGGTGCTGAAGCCCCCTGGCGAGATGGGCGCCGACATCGCGGTCGGCTCGATGCAGCGCTTCGGCGTGCCGATGGGCTATGGCGGTCCCCACGCCGCCTACATGGCGACGCGGGACGCCCACAAGCGGGCGCTCCCCGGGCGCATCGTCGGCGTCTCGGTCGATTCCCGCGGCAACCGCGCCTACCGGCTCTCGCTCCAGACCCGCGAGCAGCACATCCGGCGCGAGAAGGCGACCTCGAACATCTGCACCAGCCAGGTGCTGCTCGCGGTCATCGCCTCGATGTACGCGGTGTTCCACGGGCCGCGCGGGCTCAAGGCGATCGCGATGCGCATCCATCGCGACGCGACGCGCCTCGCCGCCGGCCTGAACCGGCTCGGCTTCGAGACCCATCCGGATGCCTTCTTCGACACGATCACCGTGACGGTCGGGCCGTTCCAGGGCGTGATCCTGAAGAACGCCGTCGCCAACGGGATCAACCTGCGGAAAGTCGGAGCTGACCGCATCGGCATCACGGTCGACGAGCGCACCCGGCCCGACATCATCGAGGCGGTGTGGCGCGCCTTCGGGGGCGACGCGCTCGCTTACGACGAAGCTTGGCCCGAGCCGCGGCTGCCGGCGGGTCTTGTCCGCACCTCCGAGTACCTGACCCACCCGATCTTCCACATGAACCGGGCCGAGAGCGAGATGACGCGCTACATGCGCCGCCTCGCCGACCGCGACCTCGCCCTCGACCGGGCGATGATCCCGCTGGGCTCCTGCACGATGAAGCTCAACGCGACCGCCGAGATGCTGCCGGTCTCGTGGCCGGAATTCTCGGAGCTGCACCCCTTCGCGCCGAAGGACCAGGCCGAGGGCTACGCCGAGATGATCGCCGATCTCTCCCAAAAACTCGCCGACATCACCGGCTACGCGGCGATCTCGATGCAGCCGAATTCCGGCGCGCAGGGCGAGTATGCGGGCCTGCTCGCGATCCGCGCCTATCACCTGTCGCGCGGGGAGGGGCACCGGACGGTCTGCCTGATTCCGTCCTCGGCCCACGGCACCAACCCGGCCTCGGCGCAGATGTGCGGCATGACCGTGGTGGTGGTCGGCGCCGACCGCAACGGCAACGTCGACGTGGCCGATTTCCGTGCCAAGGCCGAGAAGCATGGGTCGAACCTCGCCGCGTGCATGATCACCTACCCGTCCACCCACGGGGTGTTCGAGGAGGCGGTGCGGGAGATCTGCGACATCACCCACGCCCATGGCGGCCAGGTCTACCTCGACGGCGCCAACCTCAACGCGCTCGTCGGCCTCGCGAGGCCCGGCGACATCGGGGCGGATGTCAGCCACATCAACCTGCACAAGACCTTCTGCATCCCGCATGGCGGCGGCGGGCCCGGCATGGGGCCGATCGGCGTCAAGGCGCACCTGATCCCGTTCCTGCCCGGCCACGTCGAGACCGACGGGCGCGAGTTCTCGGTCTCGGCCGCGCCCTACGGCTCGGCGGCGATCCTGCCGATCTCCTGGAGCTACTGCCTGCTGATGGGCGGGCGCGGGCTGACGCAAGCCACCCGCATCGCGATCCTCAACGCCAACTACATCGCGCGTCGCCTCGCGGGTGCCTACGACGTCCTCTACACCGGCAGCCACGGCCGGGTGGCGCACGAGTGCATCATCGACGCCCGCCCGCTGATGAAGAGCGCGGGCGTCAGCGTCGAGGACATCGCCAAGCGGCTGATCGATTGCGGCTTCCACCCGCCGACGATGAGCTGGCCGGTGGCCGGTACCCTGATGATCGAGCCGACCGAGTCCGAGACCAAGGGCGAGATCGACCGCTTCTGCGACGCCATGCTGGCGATCCGCGACGAGATCCGGGCGATCGAGGAGGGCCGGATGGCCCGGGCCGACAACCCGCTCAAGAACGCGCCCCATACGGTGGAGGACCTGATCGGCCCCTGGGAGCGGCCCTATTCCCGCGAGGCCGCCTGCTTCCCGGCCGGCGCCTTCCGGGTCGACAAGTACTGGCCGCCGGTCAACCGGGTCGACAACGCCTACGGCGACCGCAACCTGGTCTGCGCCTGCCCGCCGGTGGAGAGCTACATGAAGGCGGCGGAGTAGCGGCCAATGGGCGGCCATTTCGATGGCCGCCCACTCCATTTAAAACTTGAACATGTATAGTATTTAAGCGATTTTACACGGACCCTTGCTGCTCTTTGCCGGACTCTCGGATGCTCGAAAATTGGGATGCGAGGCGGCGAAAATGGATCTTGTACACGTCTCACGAAAGTCATAGTGCCGATTGTAAGAAATATCCATTTGAGAAAATACCAAAAAATATATTCCTAGATACAAACGTAATAAATATAATTGTAAAATATCCGTATCAGATATTCGAGCATGGGAATATCCCGTTAGAAGTTCCCATATCAAGAGCGAAAGAAATTGAAGCATTACTGCATATTTTTCAGGTCGGACAGCGCGCATGCTGGGATATATATGCATCTGAAAAGAGTCTTGAAGAAATAAGCCAAACTTCCAATTCTGATTTAAAGTATGATTTATCTGAGTATGCACATGCTCTTATCGACATCCACTCTTCTGGGAGCAGTCACAGCCGTAGTCTTGGACGACGAATATCAAAATCATCAATTTTCTCGGCTCTTCCCGATGCAAACGATCGTGAATTGCTTGGCAATGCTATTGGATTGGGATGTGACGCATTCTGCACGTGTGATCATAAGACAATCATACGCAAGAGACATTTGCTGCCGAAATTGGCATTGCGAATTTTAAATCCGATTGAATGGTGGCATCATATAAAACAATGGGCTGGTCTTTGGTGTTGAAGATATAACATCTTAATTTACAAAAAATATAATTATTTAAAATTTATGATTCGAAACCTGTTTTCGCAAACATCCTCCTCGATCTGTCCGGAACTGAATAAAACACGGGATCCCCTCTCCCGAGTGGGAGAGGGGTAGGGGTGAGGGTGGCTCGGGCTCAGGATCGAGCACCGAGCGTTGAGCTGTGCAGCTCGACGGTTCAGGGTCATTGCGGAAGCCGAGCCACCCTCACCCCCAGCCCCTCTCCCAGACGGGAGAGGCGAGACGCGCCTTGCATTTGTTCGGATGGATCAAGCGGAGATGATATCGTGAGCGGCGATTTCTAATTGTCGGCATCGTACAACTTCACTCGGGATGAGTATGCCCCTCTTCATCAAGGGTCCAACGGTCGACGCGCTCGCCCACGACCCAGCATCCCTCACGCGTGGCACCGAGACCGAGGCGGTGCGACAAGCCTCACGCGGCGCGCTCGCATGCGAAACGGACGATCTCGTCGCCCAGCCGACCGCCTTCGCGCGTAGGCTGCGGGAGCAGGCCGGCCCGAACCCGCAGCCCGTCGATCAGGCCTTCCTCAATGGCCTCTACGGAGGCTCGTGAGTGACGTTCGGCGACGAACACCTCACCCCGCCTCCCCCACGTAATCCCGCCAGATCGCCTTCTCCCCCAATCCCGCCGCGAAGGCGGCGTGCGCCGCCCGCTCGGTATCGGTGAGGCGGCTGCGGGTCGGGCGCGGGCCGTGCTCGACCGGTGCGGCGCGTAACGAAGGACCGGCCGGGCCGGCACTGCCCTCCACCGTCAGCCCGAGCGTGGTCTGCTTGCCGCCGAGCAGCTCGATATAGACCTCGGCGAGGATCTGCGAGTCGAGGAGCGCGCCGTGCTTGGTGCGGCGGGAATTGTCGATGCCGTAGCGCGAGCACAGCGCGTCGAGGTTGTTGGCCGCGCCCGGATGCTTGCGGCGGGCGAGCGCCAGGGTGTCGACGACGGAAGCCAGCTCGATCGGGGGCGGGGCCTTGTCGCCGAGGCGCGCGTACTCGGCGTTGAGGAAGCCGACGTCGAAGGCGGCGTTGTGGATCACCAGGGTGGCGTCGCCGCAGAACTCCAGGAAGTCGGGCAGGATCTGCGCGAAGAGCGGCTTGTCGGCGAGGAACGCATCCGAGAGGCCGTGGACCCGGAACGCGCCCTCCGACACCGCCCGCTGCGGGTTGATGTAGCGGTGGAACTCGCGCCCCGACGGGATGTGGTTCAGGAGTTCGATGCAGCCGATCTCGATCAGCCGGTCGGTCTTGGCCTCGGTGCCGGTGGTCTCGGTGTCGAGGACGATCTCGCGCAGCATCCTGCGGCTCCCTTCCAGACGGGTGTTTCGGCCGGTGTAGCGAGGAAGCGTTAACCGGCCCGCTTCGCCTCTGCGGCCGCGATCACCGCCTCGACCTGCGCCTCGGCGTGCGGGAAGCCCCGGTCGGTCTCGATCAGGTAGTCGGCGCGCCGGCGCTTCTCGGTGTCGGGCATCTGCTTGGCCAGGATCTGCGCGAAGGCCTCCTCGGTCATCCCCGGCCGGGCGAGCACCCGGGCGCGCTGCACCTCGGGCGGGGCGGTGACCACCGCGACGGCGTCGCAGTTGCGCTCGCCGCCGGTCTCGAACAGGAGCGGCACGTCGAGCACGACGAGCGGCGCGGCCGCATGGGTGGCGAGGAAGGCGTCGCGGGCACGGCCCACCAGGGGATGGACCAGGGCCTCCAGCCGGCGCAGGTGCTCGGGGTGGCCGAGCACCGCCTGGCGCAACGCCGCGCGATCGACGGCGCCGTCCGGGCCGAGCGTGCCGGGGAAGGCCTCGCCGATCGCGGCCGCGGCGGCTCCACCCGGGCCGTAGAGGGCGTGCACGCAGGCATCGGCGTCGTGGACCGGCACGCCGCGCGCGCGGAACATCGCCGCGGTGGCGCTCTTGCCCATGCCGATCGAGCCGGTGAGGCCGAGAACGAACGGCCGGCTCATCCGTGAGACCTGAGATCGGCGACGATGCGGGCGCGCAAGGCGGGCGACACCTCGGGCGTGCGGCCGAACCAGCGCGAGAAGCCCGGCACCGCCTGGTGCAGCAGCATGCCGAGCCCGTCGACGGCGGGAAGCCCCCGGGTCCGGGCGGCGGCGAGAAGCGGCGTTTCGAGCGGCACGTAGACGATGTCGGCCACCGCCGCCGCGCCGGGCAACGGCGCGAGGTCGAGGGAGAGCGGGTCCTGCCCGGCCATGCCGAGCGCCGTGGTGTTGATGAGGAGCCCGGTCTCCGGCAGCTGCGCCGGCACCGCGTCCCAGGACACCGCCGTGATCCGGGAGGGATCGAGGGCGGTCAGGCCCTCAGCCCGCTCGGCGCTGCGATTGGCGACGATCAGGCGGTCGAGGCCCCGTTCGAGGAGCCCGACCAGGATCGCGCGGGCCGCCCCGCCGGCGCCGAGCACCAGGGCGGCGCGCGCGTCCGCGACACCCGTCGCCTCCGGCCAGCCCGCGCCGAGGCTGGCATCGAGATGGGCGAGGAAGCCCGGCGCGTCGGTGTTGTCGCCGTGCAGGCGCCCGTCCTCGAACCACAGGGTGTTCACGGCGCCGATCCGCTCCGCCCGCGGCGTCAGCACCTGGCTGAGGCGGAACGCCGCCTCCTTGTGCGGGATCGTGACGTTGCCGCCGACGAAGCCCTCGGCCCGCAGGCCGCGGACGAAGTCCGGAAAGGCGTCGGGATGGACGTCGACGCGCTCGTAAGCACCGGGCAGGCCGTGCTCGGCGAGCCAGTGGCCGTGAATCAGCGGCGAGCGGGAATGAGCGATCGGGTGGCCGACCACGAAGGCTCGGGGATGCGGGATCGTCATCGGGAAGGTCGTCTCAGAAGGCAAGAAGTCCCCGCCCGCGCAACCGCGCGAGCAGCGGCAGGAGCGGCAGGCCCAGGATGGTCGAGTGGTCGCCCTCGATGCGGTCGAACAGGTGGATGCCGACGCCCTCGAGCTGGTAGGCGCCGACGCTGCCGGTGACGGCGGGGCCGGCGGCGTCGAGATAGGCGTCGAGTCCCGCCACATCGAGCGGCCGCATCGTCAGCCGGGCCGTCGCGACGAAACGCTCGACCACCGCGCCGTCGATCGCCAGCGCCACGGCCGAGTGCAGGGCGTGGGTGCGCCCTTGCAGGCGCGCGAGGTGGGCGGCAGCCCCCTGGCGGTCGGCGGGCTTGTGGAAGACCGCGCCGTCGAGGTCGAGCACCTGGTCGGCCCCGATCACCACCCGGTCGGGCGCGACCGACGCGACCGACGCCGCCTTGGCCTCGGCCAGGCGCTCGGCCAAGCCCTCGGGAGAGAGGCCGGTCGCCGCCGCCTCCACGGCGCGCTCGTCCACCCCCGGCGACCGGATCTCGGGATCGAGACCCGCGGAGGCGAGGAGCGCGCGCCGGGTCGGGCTCGTCGAGGCGAGGAGGAGCGGCGCGCGGCCGCGCCAGAGGGAGGAGGCGTGCGGCATCGTCTCTAGTCCGCGATGAACTTCAGGCGGTGCTCGCGGTGGAGGTCGACGATCGCGGCGGCCGTCTCCTCGATCGAGCGCCGCGTGACGTCGATCACCGGCCAGCGGTTGCGGGCGAAGAGCCGGCGCGAGGTCGCGATCTCGTTCGCCACCGAATCGCGGTCGACGTAGGAGGAGGAATCGTCGGCCTTGAGGCTGAGCAGGCGGTTCTGGCGGATCTGCACGATCCGCTCCGGCGAGGCGATCAGCCCGACGATGAGCGGCTGGCGCAGGGTCTCGAGCACCGCCGGCGGCGGCACGCCCGGGATCAGCGGGATGTTGGTGGTCTTCAGGCCGCGATTGGCGAGGTAGATCGCCGTCGGCGTCTTCGAGGTGCGGCTCACCCCGAGCAGGATCACGTCCGCCTCGTTGAGGTCGGGCGGCAGGTTGCCGTCGTCGTGGGCGAGCGTGAAGTTCATCGCGTCGATGCGCTTGAAGTACTCCGCGTTCAGCATGTGCTGGGCGCCCGGCCGGGCGGTGGAGTGGGCGCCGAGATAGGATTGCAGCAGCCGGTGCACCGGCTCCAGCACCGAGAGCAGCGGCGAGCCGGTGGCCCGGCAGGCCTCCTCCAGCCGCTCGGTCAGCTCGCGCCCGACCAGGGTGTAGAGCACGATGCCGGGGGCCTGCTCGATCTCGTTGATCACCCGCTCGAGCTGGGTGCCCGAGCGCACGAGGGGATAGACGTGCTCGATCGCCGAGACCCCCTCGTACTGCGCCGCCGCGGCGCGGCCGACATTGATCAGGGTCTCGCCGGTGGAGTCCGACACGAGGTGGAGGTGGAAGTAGCTGCGGACCACGCGGGCTCCCCGGGCTCGCCGCGCGGGCGCGGCGGACGCAAGCCGAATCCGGCGCCCGGCCTGTCGTCCACCGATCGGCCGCGCGGAGTCGATGAGTGTGGATAATACGCCGGCGAAGCGAGGTCCAGGCGCGAGGCCTGTGGGTTAACGGCTCGACGGCTCAACAGGCCGGCCGTTAACACTCCTGGCGGGCCGCCCGTGGGAGAATCCGGGACGTGGGACCGCCGAGTCGAGCCTGACGGGCGCCAAGCCCCTCGTGACTCTCGTCATCCTTCGACAATGGAGCAAATCTGTTAAAGCCCTCTTAACGCACCGGCGGTGGGGACGGCCTGTGGACGCCGCTGGAGCCCCGCGACGCCTGCCCCCAGTAGAAAAAACAGATTCCTAGAATCTCTCTTTTCTTTTCAGAGGCCTGGGTGGGGATGGGCCTCCTTGCGGGTCGCGACGACGCGCCGGGCTGGCGCCGGGGAGCGGTTCTCGGCATAGGGAAGCAGGCCGCCGGCACGACGCGGGCATCGAGGTTTTCGGGGGGCATGAGATGAGCGGAACCGCGGGAGCCGGACGGGGAGCCGCTGAGCGGCCGATCCTGCGGGTGCTGAACGGCGAGGCGCTCTCGCCGCCTCCCGCCTGGATGATGCGCCAGGCCGGGCGCTACCTGCCGGAATACCGGGCGGTGCGGGCCGAGGCCGGGTCCTTCCTCGACCTCTGCTACAACCCCGACTTCGCCACCGAGGTCACCCTGCAGCCGATCCGCCGCTTCGGCTTCGAGGCGTCGATCCTGTTCTCCGACATCCTGGTGGTGCCCCACGCGCTCGGCCAGGACGTGCGCTTCGTGGAAGGGGAGGGGCCCCGCCTCGACCCGATGGCCGGCCGGGCGGAGTTCGAGCGGCTGATCGAGGCGGGCGACCCGCGGGTCATGCGGCACCTGGCTCCCGTCTTCGAGACCGTCTCGCGGCTGCGGGCGGCGCTGCCGGCCGAGACGACGCTGCTGGGCTTCTGCGGCGCGCCCTGGACGGTCGCGAGCTACATGATCGGCGGGCGCGGCACGCCGGACCTGGCGCCGGCCCGGGCGCTCGCCGCCCGCGACCCCGCCCTCCTCGACGCCCTGATCGACCGGCTGGTCGCGGTCTCGACCGAGTACCTGGTGCGCCAGTTCGAGGCCGGCGCCGACGCGGTGCAGATCTTCGAGAGCCATGCCGGCAGCCTGCCGGACGTACCTCGGGCGGAGGGCGGCGACGCGCTGTCGCGCTGGAGCTTCCGTCCCATCGCCCGGATCGTGTCCGGCATCCGCGCCCGGGTGCCGGGCGCGAAGATCATCGTGTTCGCCCGCGGCTCGGGGCTCGACGGCCACGCCCGCGTCGCGGACGAGACCGGCGCCGACGCGGTCGGGGTCGACTGGGCGGTGGATCTGGCCGCGCTGCGCGCCCGCCTGCCGGCCTCGGTGGTCACGCAGGGCAACCTCCACCCCGAAACCCTGATCGCCGGCGGCGAGGCCCTGGACGCGGCCGTGGACGCGATCCTCGAGGCCACCGCCGGCACGCCCCACATCTTCAACCTCGGCCACGGCATCACCCCGCAGACGCCGATACCCCATGTCGAGCGGATGCTGGCGCGGCTGCGGCGGTGAGGGGAGGGGGCATCGGATCGAACCCGGCACGCCCCCGTCACGAGCGCCGATCCCGCCCGCGACCTCGTCCTGAGGTGCTGCCGCGTGCGGCAGCCTCGAAGGAGGCCTCCGGACATCTCGGCGATCTCTGGAGGCCTCCGTCGCGGTCGGTCGATCTTCGATCGACCAACGCCTCAGGATGAGGTCGAGAGTGTGAGACGTGAACAAGGCAATCGACCATCCCCCATAGGAACAGCCCCACCGTGTATCTCTGGATCAAGGCCGCCCACATCATCTCGCTCATCGCCTGGATGGCGGCGATGCTCTACCTGCCGCGACTGTTCGTCTATCACGCCGCGCTGCCGGCGGGGTCGCCCCAGGGCGAGACCTTCAAGGTGATGGAACGGCGCCTCGCCAAGGCGATCATGCTGCCGGGAATGATCGCCACCTGGATCTTCGGCATCGCGCTCGCGGTGATGAGCGGCGCTTACACGCAGGGGTGGCTGCACGCCAAGGTCGCCCTGGTTCTCGCGATGAGCGGCATCCACGGCTGGCTGTCGCGGATGGTCAAGGATTTCGCCGCCGGCCGGAACACCCGCAGCCCCAAATTCTACCGGGTGCTCAACGAGGTGCCGACGCTCCTGATGATCCTCATCGTGATCCTGGTGGTCGTGAAGCCCTTCTGAGGGCCACGTCCCGTCTCAAGGGGGACGTCTTGGTTCAAGGCGTCTCGGCTCAAGGAGATGTCATGGCGACCATCGAGACGCGGGCCCTCTCCCTCACCCTGGCCGGGCGTTCCCTGAGCCTGTCGGTCGACCGGATCGGCGAGGGACCGCCGGCCCTGCTGCTGCCGGCCCTGTCGTCGATCTCGACCCGCGAGGAGATGCGGCCCCTGGCGATGCGGCTCTCCGCCCGCCACCGCTGCCTGGTGCCGGACTGGCCCGGCTTCGGCGCGCAGCCGCGCGCCCGGGTGCCGCTCGCGCCCGACACGCTCCACGCCTTCCTCGACGCCCTGCTGGCGCAGGAACCCGGCCCCTACGCGCTGGGGATCGCGGCGGGGCACGCGGCCGGCTACCTCGTCGCCGCGGCGGCCCGGCACCCGGGCGCCTTCGCTCGGCTGGTCCTGGTGGCGCCGACCTGGCGCGGACCGCTGCCGACCGCGATGGGCGAGGAGCGCCGGCCGCTCTTCGGACGGCTGCGCCGCGCGGTCGAGGCACCGGGCCTCGGCAACCTGCTCTACCGGCTGAACGTCAGCACGCCGGTCGTGGCGCGGATGATGCAAGCCCACGTCTACGCCGACCGGGCCCGGGTCACCCCGGCGCTGCTGGCCGAGAAGCGGCGGGTGACGCACCAGCCCCGCGCCCGCTTCGGCACGGCGGCCTTCGTCACCGGGGGGCTCGACCCGGTCCGGACCCGCGAGGAGTTCCACGCCCTGTTCGGCCCCGGCCTGCCGCCGGTCACGATGCTGCGCCCGAAGGGCGCGCCGCGCCGCTCCGGCGCCGAGATGACGGCGCTCGCCGAGGCCGGGCTCGTGCGCGGCGTGGCGATCCCGGGGGCGCTCGCCGCCCACGAGGAATGCCCCGAGGCGGTCGCGGCCGCGATCCTCGCCCCCGAGGCGTAAGGGGATGCGGGCGCGCCTCGCCGCGGCGCTGTTCCTTTCTGCCGCGGCACTTTTCCTTTCTGCCGCGGCGCTTGCCCTGACGATCGCCGGGGCCGCGGCCGAGCCGGCGCCCCGTCCCTACCTCGTCGAGGGCGCCCTCGACGCCGCCGCGATCCTGCCTCCGCCGCCGAAGCCCGGCAGCGCCGCGCAGGACGCCGACGCGGCGGCCTACGCCGCGACCCGGGCGCTCGCCGGCACGCCGCGCTGGCAACTCGCCGTCGCCGACGTCCCCTCCGGCGTGGCCCGGCTCCTCGACGGCTTCTCCTGCGCCGCCGGCCGGCGCCTCGACCCCGCCCGGCGGCCGGCGCTCGCCGCGCTCCTCGCCCGCACCCGCCGCGACGTGGTGGCGGTGGTACGCGACGCCAAGGGGCGTTTCGCGCGGGGCCGGCCGCATCTCGGCAACGACGAACCCCTCTGCGTTCCGCGCAGCGAGGCCCTCGACCGGAGCTTCGCCTACCCTTCCGGCCACGCCACCGAGGGCTGGACCTTCGGCCTCGTGCTGGCCGCCCTGATGCCGGAGCGCGCCGGCCCGCTCCTCGCCCGCGCCCGGACCTACGGCGAGAGCCGGATCGTCTGCGGGGTACACTGGGCGAGCGACGTCGAGGCGGGCCGCCTCACCGGCAGCGCCCTGTTCGCCGCGCTCGTCGGCGATGCCGCGTTCCGGGCCGACCTCGAGCGGGCCCGGGCCGAGCTCGCCGACGGTTTCGCGGTGCCGCCGCCGGAGCCTGCGTCCTGCGCCCGAGAGGATGAGATGACCGTACCTCGGCCCTGAAACCGGCTTGACTTGCCCGGTAGAATTGGCAGGCTCTGCGTCACACTAGGGTCGTGCTGCAAAACCGGGGAGCCATAACTGATGACCTCGATGGGTAAAGCAGAAGGTAGTCCGCATTTTGCTGATTTTACCGTAGATGTTATTGATAATTCTAGATGAAAATCAGTGGTTTTTATCAAAATTCCCGATGTTATCATTAGTTAATAATAAAAATTAGGAATAAAAATGGTTGGATACTCATCTCTTGCGCAGCCGTTCTTGGATGCTATCGCCGAGGCCGTGTTCTCATTGGTACAGGTGAGGCGTTGGTTGATCGAGGGAACCCCCGCAGCGGCAGATTACTCCTTTGCAGACATTCTCATCCAGGAGCAGAAAGCGGTACGGTGGCGCTCGAAGCAGACCACCCAGCCCTTCTGGGCAAATTACTGGTGCGGTCGCGACAGCCGATGCCAGTGCCGCATTCCGGGCAGCAAGGCACTTGAATCGGATGCGATCTTTTTCCTGCGTAACGAGCGCGACAGGGTTCTGGCCATCCATGTCGAGTTCAAGCATCCTAAGGAAGCGTTCGGCTTCGGCCAGCCGGAAGCTTATCCCCTGCGCGCAGAATGCTGGTCACAAACCTATCGGGATCGGAAGACCGTGAATCCGCATCACCAATGGACCACCGTCCTGTTCTGCGGATCCGATACCCTGAACGATCCTCGCGTCGCCTCATTCCAGCGCGTCATCATGCACGCACAGGCAGCCGAAATGATTTCTACATATCCTCGCCTCACGACCTGATCCGAAACCTATGTCTCAGCGCGATCGGCGGCACGAGGCGACTTGTCCGTTGAGGCCGTTCGCGTTGCACGCCGGCAGCTGCGACGTTGCAAGTCCCAGAGCTGCTTCGCGGTAACCTCGCCCGTGTATCGCGGATCATCTCCCGCTGTCAGTCCAGTCGTGTAAGCCCTTTCCTGTCGCGAAAAGGGACGGGTACGAAGCCGAATCGGCGACAGCGGACCCGCCAACGATAACAGCGCCCGATCGCGTCACGATCGGGCGCTGCATCGGCACGTCGGGATTACCCGCCTCACGCCGCCTGGCGCTTCGCCTTCTTCGCCCGCCGCCCGAGGATGTTGAGCACCTCGACGCCGGCCGAGAAGGCCATGGCGGTGTAGATGTAGCCCTTCGGCACGTGGGCGCCGAAGCCCTCCGCGATCAGCGTCATGCCGATCATGATGAGGAAGCCCAGCGCCAGCATCACCACCGTCGGGTTGGCGGCGATGAAGCGCGACAGGGGGTCGGCGGCGAGCAGCATCACGGTCACGGCCGTCACGACGGCGATCACCATGATCGGCACGTGCTCGGTCATGCCGACCGCCGTGATGATGCTGTCGATCGAGAACACGAGGTCGAGGATCAGGATCTGGCCGATCGCCGCGGCAAAGCCCAGGGAGGCGCCCCCGCCGGCCGTCTCCTCCGGGTCGGGATCGAGGCTGTGGTGGATCTCCTTGGTGGCCTTCCAGAGCAGGAACAGGCCGCCGGCGATCAGGATCATGTCGCGCCAGGACAGGCCCTTGCCGAAGATCTCGAACACCGGCTGGGTCAGGTGGACGATGTAGGCGACCGTACCCAGCAGCGCGAGGCGCAGGATGAGCGCGAGCCCGATGCCGATGCGGCGGGCCCGCGACTGCTGCCCGGCCGGCAGCTTGTTGGTGATGATCGAGATGAAGATCAGGTTGTCGATGCCGAGCACGACCTCCATGACGACGAGGGTCGCGAGGGCGGCCCAGGCCGTCGGGTCGGCGGCGAGCTGAACGAGGGAATCCACGCGGGCGGTCCTCTACGGGAAGATCGAGGGGCGGCCCGTCGGCGCCGCGGCGAGGGGAGGCGCGTGGACCTGCACGGCCTTCGGCAGCACCCGGACGTGGGCGGGGGTGTAGGTGGTGAGCTCGCCGTCGGTGTTGACCGGGCGCGGCTTCTTGGTGCGCAGGATCACCTCGGTGGTCTGGAAGGCGCGCACGTCGGCGGCCTTGCCCTGCGTGCCCCGGCGCAGGGCCGGCAGCAGGGCGAGGAGCCGCCACCAATGGGCGACCTCGAGGCTGTAGAAGTTGAGCAGGCCGTCGTCGACGGTAGCGTTCTCCTCCACCGTCATGCCGCCGCCGTAGTGGCGGCCGTTGCCGACCGAGACCTGGATGGTGCGCACCGTCTCCACCGTGCCGTCGTGCTCGATGTAGACCGTGAACGGCCGCGCCCGGCGCAGGAGCCGGAACGCCGCCACGCCGTAGCCGATCGTGCCGAGGCGGCGCTTGAGGTCGGCCGTCAGCTCGCCGGCGAGATCGGCCGAGAAGCCGATGCTGGCGACGTTGAAGAAGTAGTGGCCGTTGACGCAGCCGAGGTCGATCGGCCGGGCCGGCACGCTGGCGATCACCTCGGCGGCCTCGAGCGGGTCGGCCGGCAGGCCGAGGCTGCGGGCGAGGTCGTTGGCGGTGCCGAGCGGCAGGATGCCGAGCGGCAGCTGCGCCTCGGCCAGCGCCTGGGCGGCGGCGTTGAGGGTGCCGTCGCCGCCGCCCAGGATCACCATGTCGCAGGTGGAGGCGTGGGCGTGGATCAGCGCCTTGCAGTCGGTCTCGCCCGGCGGCGGATCGACCGGCTCGATGCCGCCGCGGCGCAGGGTGCCCTTCACGGCATCGAGGTCGAGCCCGCCGTTGCGGGCCTTCTTGTTGACGACGAGCAGGGCCCGCCGCGCGGTGTCAGCGCCGGACATCGGCGCCTCCCGCGACGAGACGGGGACGGACGAGGGGAATGACGCGCATGGTTGCGGGCCCTCCAGTGCGATCGTGCCGCGTCAGCACAAAGGCAGAGAAGGGGTCCGACATCGCGGTCGACGCCTCGAACCGCCAGAGGGGCCCGGACCCGGGGAGCCCCTGAGGTGGGGTCGCGGCCGCGCTTGACAAGGGCGGCGCCCCAGCTTCGCCTGCCGCAAGGCGAGAACCGCCACCGCTCCCCGGGGGTGTGCGCAGCGTGGGTTGCGGGGAGGGCACCGGGCCCGCAATGGAACCGTAACCGCGGCGACGAACGTTCCCTTGTTCAGATCGCGCCCCGATCGTGCTCCTCCCCCGGTGCCGCCGCCATGCCCCGTTCTCCCCGGTCCAGCCTCGTCCGCCCGTCGGCCGCCCTCGTCGGCCTCGGCCTCGGTGCCCTCCTGTCCCAGGCCGCCCTGGCGCAAGGCTGGGTCGATCCGCCGGCCCGCGGCCCCGGAGCCGCCGCGCCCGATTCCGGGTCCGCCCCCAAGGACCTTTCCAAGACCCTGCCGAAGGTCGAGCCGGCCCCGGCCGCGCGGGCCGAGGCGCCGGCGCCCGCGCGGGCTCAGGCCTCGCAGGCGCACGCGCCGCGCCGGGTCGCCGAGGAGGCGCGCCGGCCGGCCCGCAGCGGGCTCCACGCCGCCACCGAGGCCCGGCGCGCCGCGCGGCTCGCCCGGGCCGAGCGGCCGCCGCTCGTCGTGCCGGTCCCGCCGCCCCAGGTCGCGGTCTCCAGCGGGCAGATGCGCGACTGGGCGGTGACGTCGCAGCGCCTCGCCCGCGACTACCTGGCGTCGATCTCGGGGTCGAACGCCGCCACCCTCGCGGCGGCGCCGGGCTTCTACGGCGACCGGGTCGTCTTCCACGGCCGGACGATGAGCGTCGCCAGCCTGATGTCCGAGAAGCGCCGCTTCGTGCAGCGCTGGCCCGATCGGCGCTACCGGCCGCGGCCGGATTCCCTGCGCACCGCCTGCAACGCCGGGCTCGCCGTCTGCCGGGTCCAGGCCACCGTCGACTTCTCGGCCTTCAGCCCCGATCGCGGCGTGCGCTCGCAGGGCACCGTCGACCTGGAACTGGCGGTCAGCCTCGCGGGCGCCCGCCCGGTGATCGTCGCCGAGACCAGCCGGGTGGTGCGCCGCGACGCGGTGGCGAGCCGCGACTGACCCCGGCGAGGTGTGACAGGTCGCCGGTCAGGACCTAGAGCACTTCACGATCGCGTTGCAATCGCGAAGCTCTCTAAGTCTCTGATTTAGCCGCTTTTTCTTCGACGAACCGGTATCCACTTCGTCGGAAAATGCTCTAGATGAGAGGACGAGGGCCCGCCGCCGGGGACGGGCCCCTCGGGACGACCCCGCGGCCGGGGGCGATGGGACAGATTGCGGACATGACCTCGCGTGAGCAGTTGCAGGCGCTGATCCGGGCGGAGATCGATCGGCACCGCCCCGTCGCCGTGGCCCGTCGCACCCTCGAGCTCCTGGTGGAATCCGCGACCCGCCGGCTCGACGCGGCCCCGGGCTACCAGGTCGTCGACCGCGACGGGCATCCGCGCACCCGCCTGGTCGGCGGCGAGGCGCTGCCCCTGACGCTGGGCGACCTCGTCGACGAGTTGCGCCGCCAGCACCCGACCCTGTTCCAGCCGCCGGCCCCCGCCGGCCCCGCTCCGGCCCCGGCCGAGACCCCGCGGGACTGGATCGTGGTGAAGCCCGCCGAGCCCGCCCCGGCGGCGCCCGCCCGGCCCGGCCCGGCCGCGCGCCTGCGCGAGACCCTGCGTGACTTCACCTTGCGCGGCTTCACCTTGCGCGACTTGACGGCGCGCCTGCCGGAGCGGGAGCCGGCGGCCCCGGCCGCCGCCCCGCTCCCGGTCGCGCCGCCGGTCCCCGAAGGCGAGGGGCTGAAGCCCGGCCACGCCCGGCCCCGGCCGTTGCCCGGCCATGGCGGCTCGTCCCGCCGCCCGCTCTACGCCGCCCTCGGGGCGCTCGCCGTGCTGGGTCTCGGCTACGCGGCCTTCCGCGGCGGCGAGTCGCCCCGCGAGGCCGCCATCGCCCAGGCACCGTCCCAGGATGTCCGTCGGCCCGCGGAAACCGAGACGAAGTCTGCGGAGGCCAAGCCCGCACGCGGAACCGGCGAGGCCGCGAAGTCCGGCGGTGCGAAGCCCGCGGAGGGCAAGCGCGAGCCGGTCGAGACCGGTGCCCTGGTGCCGGAGGCGGCCGGTCCCGTCGCCGGGGTCGCCGAGGTGCTCGACACCGCGACCCTGCGGCTCGGCGGCCGGACCCTGCGCCTCTACGGCATCGAGGCCGCCCGAGGGGCGCAGGCGAGCGACCTCTCGGGCTACCTCGCCGGACGGCCGGTGAACTGCCAGCCGAGCCAGGGCAAGGCCGCCTGGATCTGCACCGTCGACGGCCACGACCTCTCGGAAGTGGTGCTCTACAACGGCGGCGGCCGCGCGACGCCCGAGGCGACGCCGGACCTCGTCGAGGCCGAGCGCCACGCCAAGGCGGGCAAGCTCGGGATCTGGGCGAAGCCCTGAGGGCCAGGTCCCTCGCCCTCGGGCCCGGCGCGCCGAGGAGCGCCGCCGGGCGCCCCGTGCGACGGAACCCGGAGCGTCAGCCGAACGCCCCGACCTCGTGCTGGATCATGCCGCTGATCTCGCGCACGAGGCCGAACAGGCGGCGGATCGGGGCGAACAGGGTGCGGTGCTCGGCCTCGTAGGTGCCGATCCCGCGCGGGCCCGCCGGCTCGCCGAAATTGAGGCCCAGCGTCGGATCGGGCGTGACCGGGAAGATGTCGTCGAGGAGCTTGAGGCAGCTCTCGACGTCGAGCCGCAGGATGCGCTCGATCAGGACCTCGCGGGTGATGCCGTTCTGCGGACGGAAGCCCGGGATGTGCACCGCCAGGAACCAGATCCGGTGGATCAGCGCCAGGCGCAGCGCGTGCAGGAGCGCCAGCCGCGGCGTCATCGCGGGCAGGTCGGGAGCGACCATGCTCAGCATCAGGTGGTCGCGGGTCAGCCGGCCGAACAGGCGGCGCAGGTGCGGCGCCAGGTTGAGCCGGTCGAGGGCGGCGGCGACCGCGACGATCTCCTCGCGCCGCCCGTCCCGGGTCGCGCGGCGGGCCCGCTCGAGCCAGACCGAGGGGTCGAGGGTGTCGATGTAGGCGCGCAGGACGTCGAGGTCGCCGACGGCCGTCGCCTCCTGCACCAGCCGGAAGGCGCGGGCGAAGCGCTCGGAGCGCTCGCGCATCTCGACGAACAGGTCCGGCGCCCGGCCCGCCGCCCGCCCGACCCCGTGCAGGGAATTCGCCAGGAAGCCGAGCTGCTGCAGGATCGCGTTGTTGGGGATCGCCCGCATCTGGCGCGGATGGGTGATGGCGACGGGCCCCCCGCCGTCGGATTGCCGCGCCACCGGGCGCGAGCCGGTGCGGTCGATGAGGTTCGGCCCGAAGGTGCCGAGGAGCGCCGCGTAGCCCGGATCCTCGACCAGGGTCTCCATGTCCTGGCGCACGCCGGTGAAGAACTCGGTGGCGAAGTCGGCCTCGGCGTAGATCGGGTCGGGCGCGGGCTGGAGCCGGCTGTAGACGTGCTCGCCGATGCGCGCGACGGTCGCCTCGGCCAGGGCCTTCGTGCCGAACATCAGGTAGCCGTCGCTGCCCTGGAAGCTCGATTCGAGGCTGGTGCGGATCCCCGCCTCGCGGTTGCGCCGGCGCGCATGGTCGGGGGCGAGGTAGGCCAGGCGGTCCGACAGGCTCGTCGGGTGCGCGCCCCGCCCGATCGATTCGCCGTGGGTGTCGAAGATCACGAGCTCGATGTCGGTGAGGTCGTGGGCCTCCATCAGCTCGGTGATGCGCAGGCGCAGGCGCTCGATCCAGAAGGTGGCGGCGAGCTGGCCGACGTAGCGGCCGGAATCCGAGTAGCCGAACTGCACCACCAGGCGCCCGATGCGCTTGAGGTAGGCCCGCCAGTGGGGGGAGCGCAGCGCGTCCTCGATCACGTGCACGCCCTGCTCGAGCGCCGAGGCCGTCTCGAACAGCGGCGTGATCTCGACCCGGTCGCCGATGCCGAAATGCTGCGCCAGCCAGAGCGCGGCGAGCAGGGTGTAGCCGGTCTCGGTCTCGGCGATCAGGAAGCGGACCGGGTGGGTGCCGTCGACGTGCTTGAGGATCTGGGCGATCGTCATCATCAGCCGGGCGGCCGAGGCCCGCTCGGCGGCGAGCGCCCCGAAATCCACCGGCACCGCCGCGACGGTGTCGAGGAGGGCGTTGATCGAGGCGAGGTGGGAGCGGCGCTGGGCCGGGTCGGTCGGGTCGCCCTCCTGCTCCAGCGCCCGGCGCACGGCGTTGTGGACCTGGCTGGCGTTGAGCCGGAAATGCGGCAGGCCGTTCTGGAGCCCGTGCGCGGCGACGCCCGCCCGCAGGGTGCAGAGCGCGAGCCGCGCCTCGTCGTCGGCGGCGTCGGCGACCGCCCGGTCGAGACGGGCGAGGAGGGGCCCGGCCTCGGTCCGGGCCCGGTCGCGCTCGATGATGAGCGCGAGCGCGAAGCGGTGGACCGCCTCGAGCCCCGGCTGCTCGCCGAGCTTGGGCGCCACCGCGAGCTGGCGCAGGACCGCGTCCCTGGCCTCCCCGGCGAGGCGCCGCGCGGGCTCCGCGGCGGGGTCGTCGGGGAGCTGCGCCAGCACCCGGTCGAGCTGGGTGCGCTTCGATTCGAGCCGGTAGCGCAGGGTGTCCCACCAGCCGATATCGGTGCGCCCGTCGGTGTCGCAGCCGACCCAGGAGGCGATGACGACGGGCTTCGGCACGAGCCCGCTCCAGCTCTCGGGCCAGCGCTCGCGGGCGGCGCGCAGGACGGCCTCGTTGAGGCGGTCGAGGGCGGCGCGGCCGTGCTGGACCGCGTGCCGGGCCTGGTCGAACTCGTCGTTGAGGGTGATCACCGGGTCGGCCCGGGCCGACAAGGCCGCCGCTTCCTCGATCGGGGCGTGGCGCGCCGCCGGGTCGGGCTCGGACGCGGCCTGCGCCAGGAGGCGCGCCACCGCCTTCGGCATCCCGAAGGTCGGGTGGGCGGTGAACACCGCGGCAAAGCGCGTGCGCTCGACCCGGGTGCGGGCGGTCTCGAACGGGGTCTCCGGGTCGCCGAGGGCGGCGGCCGCCACGGCCTCGGTCGCCGCGCTCGAATCGGCCTCCGGCCCGAGGCCGAGATAGGCCCGCAGCCGCACCGCCCGGGCCTCCAGCGCCTGGGCCCGCAGGCGCACGAACAGGCCCGCGAGGTCGTCCTCGCCGATCTCGCCGCGGTCGAAGCCCCGGCTGATCGCCAGCGCCACGGTGAGGACGGGGTTGCGGAACGGGTCCTGGCTCGCCTGGTGGCGCGCCTCCTCGACCAGCCCGAGCAGGTCCCGCTCGAGGGTCTCGGGGGAGGGCCGCGGGTCGGGCCCGCCGGTCTCGGAACCGCGGTCGCCGGAGCCCTGCCGGGCGGAGGTGTCGAGCCTGTCCATCGGGTCGCTTCGTCCTGTCGCCGGATCACCGTCCGGATCGCGCGGCGCTGAGGGTTCCGCGCCTCGGGGCCGGTGAGGCAAGGAGCGTTCCGCGGCCGGGTCAGGCTTTACCCCGGGCGTTGCCGCGACGCGAGGGTGCCTGCGGCCCCGGCGACACAGGCCGGCCCGGATTCGGGGCGGGCGGCGCCCGGGCGATGGTTAAGATTTCGTCAAGGCGCCATAATGCCGGCCGGATGGACGTCCGACGGGACGCCGACACGGGAGCCACGCGCCATGATGTCGATCGGAGCCGCCCTCAGCGCGGCCACCACCCTCGTCGGGACCACCCTGCCCGCCGGCCTGATTGGCGCGCCTTCCGGGAAGCGTGCCCCGGCGCGACAGGCCCAAGACGCCGAGACCGCGGTCGAGGCCGGGGAAGTCTTCGGGCCGCCCCCGGAGGACGGCGCGCTCCTCGTCGCCATCGAGGAGAGCCTGCGCGAGGCGGGCTACCTCGCGAGCTGACGTCCCCGGCGGGCTCGCGCCGCGGGCCGAAAGCCCCGCGCACCGCATGAGGGACCGTCGCTGCGCGACCGGACACGCCGCCGGAAATGCTCTAAGGCTGGCCTCACGATGGAGATGATCGTGATTCTGGCTGCCGCGGCAGCCCTGGTATTCGCGGGCCTGGTGCTCGCGTTCGGGCATGGCCGCGCGCGCCGTCCGCCCCTGCGGCTCCCGCACGAGCAGGAGCTGGAGGACCGGGGCGACGAGCTGTTTCGCGACTTCGACCAGGATCTCGCCGGCCTGCTCGACGAGGCGGCACGCGATCCGCAGGCCCACCGCGCCTTCCCCGAGCGGCTGGAGGCGCCGAGCGCGCCCCGCCTCCGGCCGCAGGGCCGCATGACCATCGATCACGATCCGGCGGAGCCCGGTCTGCCCGAGGCCGCGCACGGCCCATCCACGCACGGCGAGGCCGGGCGCCGGCCCGGGTCCCGCGATCCCGAGCGCGACGGAGAGTCCCGGTGACGCGCTACGCCGTGCTGGCCGCCCTGCTGGCCGCCCTCTCAGGCTTGCCGGCGCGCGCCGCCGGGGAGGATGCGGCGCCCACCTGCCCGACGGCGCAGGCGCCCGAATTCGCGGGCGGCAAGGGGTTTCGCCTCTGGGTCACCCGGCAGGGAACGATGACCCTGACCAACCCGCTGCGGCCGCTCTCGCCCGAGACGGTGCAGGTGCTGCAGGTCGTGATCCGCAACAAGCTCGCGACCGCCTACGGCCCCGACCTGTCGGGCCTGCGCCGCGGCCCCGCGCCGGCGGCCCTCGAGGCGCAGAACGGCGCGGCGATCCAGTGGGCCGGCGGTTTCGAGGGCCTGCCGCAGACCCTGCGCATCCTGGCCGACGACGGTGGCCAGGTCCTGGCCGAGCTCAAGTTCGAGGCCTGCGGCGACGCCCCGAAGGTGGCGGAGCCGAAGCCCGCCCCCACCGCCCGCAAGGGGGGCGCCGCCCGCAAGGGTGATGCGAAGGCCGCCCCGAAGACGGAGGCGGCGCAGGGCGACGGAGCCGCGACCGGCTCCGCCGAGGCGGGCCAGGCGAAGGCCGCGGCCCCGCGCCCCCGGCCGAAGCGCGAGAAGGCCGCCGCGCCCGATGCCGGGCCGGCGCGCACGCCCGGTGGCCTGATGCTGCCGCAGGGTGCGATTCCCTGAGCATCGACCGAAACAACCCGGGCCGTCGCGGCGTTCGCCCCCGCACGGCCACCCTGCTCCCCGTGTCCTGATCCCGGAGACGCTTCGCGATGTATGATTCCTGGCTGCGCCTCGGCTTCGACACGGTTCGCCTGGGACTGGAGGCGCAGACCGTGGTCGCCCTGCGGCTGGCCAAGCTCTCGCTCGGCGGCGCGGCGGCCCAGATCGAGGCGCAGCGCATGGTGACCGAGAAGGTCGAGGCCGCCGCCGAGGCCGCGATGACGCTCGCCACCGGCGGCACGGCCGAGCGCGTGGTGCGGGACTACCGCCGGAAGGTGCGGGCCAACGCCCTGCGGCTCAGCCGCGGCTGAGGCGGGGCCGTTCCGAAGCCGTCGGCCGACGAGGCCGGCGTCACGACCGGCCTGGCGTCACCTGCGGTCCGGCGTCACTTGCGGGCGGCCATCATGTCGTGGGTCAGCACCGTCAGCTTGCCGATCAGGCTGGTGATGTCGCCGTGGGTGCAGGACCATTGGGTGCCGATCGCCCCGCCGTCGGAGGAGACCGACACCACCGCGACCGAGCGCAGCTTGCCCTCGCGGGCGAGGCGGAGCTGCTCCTGCAGCACCTCGATCATCGAGGCGGTGTTCTCGTCGACGGGGGCGGCGGCCACGGCCTGCGGGAAGGCGACCACGCGGTTGGTGTCGGCGGCGGTTTCGCTCATGGGCATCATGGGACTCTGCGTACGCTCGAAGGAATCGGGAGGGCGGAGCGGTCGAGCCGCCCCAGGAGATCGGCGAGATCCGCCGGCAGCGCCTCGGACAGGCAGCCGTCGAACGCGGCGTGCAGCCCCGGCGCCAGGACGGCGGCGAGCGGCCTGGCGCCCGCCGGGGACCGGGTCGCCGGCGGCAGGACGGCGGGAGCCGGCCCGCCGGGTCGATCGTGCATCGCCCGTGACATCATCGCAGCCTCACTTGGCGGCCTTGCCGGCAGCCTCACCCGGCAGCTCTGCCGGAGAGGAACCGCCCTCGCGGCCAAAACTGCCCATCCGGGCGCCGAGCACAATCCCCGCTCTGTGGCCGAGCTTTCACTTCGAAACCTGATGTTGTGGGTTCGCAACACTTCGCGCGGGGTCTGATACCCTCGCTGCCTCGGCATCGACACGTCGATGCCGAGGCGTCCGGCGCATCGGCGCCGACGCCCGTTCGGGCTTAAGCCATGGCCTCCGAGCGGATCCGTTCGAAGGCGGCGCGGTATGACATGCCGCGGGGCCGGGCCCGCGGGTGCTCGCGCGCCGACCGATGCGGGTCCGGTTCCGGCCCGGACCGCCTCGGCGGAATACTGAATTTTTTTGAGTTAAAACAATAATGCATCAATTTACGTCACAACTCTGTGTAAATTAACTTTTGATATGACAATTATGAGTAGAAATGGGTTACATACCGCGCGGGGTGGCATGGCGGGACGCTTTGGCCGAATTTCTCATCCGCAAACTTGAGCACTTCACGAGCTTGTCCTTCGAGGACAAGCAGGTGCTCGATCAGGCGTCGCGACAACGCACGCGTCGCATCCGCTCCCGCGACGACATCGTCCACGAGGGTGATCTTCCCCAGGGCGTGAACCTGATCCTCGACGGCTGGGCCTGTCGCTACAAGACGCTCGAGGACGGGCGCCGCCAGATCATCGCCTACCTGCTGCCCGGCGACCTGTGCGACCACAACGTCTCGGTCCTGCGCGAGATGGATCACTCGATCGGCACCGTCACCGCCGTGACCCTGGCTGAGATCCCGGCCGAGACCATGCGCCATCTCACTGCCGGCCACGCCCGGCTGTCGCAGGCCCTGGCTTGGGAATCCCTGGTGACGGCGGCGATCCAGCGCGAGTGGACGGTGAATATCGGCCAGCGCACCGCCTTCGAGCGCCTCGGCCACCTGCTCTGCGAACTCTACGTGCGCCTGCGCGCCGTCGGGCTCACCCAGGGGAATACCTGCGAGCTGCCCCTGACCCAGGCCGAGATCGCCGATACGATCGGGCTGTCGGTGGTGCACGTGAACCGCACTCTCCAGGAGCTGCGCAGCGTCGGGCTGATCTCCCTGCGCGGGCGCGAGCTCACCATCCACCGCCTGGAGGCGCTGCAGCGGGCGGTGCAGTTCAACCCGAACTACCTCCATCTGGGCCGCGAAGGACGGCACCTCGATTCCAATGAGGCGTGAGGCCGACCGTCGCGAGACCGACGACACGAGGGGGGACGAGCCCGACTTCCGCCGGATGGTCGACACCATCCCGCACCTCGTCTGGCAGTCGGACCCGCTCGGCGACTGGATCTGGGCCAGCCGGCAATGGGCCGCCTTCACCGGCCAGGGCCCGGACCGCAGCCGCGGCGGCGGCTGGCTCGACGCCGTGCATCCGGACGACCGCGACCGCACGCGCGAGGCCTGGCAGCGGGCGGACCGACGGGGCTACCTCTCGGTCGAGCATCGCCTGCGCCGCCAGCCGTCGGACGCGAGCCAGGAGGACGCCTATCTCTGGTTCTCCACCCGGGCGACGCCCCTGCGCGGCCGCGACGGCCGGCCGACGACTTGGTTCGGCACCTCGACCGATATCCACGATCTGCACCAGATGCGCGAGGCTCAAGCCCAGCTCGTCTACGAATTGCAGCGGCGCGGCCGCAACCATCTCGCGGTGATCCGCGGCATCGTGCGCCGCGTCGCCGCCACCGCGACGAGCGTCGAGGACGTCGTCTCCCATATCGACGACCGCCTCGCCGCCCTGGCCCGCATCCAGGTCGAGGTCTCCCGCGAGCCCCTGGCCGGCGTCGCCCTGGAGGTCCTGATCCGGGATCAGCTCTCCGCCCACGTCATGCCGGAGCCGAGCGAGCTTGCCGGCCCGCCGGTGCGGCTGCCGGTCGAGGTGGCGGAGAAGCTCGGGCTCGCCCTGCACGAGCTGGCCCTCGGCGCCGTGCTCGACGGCCACGACCGGATCGCCGCGACCTGGAGCACGACCGCGACCCACCTGACCCTGACCTGGCGCGAGCGGGCGCGGCCGGGCGCCTGCCGCATCGGCGGCGAGACCCTGCGCGGCGAGATGCTGGAGCGGATGCTGACCTACGACCTTCGCGCCGCCGTCACCGTCGCGGAGACCGACCGCGAGCGCGACGTCGTCATCGTGCTGCCGCTGCCGGCCTGAGGCGGCGGGCGGGTTGTTTCACGTGGAAACGCCGCCCGATGCGCACCATTGAGGAACCGTCAAGCATGAGCGCACCCACCGGGGACCCCGATATCGCAACCCAGGCAGGCACCTGCGCGGATTGACGCCTGCCGGGCCGGCGCGCCACAGACGAGGCTCCCGCACCCCTCGTCACAGCTCCCGCCCGCCATGTCGCACGCGTCCGCCGCGCCGTTCACCCGCGCCGGCCTTCTCACGGGCTTCCGGCTCAGCCTGCCCCTCTGGCCCAGCATCGCGGTGTTCGGCGCCGCCTTCGGGGCGGCGGCGGCCCAGCGCGGCCTGAGCCTCGCGGAAGCGGCGGGCGCCAGCGCGCTGGTCTATGCCGGCTCGGCCCAGATGGTGACGCTCGAGGTCTGGGGCCAGCCCTGGACGGTGAGCGCGCTGCTCGCCGCCATGACGGTGACGGGCCTCATCAACGCCCGCATGATCCTGATGGGCGCGACGATCCAGCCCTGGATGCGCGGCACGCCGCTCTGGCGCACCGCGATGACGCTGTTCGTCCTCGTCGATGCGAGCTGGCTCATCGGCGTGCGCCACCGCTCGGAGGGCGGCCGCGACCTCGGGGTATTGTTCGGCGCCGGCATCGGCCTGTGGCCGCTCTGGGTCGCCTCGACGGTGGCCGGCCACCTGGCCGGAGCCCTGGTGACCCAGCCCCGGGCCTACGCCCTCGACATGATCCTACCGGTGTTCTTCGCCGCGATGCTGGCGCCGCTCTGGCGCGGGGTGCGGCCGGCCCTGCCCTGGCTCGCCTCCGGCCTCGTGGCGCTCCTGGTGCAGCGGCTGGTGCCGGGCTACGCCTTCATCGCGGCGGGCGCGGCGGCCGGCCTCGTCACCGGCCTCCTCGTCGACGACGGGGCGGCCCGATGATCGACGCGGTTCTCGCCGGGCCCGCCGGTCCCTGGATCGCCATCCTGGCGCTCGCCCTCGTCACCTATCTCTGCCGCGCCTCGGGCGTGGTGCTGATGAGCCGGGTGCGGCTCACCCCGCGGGTCGAGCGGGGCCTGCGCGCCCTGCCGGGCTCGATCGTGGTGGCGACCGCCCTGCCGACCGGCCTCTCCGCCGGCCTGCCGGGGCTCCTCGGCCTCGTCGCGGCCGCCGCCGTGATGGCGCTCACCCGGTTCGAGCTGGCGGCGGTGCTGGCGGGGCTGGGGGTGGTGGCGGCGGGGCGGGCGCTGGGGTTGTAGGGCCCGTTGCGCCTCAGCGCAGCCGCTGCCGGATCCGGAACCCCAACCCGTCGCGCACGTCGCGATAGGCGTCGAGGCGCTGCTCGCGGGAGCCCTGCGACACCGTCGGGTCGGGGGTCGGCCAGTACTCGACGTCGGCCGCCACCGTGCGGGTGAGCTCCAGGGCGGCGTGGTGGGCCTCCGGCGAGAGCGAGACGATCAGGTCGAAGTTCAGGCCCTCCCACTCCTCCAGCTCCTCCAGGGTGCGGGGGCGGTGGCGCGAGGCGTCGATGCCGATCTCGTCGAGGGCCGAGACCATGAACGGGTCGGTGGGCTCGCCGCTGCGCACGCCGGCGGACTGCACGTAGACCGACCTGCCGAAATAGTGCCGGGCCAGCGCCTCGGCGCAGGCCGAGCGCACGGCGTTGAAGTTGCAGACGAACAGCACCGACTGCACCCGCTTGCCCGGCCTTGGCGGCTCGGCCCTCGCCGGATCGGGGTTCGACGGGTCGGCTCCGGCCGGAGCGGCGCTGTCCGGAAGGGGGCTTCCGGACACCGGGTCAGCCCTTCCAGTGCAGGGCGAAGATCAGCGTGAACAGCCTGCGGGCGGTGTCGTGGTCGATCTCGACCTTGCCCTCGAGGCGCTGGCGCAGCAGCTCGGAGGCCTCGTTGTGGACCCCGCGCCGGCCCATGTCGATCGCCTCGATCTGGCTCGGCGAGGCGGTGCGGATCGCCTTGAAGTAGCTGTCGCAGATCATCTCGTAGTCGCGGATCACGCCGCGGAACGGCGTCAGCGACAGGAGATGGGTCATCACCGGCTGGCCGTCGGCGGTCGCGATCGCGAAGGACAGCTTGTTCTCGACGAGGCCGAGCGCGAGCGCGTAGGGCCCGCCGTCGTGGTTGGCGACGCGAAACCTGTTCGATTCCAGGATGTCGTAGATCGCGATGGCGCGCTCGTGCTCCTGGTCCGGGTTGCCGCGCCCGATCGAATCCTCGTCGAGCGTCACCGCCGCCAGGCGCTGTCGCGGATCGGGAGCCTCGCTCGCCATCGGGTCACCTCTCGCGGGGGGTTGGAAGGCTTGCACTGGAAGGCTTGCAGCAGAAGGCGGGCGTGGCGCTCCGCGCAAGCCGGACGTTGGGCGACCCGAACCTACAGGTTCAGCCGGATCGCCACCGAGCGGGCATGCCCGTCGAGCCCCTCCGAGCGGCCGAGCGCCACGGCCGCCGGGCCGAGCGCCCGGAGCGCCTCGGGCGTGCAGGACAGGATCGAGGTCCGCTTCATGAAGTCGAGCACGCCGAGGCCGGAGGAGAACCGGGCCGAGCGGGCGGTCGGCAGGACGTGGTTGGGGCCGCCGACATAGTCGCCGATCGCCTCCGGGGTATGGGCGCCGAGGAAGATCGCCCCGGCATTGCGCACCCGCGCCGCCAGTTCCTCGGCGTCGTGGGACTCGATCTCGAGATGCTCGGGGGCGAGCCGGTCGACGAGCGGGATCGCGTCGGACAGGCGCTCGACCCGCACGATGGCGCCGTAGTCGCGCCAGCTCGCGGTGGCGATCCCGGCGCGCGGCAGGGTCTTCAGCTGGCCCTCGACGGCCATGGCCACCGCGTCCGCGAGCGCGTCGCTGTCGGTGACGAGGATCGCCTGGGCGGCCGCGTCGTGCTCGGCCTGGGCGAGGAGGTCGGCCGCGACCCAGTCGGGGTTGGCGGAGGAATCCGCCAGGATCAGCACCTCGGAGGGGCCGGCGATCATGTCGATGCCGACCTGGCCGAACACCCGGCGCTTGGCCGCCGCCACGTAGGCGTTGCCGGGGCCGACGATCTTGGCGACCGGCCGAATGGACGCCGTGCCGTAGGCGAGCGCCGCGACGGCCTGGGCGCCGCCGACCCGGAAGACCTCGTCGACGCCGGCGAGCCTCGCCGCCGCGAGCACCAGCGGATTGGTGACCCCGTCCGGCGTCGGCACCACCATGGCGATCCGCGGCACGCCCGCGACCTTGGCGGGAACCGCGTTCATCAGCACCGAGGAGGGATAGCTCGCGGTGCCGCCCGGCACGTAGAGGCCGACCGATTCGAGCGCGGTCCAGCGCCAGCCGAGGGTGACGCCAAGCGCGTCGGTCTCGCGGTGGTCCGCCGGCACCTGGGCGCGGTGGTAGGTCTCGATCCGCGCCTTGGCGAGGGCCAGGGCGTCGAGGGCGTCCGCAGAGCAGGCGGCGGTCGCGGCGTCGATCTCCCGGTCCGAGACCCGGATGGTCTCGGGCGCCAGGGCGAGCCGGTCGAAGCGCGCCGTGTACTCGATCAAGGCCGTGTCGCCGCGCGCGACCACGTCCCGGATGATGTCGCGCACCGCCGCATCGACGTCCTCGGCCACCTCGCGCTTGACCGAGAGCAGGCGGACGAACTGGGCCTCGAAATCGGGGTCGCGGGAATCGAGGCGCTGCATGCGGGATCCGGTCTCGTGTCGGCGGGCCAAAGGGTCGAGCCAAGGGGTCGGGCCAAGGTCCGCCGACTGCCAAAAATTTCAGGCCGCGTCGAGGGGCATGTCGAGGGAGGTGTGCAGCGGCTTGCTCTCGGCCTGCCAGACCGGGCCGAGATCCTTCATCGCCGCCTCGATGCATTCGAGCTCGAGCCGGATCGCAGCCCCGCCGGCGAAGACCAGGGTCGCGATGCCGGACGGCGCCTCGCCGGGCTCGAAGGTGATGGCGAGGAGCTCGAGCGGCGCGTCGGGTTCCTCGCGCGAGACGTTGCGGCAGCGGACAGCGAGCACCCGCTCGAAGTGCAGGCCGGTCAGCCGCCGCCGGGGCGGGGCGCCGTCCGGGCATTCCCAGTCGAAGCGCCGCGCCACCAGGGCGAAGCGTCGTTCCCGGGGCAGGTAGGCGAGGTCTCCGGTCCGCAGGACCGCATCCTGAAGGTGGGTCGAGATGACCGCGAGATCGTCGGCGTCGAGGGCAGCGAGCTTCAGGAGCTCCATCTCCGCGTCCTTCACTGTCGGCGTCCCTGTTCTGGGGGCCTGCCGTGACGACGGCGCGGCCCGTGCTGTCTGGATGATACTGAGAGTAGGTAGCGATGCCCCCCGCCGACGACAACCGCCGGCCGGCCGACGACGTGCGACCGGGATTCGCCGCGGTTTCGAGCTGTCGCAGCGGCACCGAATCGCCTCAGCCGGCGTTCATGTCCGGGCGCCTAGCGTGACCATCGGACAGGCTCGGCTCGACCGAGCCCTCAAAGTCGATCGAAGGAGAGATTCGTGAAGACCGTGATGACCGCGGCCCTGGCCGCCCTGACCCTCGGCCTCGGCGTCGCGCCCGCCTTCGCACAGTACGGCTATGGCTACGACGAGGACCGCCCGCGCCGCCGCTACGAGGAGCGCTACGACTACGACCGGCCGCGCTACCGCGACGAGTACGACCGTCCGCGCTATCGCGGCGAGTATGGCGGCGGCCGCATCGGCCGGATCTGCGTCACCGCCCGCGGCAACTGCCCGACCCGGCCGGCGCCCCTCAACAGTTCCTGCGGCTGCGAGGTCCCGGGCTTCGGCTTCAAGCGCGGCGCCATCGGGTATTGACGAGAGGGGTGGGGGCGAGAGGGGCGGGGGATCGACGCCCCCGCCGCACGAGGAGCACCCCGGGGCTCGCCGCCGCGAAACCCCGGGGTGCCGAGGGAGGATGCGCGGGCGAAGGGGCGCGGGCAGTCCTAGATCAGGTCGAAGGCCAGCTCGTCGGCCCGGTAGTCGAACACCCCGCAGGTGCGCCGGTCGACCCGGGGCGCGAGGCCCCGCATCACCACCCGGCGGTCGGCGACCACGATGCCGTCCACGCTGTAGGTGAAGGTGCCGCAGGCACCGGCGAAGACCGTGGCCGTGCCCGAGTAGGTGTTCCCCCGCCGCACCCCGTCGAACAGCAGGCTGCCGCTGCGGGCGCCCGCCTCCGCCATGCCGGGCCGCGGCCGGTGATAGTAGAAGCGCCGCCGCGCGCCGTCCGCGACCAGGACCATCACCGAGGCGTTGTGGTCCCAGTACGATCCGCCCGACGGCGCCGCGTCGTGGACCGCCCGCGGGGCCGATCCCCCCTGCGGGCCGAAATTGTAGATGTGGACGTTGGTGGTGGTGCCGCCCTGGTTGATCTGCTGGTTGACGACTTGAGCCTGCGCCGCGACGCCGGGGCCCGCCGCGAGCGCGGCCGTCACGACGAGACCGGCGAGTTCCCTGACCATCCGACGCATCCTGCTTTGCGGGCGACCGACGCGGCGTGATCCGGCGCCGGGACCGCCCGGGCGCCGGGATGCTCGTCACCGTCGCGACCCCGTGCTCGAGGGCACCTTACGGCGTTCGACCGGGCGGGCAATCCGAGCCGCGATCCAGCCTTAAGGAAGGCGAAAGCCGGGCCCGGAAATCCACGCCATCCCCGCGTGGCCGGCCCGGCCTCCGACGTCCGGACGGGTGCATCAATCCCAGATGTCCGCGTTCAGGATCTCGTGGGCGAGCGCCCGGCTCGGCTCGCGGTGCAGCCCCGGGCCGGACAGCACGAACTCGACGTCGGCGAGCCGCGGCAGGTCGGGATGGGCGAGTTCCTGCAGGCCGTCCGGGATCAGGCTGCGGGGCTGCGCCATCACGCCGACGCCGGCGAGCGACGCGGCGCGTAGGCCGCTGAGGCTGGCACAGGTGCAGGTGATCCGGAACGCCCGCCCCTCCTGGGCGAGCGCGGCGAGCGCGATCGCCCGGGTGATGCTGGGAGGCGGAAAGCTCGCGAGCGAGACCGGCTCGCCGCGCTCCGGCAGGGCGGTGGGGAGCCCGACCCAGACCAGCCGGTCGCGCCGCACCAGCACCCCTTGCGTCTCGCCGACGTGGCGCTTGCCGAGGACGAGGTCGAGTTCGCCCCGCGCCAGCGCGTCGTTGAGGAAGCCCGTGAGCGCCACGCTCAGCTCGAGGTCGACCGACGGGTAGGCCTCGCGGAAATCGCGCAGGACCTCCGACAGCCGGCTCTGCACGAAATCCTCGGAGGCGCCGAAGCGCACCTTGCCCCGCACCGGGCCGCCGGCGAGCGCCCGCTCCAGCCGCTCGTGCGCGTCGAGCACCGTACGGGCAAAGCCCAGCACCGTCTCGCCCTCCGGGGTGAGCGCCAGCGAGTGGGTGTCGCGGGCGACGAGGCGCCGCCCGAGCTGCGCTTCGAGGCGCTGGACGTGCTGGCTCACCGTCGACTGGCCGAGCCCGAGCTGCTCGGCCGCCCGGCTGAAGCTGCGGCTGCGCACCACCGCCGCCAGGGTGCGCAGCAGCACGGGATCGATCAGGCGGGTCACACCGGCTCTCCGCTTCCTGCATGAACGCCTCGCAGGCTATCGCAGATCACGATAACTGTAATCCCGGCGCCCCGCGTACCCTTCGGGCCGGCGGCCGGTTAGGACGATCGGGACCCCACGCCCTTCTCCGTCCGGACCGCCATGCTCGCCCGCCTCCGCCCCGACAACTTCACGCTGATGATCGTCGGCGCCCTGATCCTCGGCAGCCTGCTGCCGGTCCAGGGCCGGGCGGCCGAGTGGCTCGGCGTCTTCGCCGACGGCATGATCGCGCTGCTGTTCTTCCTGCACGGCGCGCGCATCGACCGGCAGACGGCGCTCGCCGGCCTGGTGCACTGGCGCCTGCACCTCGTGGTGTTCGCCTCGACCTTCGTGCTGTTCCCGATCCTCGGGCTGGCCGCCGGCCTGCTCAGCCCGACCCTGCTGACCCCGGCGCTCGCCGCCGGCGTGCTGTTCCTGTGCGTGCTGCCCTCGACCGTGCAATCCTCCATCGCCTTCACGTCGGTGGCGGGCGGCAACGTGCCGGCGGCGATCTGCTCGGCCTCGGCCTCGAACATCCTCGGCATGCTGATCACCCCGCTCCTCGTCGCGGTGCTGCTGAACACGCAAGGCAGCCACCACGGCTTCGACTGGGCGGCGGTGGCCAAGATCATGGCCCAGCTGCTCCTGCCCTTCGCGGTCGGCCAGCTGCTGCAGCCGCGCCTCGGACCCTGGCTCACCCGGCACAAGCCCCTGACCATGGTGGTCGATCGCGGCTCGATCCTGCTCATCGTCTACATCGCCTTCAGCCACGCGGTGGCGACGGGCCTGTGGTCCCGCACGCCGGTGCCGGCGCTCGCCGTCATGCTGGTCGTCGACCTCGTCCTCCTGGCGATCGTCCTGTCGATCACGACCGCCGCGAGCCGCCTCCTCGGCTTCTCGAAGCAGGACGAGATCACCATCGTGTTCTGCGGCTCGAAGAAGAGCCTGGCCTCCGGCGTGCCGATGGCGAACGTGATCTTCGCCGGCCAGGACGTCGGCGGCATCCTGCTGCCCCTGATGCTGTTCCACCAGGTCCAGCTCATGGCCTGCGCCGCGCTCGCCCGCCGCTACGCCGCGCACATGCAGGCGGCCCTCGCCGCCGAGGAGGGGCCGGCCCGGGCCGGCGTCGCGCCGGTGGAGGCGAAGCTCGCGGCGCGCTGAACCGCCGGCGTTGACGAAGGATTCACGTCGTCGCGCCATTCTCATGGGGAGCCACGTTACGTACCGGCTCTCCGTGTGTATCCGGCCCCGTCGCGCGTCCCGCGGCGGGGCCGCGCCGTTCTCGGGGCCGTCTCGCCCGGCCGGCGGGCCCGTTTAGAGTTTCGTTCACCCTGTCGCTTCAGCCGGCGCACACCATCCCGCCGCTAACCTCCCGGGCGCCGTCACCCGAGGAGGCGCCCGATGACCACGTTCGTCCTGCCGCGCCGCGATCTCGCGGGCATGCCGGTCCTGAGCCTCCTGCGCGGCTTCGGCCTCGTCCTGATGGCGGCGTTCGTCTTCTTCGCCTGCTTCGCCTTCTCGGACACCTCGCCCTACGACATCGTGGCGATCCCCACGATCCTGCTCTGGGTCCTGCTCGGCGTGCGGCTCCATCGCGGCGCGGTGCCGCTCGTCGCGGTGCTGCTCGTCTATGTCGGCGCCACGGTGGTGGCCCTGATGCCCTACCTCGACGAGGAGCTGCCGCCGGTCTGGACGCTGCAGCTGTGCTACCTCGCGGTCACCGGCATCTTCTTCACGATGTTCTTCTCCGACGACAGCGACCGGCGGATCGAGCTCGCCCTCAAGGTCTACACCGGGAGCACGCTGCTCAGCGCCGGCCTCGGCATCGGCGGCTATCTCGGGCTCGTCGGCAACGAGGAGCTGTTCAGCAAGTACGGCCGGGCCTCGGGCACCTTCCAGGATCCGAACGTGTTCGGCTCGTTCCTGACGCTCGGCGCCTTCTTCCTGCTGCACGACCTCCTCACCGGCCGCGCCCGGCGCCCCCTCCTGTCGGGCCTCGGCCTCGCGATCCTGCTCGCCGGGGTGTTCCTGTCGTTCTCCCGCGGCTCCTGGGGCGGCACCGTCGTGATGGGCGCCGTGATGGTGGCGATGATCTACCGCACCAGCGCCCCGCGTTTGCGACGCCGCATCGTGATCCTGGCCGCGCTGACCGCGGGGTTCGGGGCGCTGGCGCTCGTCGGCCTGCTCTCCGTCGGCGAGGTCCACGAGACCTTCGCCAAGCGCGCCGCCGTCACGCAGGATTACGACGAGGGCGAGACCGGCCGCTTCGGCAACCAGCTGCGCGGCATCGGCATGCTGATCGAGGACCCGCTCGGGATGGGACCCCTGCGCTGGCGCCGCACCTTCAACCTCGAGCCGCACAATTCCTACATCGGCGCCTTCTCCAACGGCGGCTGGGTCGCCGGCGTCGCCTTCGTGTTCCTGGTGCTGATGACCACCCGGGTGGGTTTTAGGCTGATGAGCCAGGACACGCCCTATCGCCGCCACGCCCAGATCGTGGTGCCGGCGCTCCTGATGTTCTTCCTCCAGGCGATGCAGATCGACATGGAGAAGTGGCGCCACGTCTACATGATGCTCGGCATCGTCTGGGGGCTCGAGGCGGCGCGGGTGCGCTGGCTGGCCTCGGGACGGGCGTGAGGGCTGGGCCTCGGTTTGCAGGCGACGGCAAATGGGCTAGAGCCCGGCGAACCCCGCGCCCGCCGCCATCCCGAGCCCGTCGCCGCGACGGGCGCCCGAGGCCGCGCCAGCCTATTGCTCCCAGCGAGACCCGATGCCCAAGCCCGCGAAGGCCGAGAAGGCCGCCACCCTCAAGCCCCGCCTGCCGCGCGGCCTCGTCGACCGCGGGCCGGCCGAGATCGCCGCCACCCACCGGATGCTGGAGAAGATCCGCGAGAGCTTCGAGCTCTACGGCTTCGAGGCGGTGGAGACCCCGTTCATCGAGTACACCGAGGCGCTGGGAAAATTCCTGCCCGACCTCGACCGGCCGAACGAGGGCGTGTTCTCGTTCCAGGACGACGACGAATCCTGGCTCTCGCTGCGCTACGACCTGACCGCGCCGCTCGCCCGCTACGTCGCGGAGCATTTCGACGCCCTGCCGAAGCCCTACCGCAGCTACCGCGCCGGCTACGTCTTCCGCAACGAGAAGCCGGGCCCGGGGCGCTTCCGCCAGTTCATGCAGTTCGACGCCGACATCGTCGGCGCGCCGACGGTCGCGGCGGACGCCGAGATCTGCATGATGGCCGCCGACACCCTGGAGCGGGTCGGCATCGGCCGCGGCGACTACGTGGTGAAGGTCAACAACCGCAAGGTCCTCGACGGCGTGATGGAGGCGATCGGCCTCGGCGGCGACGACCAGGCCGGCCGGCGCCTCACCGTCTTGCGGGCGATCGACAAGCTCGACCGGCTGGGCGCGGACGGCGTGCGCCTGCTGCTCGGCCCCGGCCGCAAGGACGAGAGCGGCGACTTCACCAAGGGCGCCGGCCTTCCCGACGAGGCGATCGATCGCATCCTGCGCTACGTCTCGTTCCAGGCGAGCCCCACCGAGAGCGGCGACCGCCTCGCGTTCTGGGAGAGCTTCTTCGGCGGCTGGAGCGAGGTGGTCGGCTCCTCCGAGACCGGGCGCCAGGGCATCGCCGAGCTGCACGCCATCATGAAGCTGTGCGAGGCGGCGGGCTACGGCCACGACCGGGTCCGGGCCGACCCTTCCGTGGTGCGCGGTCTCGAATACTACACCGGCCCGGTCTTCGAGGCCGAGCTGACCTTCCCGGTCGTCAACGAGGACGGCCAGACCGTGCGCTTCGGCTCGGTGGCGGGCGGTGGGCGCTACGACGGCCTCGTCGGCCGCTTCCGCTCCGAGCCGGTGCCGGCGACCGGGTTCTCGGTCGGCGTCTCGCGCCTGTTCTCCGCCCTCCAGGTGGTCGGCAGCCCGATCGTCTCGGGGAGGAGCGCCCCCGGCCCGGTGGTGATCCTCGTGCTCGACCGCGAGGAAACCGCCGCCTACCAGGCCCTCGTCGCCGCCTTGCGCCAGGCCGGCATCCGCTCGGAACTCTATCTCGGCGCCTCCGGCATGAAGGCGCAGATGAAGTACGCCGACCGCCGCGGCTCGCCGTGCGTCGTCATCCAGGGCAGCGACGAGCGGGCGAAGGGCGAGGTCCAGATCAAGGACCTGATCGAGGGGGCGCGTGCCGCCGAGGCCATCGCCAGCAACGCCGAGTGGAAGGCCGCCCGGCCGGCCCAGTTCTCGGTGCCGGTGGACGAGATGGTGGCGCGGGTGCGCGAGGTGCTGGCGCGGCATCACGGGGGGTGAGGGAGATCCGTTCCCCGGACTGTGTCATTGACATAGTTGGCTCACAGGCTCGGAGATGAGCGTCGGTTCTCCGTTGCACACGGTCGCCGAGACCCCGGCGTCCACCAAGGACGCCGAGGCCGAGCGCATGCCGCACATCAGCCGGCTTGCGCTGAAGGCCATGCTTGCGGCCGATCCGGAGGCGGGCGATCTCACCGTCGGCTCTGGTGGCATCCGCAAGGTCCGACTCGCCGGCCGCGGCAAGGGCATGAGTGGAGGATATCGCGTGTTGACGGCCTAGGTCGGATCCGATGCACCGGTCTACCTGCTGGCCGTGTTGAGCAAGGGCGACCGGGACACCTTCAGCGACGCCGAGGTGCAGCAGCTTGCCAAGCTGACATCCTCGATCAGAGCGCTTTGGAATCGGCGGCAGCACTGATCCGCCTCATCATCGGGTTTGAGCGCATGGCCAGAGACATCTTCGAAAGGACGCTGTCGGCCTTGCAGGAGGCCGAGGCTCACGCGAAGGGCGAAACTCCGCCCGGCATGATCGTCCATGTTCCCGACACGATCGACGTCGCCGCAATCCGTCGTCAGACTGGCAAGGCACAGACGGCTTTCGCAGCCAGCATCGGCGTTCCAGTCGCAACGCTTCGGCAATGGGAGCATCATCGCCGCCAGCCGCAAGGACCCGCTCGCGTGCTGCTCGCGCTGATCGAGAAAAATCCGAGGTTGGTGGAGGATATGCTCGGCCAAGCGGAATGAGCCTGTGGTCTCGGACGCGCGGCTATCCAGGCGGAAGGGGTTCGGGGCGTAGAGCGTGAGCCGTGAAGCGCGATGGTCGCCTCCGCACACGGCCCCACCGGCACCCGGTCGCCAAGCCCGCCCGCGGCTGCTACAGGGCCGTCCGAGATTTGCAGGTGTTGTGACCAATGACGGGTAACGGAGCCGCGGCCCCCCGGCCGGCGGCGGCGCACGAGGCGCTTCTGGCGCTGTTCGAGGACCGGGGCTACGCGCGGGTCGAGCCGCCGGTGCTGCAGCCGGTCGAGCCCTTCCTGGAGCTGTCCGGCGAGGACATCCGCCGGCGCATCTTCATCACCCAGGACGGCGCCGGGGCGGAACTCTGCCTGCGGCCCGAATACACGATTCCCGTCGGGCGCCACCACCGCGCCGTCGCCGACGGGCAGGCGGCGGATTACAGCTATCTCGGACCCGTCTTCCGCCTGCGGGCGGCCGAGCCCGACGAGTTCCACCAGGCCGGCATCGAGTCGATCGGCCGGACCGACGTGCCGGCGGCCGATGCCGAGATCCTCGGCCTCGCCCTCGACGGGCTCGACCGTCTCGGGCGCCGCGACAATCAGGTGCGCCTCGGCGACATGGGGTTGATCACCGCGCTCCTCGACGCGCTGAACGTCCAGCCGGCGGCCAAACGCCGGAGCTTGCGGGCGGTCGCCGCCGGCCGCTCCCTCGACGCGGTCGCCGCGCCCGTCGCGGTCGACGCCGCCCATGCGGGCCTCCTCTCGGCCATCCAGGGCCAGGACCCGCAAGGGGTGCGCGCCTTCGTCGAGGACGTGCTCGCCATCGCGGGCATCAGCCGGGTCGGCGGCCGCACCGCCGGCGAGATCGCCGAGCGCTTCCTCGCCAAGGCGGCGGCCCATGCCGAGGGCGGTGCCGGCCTCGGCGCCCGTGCCCGCGAGGTGCTCGACGCCTATCTCGCCCTCACGGGCGATCCCGACGCGGCGGCGCTCGCCGCCCGCGACCTCGCCCGCCGGGCCGGGCTCGACGATCCGCGGCTCGAGGCGGCGCTCGCCCTGTTCGAGGAGCGCAACGGCTTCATCGCCGCCCGCGGCCTGCCGCTCGAGCGCTTCGTGTTCACCGGCAGCTTCGCCCGCAACCTCGACTATTATACCGGCTTCATCTTCGAGGTCGCGGAGGAGGGGGGCGGAAAACCCCTCGTCGGTGGCGGGCGCTACGACGGCCTGCTCCAGCATCTCGGCAGCCCGGACGCCCTGCCCGCCGTGGGCTGCTCGTTCTGGCTCGAACGCCTGGAGGGGGCGCGCTGATGGGCGACACGATGATGGCAAGTCCCGTCGATGGCCCCCTGGTGCTGGCGGTGCCCTCGAAGGGCCGCCTGCAGGAGAACGCCGCCGCCTTCTTCGGCCGCGCCGGCCTGACGCTCGCTCAGACCAGCGGCGCCCGCGACTATCGCGGCCGCCTCAAGGGCGTGGACGGGGTCGAGGTGCGCTTCCTCTCGGCCTCCGAGATCGCCGGCCAGCTCGCGAGCGGCGCGGCCCATCTCGGCATCACCGGCGAGGACCTGATCCGCGAGACCCTGCCGGACGCCGCCGGCCAGGTCGAATTGCTGACGCCGCTCGGCTTCGGCCAGGCCACCGTGGTGGTGGCGGTGCCCCAGGCCTGGATCGACGTGCGCTCGATGAGCGACCTCGACGAGGTGGCGAGCGACATGCGGGTGCGCCACGGCAAGCGCCTGCGCATCGCCACCAAGTACGTCAACCTGACCCGCCGCTTCTTCGCCGAGCACGGCGTCGCCGATTACCGCATCGTCGAGAGCTTAGGAGCCACCGAGGGCGCGCCGGCCTCCGGCAGCGCCGAGATCATCGTCGACATCACCACGACCGGCGCGACGCTCGCGGCGAACGCCCTGAAGATCCTCGACGACGGGGTGATCCTGCGCTCGGAGGCGAACCTCGTCGCCTCGCTCGCCGCTTCCTGGAGCGAGACCCCGCGCCGGGCCGTCCAGGCGGTGCTCGGCCGGATCAGCGCCGAGGAGCGGGCCCGCACCACCCGCGAGGTCCGGGCAGGGATGCCGGCCTCGGGCGAGATCGACCTGGCGGCGTTGGCCGCCCTGCACGAGGCCGAACTGCCCTACGGCGCGCCGGAGAGGGGGGCTGAGATCGTGCTGCGCTGCCCGACCGATGCGGTGTTCGGCCTCGCCGACGCCCTGGTCCAGGCCGGCGCCCAGGCGGTGAGCGTGCGCCGGATCGACTACGCCTTCGCGGCGGAGAACCCGCTGGTGGAGCGGTTGCTGGGGCGGTTGTCGTAAGGGGTGGGCGCCGTCCGTGCTGCGATCCGCGGGAACGGAGACGGAGGGCGCCCGGCGATGGCGGAGTTGCTGCGGCAAGCGTTGGCGGCGCTGGAAGCGTTTGCCGCCCGATCGGCAGGACGCGATCGCACGCGTGATCGTCCTGCTCGTCCGGAACGATGCCTGGGCCGAGATCGCGCCGGAGGATCTACCCTTCGTTCTGGAAGGCTTGTCCGAGATCGCGCACGGCGAGTTCGCGCCCGACGAACAGATGGAAATGGCGTTCCGCAGCTTCGTGCAGTGAAGCGATCGAGACGTCACGCCTTTTCAAAGTAGAGCGCCGATCCTCCCCCTGCGGTATAGCTGTCCGAGGAAAGAAGAGTGCGCGGGCTTTTTCCCCTCCCCCTCTGCGGGGGAGGGTGGCCCCCGGAGGGGCCGGGAGAGGGGACGCCGCTTCCGGAGAGGTCGCGATCTTGATGAAGGGCGCCACCTGGAGCAGCGTCGCGCCGCCCCTCTCCCGACCCCTGCTGACGCAGGGGCCACCCTCCCCCGCAGAGGGGGGGAGGGAAAAGCCGGCGGTCCTTTTCCCCGAACAAGCCCTGCCCGCCAGCGCGAGGAGAGCGGATTTCCGCCCTACTCCGCCGCCTCGACGAACACCGTCCCGGCCCGCTTCAGATCCAGCGCGTCCCACACCTCGACCAGCGCTTCGCGCAACGCCGCGATCTGCGCCTCGCCGTGGAACGGCGAGGGGGTGATGCGCAGGCGCTCGGTGCCGCGCGGCACGGTGGGGTAGTTGATCGGCTGGATGTAGATGCCGTGGCGCTCCAGCAGCCGGTCGGCCGCCGCCTTGCACAGTTCCGCGTCGCCGACCATCACCGGCACGATGTGGGTGTCGGTGGGAAGCACCGGCAGGCCGGCGTCGAGGAGCGTCGCCTTGGTGCGGGCGGCCTGGCGCTGGTGCGCCTCGCGCTCAAGGCCCGACTGCTTGAGGTGGCGGATCGACGCGATGGCGGCCGCCGCGATCGCGGGCGGGAGCGCCGTGGTGAAGATGAAGCCGGCGGCGTGGCTGCGCACCGCGTCGCAGAGCGCCGCCGAGCCGGTGATGTAGCCGCCGACGCAGCCGAAGCCCTTGGCGAGCGTGCCCTCGATCACGTCGACCCGGTGCATCACCCGGTCGCGCTCGGCGATGCCGGCGCCGCGGGGGCCGTAGAGGCCGACCGCGTGGACCTCGTCGAGGTAGGTCATGGCGCCGTAACGGTCGGCGAGGTCGCAGATCCTGCCGATCGGCGCCACGTCGCCGTCCATCGAGTAGACGCTCTCGAAGGCGATCAGCTTCGGCCGGTCGCCGGCCTCGATCAAGAGTTCCTCGAGGTGGGCGAGGTCGTTGTGGCGGAAGATGCGCTTGTCGCAGCCCGACTGGCGCACGCCCTCGATCATCGAGTTGTGGTTGAAGGCGTCCGACAGGATGAGGCAGTTCGGGATCAGCTTCGCGATCGTCGAGATGCCGGCCTGGTTCGAGACGTAGCCGGAGGTGAAGACGAGGCCCGCCTCCTTGCCGTGCAGGTCGGCGAGCTCGCGCTCGAGGTCGACGAGGGGCGAGTTGTTGCCGGCGATGTTGCGCGTGCCGCCGGCGCCGACGCCGCAGCGCTGCGCGGTCTCGGTCAGCGCGGCGACCACGGCCGGGTGCTGGCCCATGCCGAGATAGTCGTTCGAGCACCACACCGTGATCTCGCGGGTGGAGGCGTCGGGGCGGCGCCACAGGGCGGTGGGAAAGCGGCCGTTGATGCGCTCGATGTCGGCGAAGACGCGGTAGCGGCGCTCGCCGTGCAGGCGCTCGAGGGCGCCGCGGAAGAGGGCCTGGTAGTCGGTCGCGCTCTGACGGGTCTCGGGCATCATGGTCCTTCGCGGGGCTGGCCGGACGGTCACGTCCGGGGCGGGACCGGGCGGGGCTCCGGAGCGGAGCCCGTCCGCGCGGCGGGACACCGGATCGCCGGTCCACCGCTGGTCGCGCCTTGATCTCGCTCAAATGCGACGGTTTTGTCTTTGGAAAAAGTCGAGGGCGAGGAGGGCGTTCTGACGCCTCCCGCACGGGCATGAAAGCTGGAAATTGGTCATGGCGACGAAGGGTCGCGCGCGATGAGCGGGCAAGGCGACGGCAGGCAAGGTGACGGCAGATCCGGCGACGGCAGGTTCGGCGACGGGACGCGGGAGCAGCGGCTGAAGGCCGCCCTGCGGGACAATCTCAAGCGCCGCAAGGCGCAGGCGCGCGGGCGCGAGGCCGCCGAGGCACCGGGCGACGCGCCGCCGGAACCGGCGGTGGATCGAAGTGGCGGCGATGGGCGTTGACGGGCAAGCGTAGCGGTAGCATCGCTGCGGTGCAATAAACGGGTTTCGGATCAGGGCGCGCTTCCATAGCGCGCGAGGACGCGCCGAGCGGCGCGAAGGACGTTGTCACCATGGATCGCATCCACATCGTCGGCGGCCAGCCGCTCCACGGCGTCATCCCGATCTCGGGCGCCAAGAACGCGGCCCTGCCGCTGATGATCGCCAGCCTGCTCACCGGCGAGACGCTGGAGCTGTCGAACGTGCCCCGGCTCGCCGACGTCGCCTCGCTGCTGCGCATCCTCGGCAACCACGGCGTCGACCACATGGTGGTGGGCAAGCGGCCTGGCCAGACCACCGAGGCCGGCCAGACCATCCGGCTCACCGCCTCGAACGTCATCGACACCACGGCGCCCTACGACCTCGTCTCGACCATGCGGGCGAGCTTCTGGGTGATCGCGCCGCTGCTCGCCCGCTTCGGCGAGGCGCGGGTGTCGCTGCCGGGCGGCTGCGCCATCGGTACCCGCCCGGTCGACCTCCTGCTGATGGCGCTCGAGACGCTGGGCGCCACGATCGAGATCGACGGCGGCTACGCGGTGGCGCGCACGAGGAACGGGCTTCGCGGCGGCGAGATCAAGTTCCCGAAGGTCACGGTCGGCGGCACCCACGTCGCCCTGATGGCGGCGGTGCTGGCGCATGGCACCACGGTGATCGAGAACGCCGCCCGCGAACCGGAGGTGGTGGACCTCGCCGCCTGCCTGTCGCGGATGGGCGCGAAGATCGAGGGCGCCGGCACGCCGCGGATCGTGATCGAGGGCGTGTCGCGCCTCTCGGGCGCCCGGCACGCGGTGCTGCCCGACCGGATCGAGACAGGCACCTACGCCATGGCGGTGGCGATGACCGGCGGCGACGTGACGCTCGAGAACACCCGGGCCGACCTGCTTCACAGCGCGCTGGACATCCTGGGCACCACCGGCACCGAGGTGACGCCGCTCGACCACGGCATCCGGGTGCGCCGCAACGGCCACGGCATCGCGGCGGTCGACATCACCACCGATCCGTTCCCGGGCTTCCCGACCGACCTCCAGGCCCAGTTCATGGCCCTGATGACGAAGGCCCGGGGCCAGTCGCGGATCCGTGAGACGATCTTCGAGAACCGCTTCATGCACGTGCAGGAGCTGGCCCGCCTCGGCGCCAGGATCCGGCTCGAGGGCGACGTCGCGGTGGTCGAGGGCGTCGATCGCCTGAAGGGGGCCCCCGTGATGGCGACCGACCTGCGCGCCTCGGTCTCGCTCGTGATCGCCGGGCTCGCCGCCGAGGGCGAGACCCAGATCAACCGCGTCTACCACCTCGACCGCGGCTTCGAGGCGCTGGAGGCCAAGCTCGTGCGCTGCGGCGCCGAGATCCGGCGCGAGCGGGTGTAAGTTCACTCGCAGACGATCGGGCGGGGAATCCTAACGGAGGCTTGACGAGGACGGTCCAGCGGATGCGTCCGGCGGGTTCAAGCCTCCGTTAGGCTTGAACCGCGTCAATCGTTGTCCGGGAGGCCGGGTCCCGGCATCGTGCGGCCACTCTCGGTCGATCGCGGGCGAGAGCGGTCCTCACCGGAGCGAACCCGTGCCCTCTCTCTCGACCAAGCTGATCCCGCCCGGGATGCTGAACGTGATCAAGCGCTCGCCGGCCCTCTACGCCGTCGGGCGCAAGGCCCGTTTCGCGCTGGGCTCGCGTCTCGGGGCGCGGCCGGTCGCCGGCATCGGGCGCGCCCACTACAACGACTTCATGCTGACCTCGACGGCCCCCGACCGGGTCGCGAGCTACACGACCGGTGCGCGCCAGTTCGTCGACATCCTGGAGACGGCGCTGAAGGAGGCCGGGCGCGATTGGGATTCGGTCGGCCGGGCGCTCGAGATCGGCTGCGGCTACGGCCGCATCGTGCGCGAGCTGTCGCGGCGGCTCCCCGGCGACCGGATCGCGGTCTGCGATGTGATCGACGAGGGCGCCCGCTTCACCGCCTCCGAGTTCGGCGCGACGCAGGTGCCGGTGATGGAGCGCGCCGCGGTCAAGCCGTCCGGGGCTTACGACCTCATCTACCTGCTCTCGGTCTACACCCACCTGCCGCGCGACTTCGTGGTCTCGAACCTGCGCGACGTGGCCCGCGCCCTCAAGCCCGGCGGCGTCGCGGTGTTCACCATCCACGGCCAGGGCTCGGCCGAGACGGCGGAGCGCTACGAGCAGTACTGGCTCGACAAGCCGGCGGTGCTCGCCGCCATGGCGCGGGACGGGTACTACTACGCCCGCTACCCCTACTACACCGACGAGTACGGCCTGACCTGGTTCACCACGGAGGCGGTCGAGCGGCTGGTGGCCGAGGCGGCGCCGGAGCTGGAACGCGTCTCGTACCGGCCGATGCAGCTCGACGCGCACCAGGACGTGTTCGTCTACCGCAAGCGCTGAGCCGCGGCGACAGAGCGGCGCCCGATCGCGTTGCAGCCGGACGCTGCTCCAGATCCCTGGTTCGGCCGCCTTTCCTCTCGACGAACCGGTATCCGCTTCGTCGAAAGATGCCCTAGGCCCGATAGACCGCGATCGCGTTGCCGTGGGTGAGCATGAAGACGACCCCGGCCTCGCGCAAAGCCGCGATGGCGGCCCGGCGCGTGCGCGTGGTCGGGCCGTCGCCGTCATCCTCCAGGCGGCGGATCGAGGACAGGGACAGGCCGCTGGCGGCGGCGAGATCCTGCATCGACCAGCCGAGCAGGGCGCGGGCGGCCGCGAGATGCCGTCCGGCGATCCCGCTCTCGAGCCCGCGCTGCACCACCGCATCCATCGGCGCCGTCATCGGGCCTTCGAGGCGCGAGGCCATCGTGGCCCAGGTCACGAGCGTATCCCGGCTGTCCCGGACCGGCGCGTAGGCGAAGCGGAACCGGCCCTGCCCGCCCCCGGCGAGGAGCAGGAGCTTGTCGGTCACGAAGGGCCGGCCGGCCTGCATCATCGCCCGGACGTGGTCCCGCGTGCGCTCGCGGTCGTCGGGGGCGACCACGAGGGTGCAGTCGTGGCGGAAAGCCTCCTGCGTCACGCCGGTGAGGAGCAGCAATTCCTGCGAGCCGACGCGCTGGGCCTGGGCGTAGAGCGAGGCGTGGGTCCAGGACTGGGTCTGCTCGAACAGGGCGCGCCGGCGGCGGCGCTCCTCCTCCTGCACGCCGGCCAGGCGCTCCCGGTCGGTCACGTCGAGCACGGTGCCGGCGGCGGCCAGCGGGCGCCCGTCCGGGTGGTGATAGATCTCGCCGCGGCAGGACAGGACGCGCAGCGAGCCGTCCGGGCGGATCACCCGCACGGTGTGGTCGCGCAGGACCCCGTCCCGCCGCACCTGCGCGTCCGTCTCGAGGGCGGGGCGGTCCTCGGGATGCACCATGGCGAGGAGGGCGGCGTAGCTCGGCCGGGTGGCGCCCGGTGCGAGGCCGAGCAGGCGAAACAGCCCGGGCGACCAGACGTGGTCGTCGCTGGCGAAGGTCCAGCCCCAGCTGCCGGTCAGGTCGTGGACCTCCAGCAGCTTCAGGAATTCGCGAGACGAGAACACGACGCGATCCGATGCGCCGGGGGCGGGCGTGGACATGAGGCGATCCTGACAGTCGACCGATGCCGATCCGCAAGCATCGGCATCGGCATCAGATCGGTCGGCCGCGACGCTGCGTCAACGGAGGCCGTCGGGATAGGCTGGCCCGCACGGTGCGCTCAGGCCGCCACTTCCGAAGGCCGGGTCCGCTCCGCGGCAAGCCGCGTCACCGCGGCGAAGTCGACCTTGCCGGAGCCGAGCTGCGGCACCTTGTCGACGGTCACGATCTCGGCCGGGACCGCGAGTTCGCTCAGGCCCCGGGCGCGGGCCTCGGCCTGGAAGGCGGCGCGCGTCACATCCGCCTTCTCGGTCACCAGCACCAGGCGCTCGCCCTTGCGGGGATCGGGCACGGCCGCGACCGCGCTCGCTACCTCCGGGTAGAGCTCGGCGGCGAGCGCCTCGACCGCGGCGAGCGAGATCATCTCGCCGCCGACCTTGGCGAAGCGCTTGGCGCGGCCCCGGATGGTGACGAAGCCGTCCGCGTCGATCGCCACGATGTCGCCGGTGTCGTGCCAGCCCTCCGCGGGCGCCTCCAGCACGCCGGGATTCTCGGCCCTGAGGTAGCCCAGCATCACGTTGGGCCCGCGCACGAACAGGCGCCCGCCCTCGCTCACTCCGGGCACCGGCTCCAGCCGCGCCTCCATGCCGGGCATGATCCGCCCGACCGTGCCGAAGCGGTTGAACATCGGCGTGTTGAGGGCCAGCACCGGCGCCGTCTCGGTGACGCCGTAGCCCTCGAGGATGCGCAGCCCGAACTTTTCCGCGTAGGCCTTGCGGGTCGCCGGCTTCACCGGCTCGGCCCCGGCCAGGATGTAGCGCAGCGAGCGGAAGTCGTAGGCGTGGGCGGCGCGCGCGTAGCCCGTCAGGAAGGTGTCGGTGCCGAACAGGATGGTCGCGTTCGAGCCGTAGACCAGCTCCGGCACCACCCGGTAGTGCAGCGGCGAGGGGTAGAGGTAGACCGGCACGCCGGAGACCAGCGGCAGCACCAGCCCGACGGTGAGGCCGAAGGAGTGGAAGACCGGCAGGACGTTGAACACCTTGTCGGTGCGGCCGAAATCGATCCGCGCCTGGGCCTGGGCGGCGTTGGCCAGCATGTTGCGGTGGGAGAGCACCACGCCCTTCGGCGTGCCCTCGCTGCCCGAGGTGAACAGGATCGCCGCGGGCTCCTCCGGCCGGCGGGGATGGAGCGCCCGGCGCCAGCCGAGCAGGCCGCCGAGCTTGTCGAGCCGGCCGACCTGGCCGCGGACGTCCTCGAGGTAGACGATCCTCAGGCTCTGGCCGAGAGCTTCCAGGAGGGCGTCGAGGCGGCCCTTCTGCACGAAGGCCCGGGAGGTGACGATCGTGTCGATCTCCGCCGCCTTGCAGGCGTTGAGGATGTTCGTTGCGCCCGCCGTGAAGTTGATCATCGCCGGGACCCGGCCGGCCGACATGACCCCCAGGATCGTGACGGCGGCGGCATTGGCGTTCGGCAGCATCACGCCGAGCGCCCGGCCCTGCGGGGCGAGGGGCCCGAGCTTGCCCCCGAGCACCCGGGCGCCCATGAGCAGGCGGCGATAGGAGAGTTTGCCCGAGACCGGGTCCTCGACCGCAACCCGGCCCGCCCCCTCGCGCTCGGCCGCGTCCACCACCGCCTCGAACACCGTGCGGTCGATCGGGGCGGTGCGGAAGATCAGGTCCGACATCACCCCGTAGAGGGCCGCGCCCGCGGCCTGGCGGCGGGCCTTGCCCTTCAAGCCGGGATCGACCTCGAGCCGCACCGGCTCCAGCACCGTCACGGTGAATTTCGGCCACCAGCGCCGGCGCACCTGGGCGCGGGACAGGCGCGAGAAGACCGTCTGCTCCGGCCCCTCGATCTTCACCGGGACCACGGCGGCGCCGGACTTGTCGGCGATGAGGCCGGCGCCGTCATAGACCTTCATCAGGCTGCCGGTGACGGTGAGGCGCCCCTCGGGGAAGATGATCAGGGTCTCGCCGGCCTTGACGGCGTTGATGAGCGTGCGCGTCGCCATCGGCTTCGTCGGGTCGAGGGGCAGCGCCCGGGTCAGCCACAGGAAGGGGCGCACCCACCACTTCTGCGCGATGGTGTGGTCGATGGCGAAGGTCGGGTCGCGCTCGGTCAGCGACAGGGCGAGGCCGGCATCGAGGAAGCTGACGTGGTTGAGCGCGATGATGGCGTTCGGACCGGCCTTCTCGATGTTCTCGATGCCCCGCACCTCGAGCCGGTAGAAGGCCCGGAACACGATCGACAGGAAATCGCGAAAGCCGCTGGTCGGCAGGACCGCCAGGATGGCGATGCCGGCGAGGATGTTGGCGATGCCGACGATCACGAACTGCCCGGCCGAGGACAGGCCCGCCTTCTGCAAGCCCGCGAGGCCGACGGCGCCGAGCACGATGAGGGCGGCGGCCAGCACGTTCGAGGCCGCGATGACCCGGGCCCGGCGCTCCTTCGGCGTCCAGGCCTGGAGCGCGGCGAAGGACGGCACGATGAACAGGCCGGCGGCGGCGGCGAGCGCCACGAAGTCGACCGCGATCCGGGCGCCGCGCCAGGAGGCCAGGAAGTCGAGGGCCCCGACGGGAGAGGCGGGGGCCGAGCTGGTGGCGGCGACGTAGGCGAGGTCGAGGGAGACGAGGCCCATGACGAGCGCCGCGATCGGCGTCGGCAGCATCACGATCCGCCCGGCGCAGAGCCAGGAGGCGAGGCCCGAGCCCAGCGCCACGCCGACCGAGAAGAGGGCGAGGAGCGCCGTCACCACGGTCTCGTCGCCGCCGAAGGTGCCCTTCACGAGCGCCGGCAAGAGGGCCAGCACGACGGCGCCGACGAGCCAGAACCAGCTCGTGATCACGCCGGTGCGCCACAGGCGGGTGTCGTCGTAGAGGTCGCGCATCAGGCTGCCCGTCGAGCGCAGCACGTTGCGGTTCACCTGCAGGTACGGCGCCGCCTCGCCGGTCTTCGGGATCAGGAGGCTCGACAGCCAGCACAGGACGGCAAAGCCCATCACCAGGAGGCCGAAGGCGTGCGCCCCGCCATGGGTGACGGCGAGCCCGCCCGCGATGGTGCCCGTGAGGATGGCGAGGAACGTCGCGGCCTCGATGAGCGCGTTGCCGGCCGGCAGTTCGGCCCGCTCGAGGTGATCGGGCAGGATGCCGTACTTGATCGGCCCGAACAGGGCCGCGACGATCCCGAACAGGATCAGGGCCAGAAACAGGATCGGCACCGAGGCGAGCCAGAACCCGAGCACCGCGACGCCCGCCGCCAGGATCTCCGCCGCCTTGAGGCGACGCGCGATGAACGCCTTGTCGTAGCGGTCGGCGAGCTCGCCGCCGAGGCCCGAGAGGAAGAAGAACGGCGCGATGAAGGCCGCGCCGGCCAGCGTCACCAGGGCCGCCGAGCCGCCATCCGCGCCGCCGCCGGCCCCGCCCGCCCCGAACATGATCAGGAACACCAGGGCGTTCTTGAGGAAGTTGTCGTTGAAGGCGGAGAAGAACTGGCACCAGAACAGGGGCGCGAAGCGCCGGCTGGCCATCAGCTTTCCGGACATGAGGGGCGTTCCTCGCTCGGTGACGGGTCGTGCGGGCGAAGCCGCGCTCGAGAGCGGCTTAGCCGGTAAACCCTAATCGGTTTTCGTCGCGCGATCTTGCCGCGATCTGCGGCGATCCGATGTCGGGGCCTCGCTGCCGCGGCGGCACCGGCTATTCCTTGCCCATCTCCATCAGCAGGCGCTCGGCCCGGGCATCCTCGATGCGGTTGACGAGGCGCTTGCCCTCGTGGACGTCGCGCACGGTCTTGACCAGGGTGATGCAGGACTGGACCAGCATCGTCACGCCCATGGCGAGGTAGCCCTTGGTCCAGAGGTCGAGGGGCAGGAACAGGATGCCGCCCGCCACCATGGTGGCGGCGCCGATGAAGGAGGCGTAGGTGAACGCCACCCAGGCGGAGGTATGCTGCGTGGTCTGCGCGGTCATGGCGGTGAATCCTCGAAACGACGGAACGGGATCGATGCGGTCAGGCGGCGTCGGCCGCGGTCTCGGCCTTGGCGCGCAGGCGCTCCATCACGCGGCCGGCGCTCGGCCGCGCGCGCGGGCCGAAGCCGGCCTCCTCCAGGCGCTCGCACAGGGATGCGGGCGTCGCCCCCTCGATGATCGCCAGCGCCTCGTCGGAGGCGGCGTCGGCGGCCTGCGCCTCGCGCAGGCGCCGCAGGGTGGCCTGCGCCTCGGCGAGCGCCGCCGGGCTCCCGGTGCCCACGCCGCGCCGGGCCCGCAGGCGGCGCACCGCTTCCGCAGCGCGCGCGATCCGCTGGCCGCGCTCCAGCTCGGCGAGCTGGCGGGTGCCCTGCCGCACCGCCCGGCGCAGGGCCGCGACCTCCGCCGCGTAGGCCGCACGGGTGGCCTCGAGCGCTTGCGCCTCCGCCTCCATCTCGGCGATCGCCTCGGCGGCCTCGGCCGCCAGGTCCTCGCGCCCGCCGGCGAGCGCCGCGACGGCGCGGGTCTCGAGATCGGCGATCCGTCCCGCGAGCGCCCCTTGTGCCTTGGCGTCGGCGGCCTCCTGCGCGACGGCGCGCGCCAGGGTGCGGCGGCTGTCGTCGAGCGCGGCGGCCGCGTCGCGCATCTGCTGCTCCAGGATCAGGAAGGCGTGCTGGTCGTGCAGGTCCTCGGCGGCGCGGGCGGCCGCACCCCGGACGAGGGTGGAGAGGAGGTTGAGCATCGCGGGCTCCAGGTTCGTGAACGTTGTTCACGATCGCATCCTTCCACAGGTCTGAACGTTGTTCAAGCGCGATTTTGAACGTTGTTCAGCGAGAGTTCCTTCGGGGAGAGGTCGGGCGGATGCGCAACGATGAGCGGCGGGAGCGCCTGCGGGAAGCCCTGCTCGACGCGGCCGAGCGCACGATCGCGGGGAGCGGCCTGTCGGCGCTGAAGGCCCGCGATCTCGCGAAGGACGTCGGCTGCGCGCTCGGCGCGATCTACACGGCGTTTCCCGACCTCGACGCGCTGATCCTGGCGGTGAACCTGCGCACGCTCGCCCTGTTCGACCGCGTCATCGCCACGGTCCCGCTCCCGACGGCGCCCGACGGCCCCGCGACCCCGGCCCAGAAGGACGCAGCGGTGGCGACGCTCGTGCGGCTGGCGGTGGCCTACCTGCACTTCGCCGCCGAGAACCCGGCGCGCTGGCGCGCCCTGTTCCAGCACCGGGTCACGGACGCGCTGCCCGATTGGTACCTCGTCGAGCAGGTGCGGCTGTTCCGCTACATCGAGGCGCCGCTGCGGGTCCTGCGCCCGGATCTCGGCGAGCATGACCGCGCCCTCCTCGCCCGCTCGCTGTTCTCCGCCACCCACGGCCTCGTCAGCCTCGGCCTCGACGAGAAGCTGATGGTGCTGAGCGAACCGGTCCTGCGCGGGCAGATCGAGATCGTGGTGGGGGCGTTGGGGCGGGGGTTGGCGGAGTGAGGCCGGCGCCTGTTCCTCGACCCGACCGGGTGGGCCCTGGCTTCTCGCCTCACCGGGTGATCCGGGGTTTCGCTTTCGCGGCCCCCCGGAGATGACGACGAGGGGATCAGTATCGACGGGGGGATCGAGCGTGCCGGACACTCACCACGGCAGCGTCTCCCCGCGATAATCCACGTAGGCGCAGCCCCGCTGCCCGAGCCGTCCCTCGATCACCGCCGCCATCCCCTCGGCACTGGTCGCCACGTCGATGTCGGCCTCCGGCCCGCCCCCATGTCGGTGCGCACCCAGCCCGGATGCATCAGCAGCGTGCCGAAGGGCGCGTCGCGGTGGCGGGCGGAAAAGGAGCGGGCCAGCGTGTTGAGGGCGGCCTTGCTCGCCCGGTAGCCCTCCCAGGTGCCGCCCTCGTTGAGCGAGACGCTGCCGAGGACCGAGCTCATCAGCACCACCAGGCCGCCGGGGGCGATTCTGTCCGCGAAGGCCTCGGCGAAGCGGATCGGGCTCACCGCGTTGGTCTCGTAGAGCTTGAGCGCGCTCGCCCGGTCGCCCTGCGGCAGCGGCACTCCGGCCCCGTCGGCGACGCCCGCGACGACGAACACGACGTCGAAGCTGCGTCCCGCGAGCGCGTCGCGCAGGGCCGCCACGCCCGCGTCGTCGTCGATGTCGACCCGGGCGAGGTCGGGCGCGACGGGGCTCAAGGCGGCGAGCGCCGGCGCCTCCCCCCGGGCGGTGGCCATGACGGCCCAGCCGCGGGCGAGGAAGGCCCGCACCAGCCCGAGCCCCAAGCCCCGCGAGGCTCCGACGACGAGCGCGCTGCGTTCCTGCTGGACCATGGCGGTCTCCTTCCCGTCGATTCACCGACGGGAGAGATAGGGGCCGCGCCGGGCCGGCAAGGCTGCGCGGCCCGCCTCGGCCGGGCCGCGTCCGACCCGGTCCACGCGCCCGTCAGTCCGTGTTCCCGTCAGTCCATGTCCCGGCTCGCATCTCCGTCGAGCCCGGCCTCGAGGTCGTCCTCGGCCTCGGCGTCGGAATCGTGCGCCTCGAGCCCGGCGGCCTCGGCGAGGTTGCGGGCGGCGCGGCGCAGGAGCTTGCGCAGGCGCCGGCGCTCCTTGTTGTCGAAGCCCTCCAGCATCTCGGCCTCGACCTCGTCCCACAGGCCCTCGATCGCCGCGGCCTTGGCCAGGCCCGCCTCGGTCAGGCGCACCCGGACGATGCGGCCGTCCCCGGCCTCGGTCCGGCGCTCGACCACCCCCATGGCGGCGAGCCGCGTGATGGTCTTCGAGGCGGTGGGCGGGCGCACCCGCAGGGTGGCGGCGAGGTCGCCCATCGTCATGGTGCCGGCGGCGGCCAGGGCCTGCACCACCTGCTCCTGGCCGGCGAAGAGGTCGAGCTCCGCCAGGCGGTCGCCGATGCGGCCGCGATGGAGGCGCGCCGCCTGCATCAGGGCCCAGCCGACGCTCTTGGCGCCGGGGGGCCGGAGGCGCTTGGCCGCCCGGCGCGGCGCGTCCACGGCCAAAGCCTGCTCGACCGCTGCCATGGCGTGAGGCCCCCGTTATCGAGACGAATCCTGCCGCGCAGGCGCCACGGGCGCAAGGGCGGGCGGGGCGCCGGTCCTGGCGTCCCAAGGCGCACATGCCAGCCCGGACGTGACGGCTCGATGACGCCGCCCGGTTTCGGTCCCGTCCCCTGCGGCCTATGCTGGGGCGGCGCGAGCGTCGAAGAAGAAGGAGCCAAGCGCATGCCGGCCCGGCCCTGGGGCGACCTGACCACCGAGGAGTGCCGCGGCGGCGCCCTGTCGGGCACCGTGGCGGTGCTGCCGGTCGCGGCGGTCGAGCAGCACGGCCCCCACCTGCCGCTCTCGACCGACGTCGTCATCGCCGAGGGCTACCTCGCCCGGCTCATCGACCTCGTCCCCGACGACCTCGACGTGCGGGTCCTGCCGGTGCAGGCCGTCGGCCTGTCGCCCGAGCACGCCGATTTCCCCGGGACGCTGACGCTCACCCCCGAGACGGCGCTGAGGGCCTGGGGCGAGATCGGCGACGGGGTGGCGCGGGCGGGCTGCCCGCGGCTCGTCATCGTGTCCTCGCACGGCGGCAACAGCGCGCTCGTCGACCTCGTGGCCTTAGGCTTGCGCGGCCGGCACGGGATGGTGGCGGTCACCACCGCCTGGGGCCGGTTCGGCACGCCGCCGGGGCTGTTCCCGGACGACGAGGTGCGCCACGGCATCCATGGCGGCGGGATCGAGACGGCGTTGATGCTGGCGCTCCGGCCCGACCTGGTGCGGCGCGGGGCGATCGAGGACTTCGTGCCGGCGACCCGGCAGATCGCGCGCGACTACACCCACCTGCGGGCCGGGCGCCCGGCCGCCTTCGCCTGGCACGCCCAGGACCTGAACCCGGCCGGCGCCATCGGCGACGCGCGCCTCGGCAGCGTCGAGGCCGGGCGCGCCCTCCTCGACCACGGCGCCCGCGCCTTCGTCGAACTGCTCGGCGAGGTCGCCCGCTTCACTCTTCCCGAGCCGGTCTCGCGCCGGGCGGAGTGACACACTATATCACTCTGCGCCGCGCCGCCCCGGCGGCGCCCCCGCGACCGGTTTCGCTGCAAGAAGACGCCCCCGCATGTCCGACAAGATCCCCGTCACAGTGCTCACCGGCTATCTCGGCGCCGGCAAGACCACGCTCCTCAACCGCATCCTCACCGAGCCGCACGGCAAGCGCTACGCCGTGATCGTCAACGAGTTCGGCGAGATCGGCATCGACAACGACCTCGTGGTCGGCGCCGACGAGGAAGTGTTCGAGATGAACAACGGCTGCATCTGCTGCACCGTGCGCGGCGACCTGATCCGCATCATGGACGGGCTGATGAAGCGCAAGGGCAAGTTCGACGCGATCATCGTCGAGACCACCGGCCTCGCCGACCCAGCCCCGGTCGCCCAGACCTTCTTCGTCGACCAGGATGTCGGCGAGGCCGCCACCCTCGACGCCGTGGTGACGGTGGCGGACGCCAAGTGGCTGTCCGAGCGCCTGAAGGACGCCCCCGAGGCCAAGAACCAGGTCGCCTTCGCGGACGTGATCCTGCTCAACAAGTCCGACCTCGTCGACGAGGCCGGCCTGGACAGCGTCGAGCGTCAGATCCGCGCGATCAACCCGTCGGCCGAGATCCACCGCACCCAGCACTGCGCGGTGCCGCTCGCGACGGTCCTCGACCGCAAGGCCTTCGACCTCTCCCGCATCATCGAGGTCGAGCCCGATTTCCTCGAGGAGGGCCACCATCACCACCATTCCGACGAGATCCAGTCGATCTCGGCGCGGATTCCCGGCGCGGTCGATCCCAACAAGTTCATGCCGTGGATCTCCGACCTGACCCAGGTCCAGGGGCCGGACATCCTGCGCTGCAAGGGCATCGTCAGCTTCCCCGACGAGCCGCGCCGCTTCGTCTTCCAGGGCGTCCACATGATCCTCGACGGCGACCTGCAGGACGAGTGGAAGCCGGGCGACCCGCGGGAATCCCGCGTCGTCTTCATCGGCCGCCACCTCGACCCGGAGGCGATCCGCCGGGGCTTCGAGGCCTGCCGCGCCTGAGCGGCCGGTCCCCCGCTTGAGCGGGGGCGACCGATCCTGTCGCTTTCGCGACGTTTGGCGCTTTCGCGCCCCGGGCGGCCATGGTAGAGGCTTGGCCGTCCGTTGATGGTCGCGGGAGAGACCGGCCCCGAGCCGGCACCGAAGGGGAAAGGTGCGCCAGCCGTGCTGCGCGCCGAAGCTCTCAGGTCAAAGGACCGCGATCGAGAGGACACTCTGGAGAGGGCGCCACGACGCCCGCCGATGGAGCAAGCCGGCACCGCCGGCGAATCTCTCAGGCCACCCGAACAGAGTTCCAACCCCTGTAACCCGCCGTGACCCGGCGGGAAGGATGGAACGCGTGTCGGGACAGACAACCTCCTTCGACCTCATCGTGCTCGGTGCCGGCGTCGTCGGCACCGCCACCGCCTACTGGGCCGCGAAGGCCGGCCTGTCGGTCTGCGTGATCGACCGCCAGGGCGGCGCAGGCCTCGAGACCAGCTACGCCAATGGCGGCCAGATCTCGGTGAGCCACGCCGAGCCCTGGGCCAACCCAGGCGCGCCGCTCAAGGTGATGAAGTGGCTGTTCGACGCGCGTGCGCCGCTGCTCTTCACCCCCCGCCTCGACCGGCACCAATGGTCGTGGATCGCCGGCTTCCTGCGCAACTGCACGCCCGAGCGGGCGCGCCGCAACACCGTCGAGATCGTGCGGCTCGGCGCCTACAGCCGCGCCAAGCTCCAGGAGATCCGCGCCGCCGAGAACCTGGCTTACGCCGAGAAGACCCTCGGCATCCTGCATTTCTACCGCGACACCAAGGAGTTCGAGGCGGCCAAGCCCGTCGCCGAGCTGATGCGCCAGCACGGCTGCGAGCGCCGGGTGGTCTCCCGCGACGAGGTGCTGGCGCTCGAGCCGGCCTTCGCGAACGCCATCGACGACGTGGTCGGCGCCACCTACACGGCGGAGGACGAGAGCGGCGACGCCCGCGCCTTCACCCAGGCGCTCGCCGCACGTACCGCCGCGATGGGCGCGACCTTCCTGTACGGCTCCGAGGCGACGCGGCTGCTGCTCTCCCCGAACGGCGACCGGATCGCCGGCGTCGAGGCGATGGTGGCCGGCGGTCACCAGCGGCTCACCGCCCCGAACGTCGTCGTGTCGCTCGGCGCGTGGTCGGCGCCGTTCCTGCGCCGCTACGGCGTCAACCTGGCGATCTACCCGGCCAAGGGCTACTCGGTCTCGATCCCGATCGAGGGCCACAACGGCGCGCCGCAGGTCAGCCTGACCGACGACGAGTACAAGCTGGTCTACTCGAACCTCGGCACCCACCTGCGGGTCGCCGGCACGGCCGAATTGTCGGGCTACACCCGCCACCTCGACGCCGCGCGGGTCGCGGCGATCCTGGAGAACGCCCGGCGCACCTTCCCCAACGCCGGCAACTTCGCCGCCGCTACCGCCTGGAGCGGCCTGCGCCCGACCACGCCCTCGAACGTGCCCTATCTCGGCCGCACCCGCATCCGCGGCCTCGTGCTCAATACCGGCCACGGCACGCTCGGCTGGACCATGGCGGCGGGCTCCGGCCGCATCGCCGCCGACCTCGTGACCGAGCGCGAGACCGAGATCCCGGCGCCGCTGGCGGCGTGAGGGGGGCGGCCCCCGGTGCATCGGGGGTCGAGGCCCGGGGATTTCTCCTCATTCATCGACGACGGTGCCGGACGGTCGGCGCGACGGAGCTGTGTTTCCGCCTCGGTGATCCGGCCGCTGGCCACCGGGTCGTCGAGCCGATCCGTGAACCCTGCCCATCTCGACCTCGCGCTCAAGATCGTCTCACTCATGTCGTCGAGGTTCACGACTTTTCCGAGGGGACGCTGACTTCCGGGATCGCGAGGGGGCTTTGTAAAAGCGGAGCGTGGCCCGGAGCGCCTTCGCTCGGGCCGCTGGTTCACCGGGGCGATGGAGGGTTTCGGCCGCTGGCTCCGCGAAATCCGCCCTGCCGTCTCCCGGCCGGATCGGGGGCCATCTCGACCGCAGCAAGGATGCTTGCGCTGCTCTCGATACCTCAAGATCAATCCGGCACTGCTGTGACCAGGCTCGGAATTTCCTGCCCAGGCCTCAAAATCCAGACCGTTTTTACGGTGGGCTCGCGACCATTCGGACACTTCAACGGCCCGCTGCACTCCCAGTAGAACCCCCACTCGTCTTTGCGGCAGCGGACGACCGGATTTTCGACGCCATGAATTTCAAGCGCGGAGATGAGAGCGCCGGGATGCTCGCGTTTGAACCCGAACGCCTCGAAGAAAGCTCGCTTCCCTTGCCCGTCAACGCGCGGATCTGGGCTCAAGAGATAACCGGTGACCTTCACCAACGGACAATGGACATCCGGCAGGTAGTCGCCAACGGCGAGAAGGCGGTGCATTCCTACGCGATGCGCACGTCACCGGCCCGCACTGTCACCAGCGCCGCGAAGGGCTCGACGAATTCGACCATGAACGCCTCATGGTCGCCGAGCACCTCCACGACCATGCCGCAACTGCCGCTCGGCACGTCCTGACCCTCCCACGTCCGACCAGCGCTCAGAAGTTCTACCCGCTCGAATTGCTCGGGCGGGCGATCTGTCGGCGCGGTACGGATCATGGGAAAGGTGAAGGCCATGTGCGGAATGTAGCCAAAGGCTACACTGGCACAAGGGCCGGCGGCTCCGCGAACCTCGATGTCCAGCGGTCCGTAGATCCGTCGTCGTGGTCTCGACGAGGGCCGTCGCAATCCATGGTCCAAGGCATCGAGGATCGTTCCCCGCGAGCCGTCCGGGTATCGCGTAGTGAGGGCATCCTCGGGCTTGCCAAACGCCCAGAGCACGAAGGCGGGACCACGCCGCATTCGCCAATGAGCCGGGCCGATCCACTGCGTGGGGCTTCTGGGCAAGCGTGCTCGGTATCCCCTTTCCCGAGGGTGCTGCGTCCTCCTTCAGCAGGGAGGTAGAACGTTATCAGGGGGGGCTCGTCGAAGTCCATCATCGTCGCCGGCCTCTCTTCCGGGCGAGCGCTCCTCGACGATGTCGGAGCCCATCCTAGCGCACCGTCACCTGATCCTTGATCTTGTCATAGGTCGCCCGGCTCAGGACCCGCTTCGACAGGAGTTCGCCCGGCGACCCGTAGGGCCGCTTGGCGATGATCGCCTTGCCGATCATGCCGCCGCCAAGGCCGTTCAGTTCCGCTACGCTCGCGGTGTTGAGGTCGACGGTGCCGGTCGACGGCGGTGCGTCGGCGGTGGCGTCGGCCTGGGGCAGCGGCGCGGAGGGCGCGGCCGGTGTGAAGACCGGGGGAGGGGAGGGGGCCGGGGCAGGCGCCGGCACGTCGCTCGGCGCCGGGGCCGCCTCCGCCACCGGCGGCTGGCGCTGCGCCGGCGGGTCCGCCGGGCGCGGACCCGGATAGACCGAGCGCACCGGGTCCCCGCCCTCGCTCGGCGGCGGGCTCGCGGGCGCGACGCTCCGCCCGGGTTCGGCCCGCTTGGACGAATCCACCTTGGGCGGCTCCGACACGTGCGTGACGGTGGAGCGCGGCATCAGCACCTGCCACAGGCCGGCGAGGCCGGCCGCCAGCACGACGATGACGAGGGCGCGGGTGATGGCCGAACCGGTCAGCATCGCGGCTTCATGTCCTTGGTGGCTCGAGACGGGGCTGCCGGCGGCAGCGCCGCGCCCATCCTACAACGGGTTATGGCCAGCGCGAGGCATAGACAATCGCGCGCGGCCGATATCCCGCCGGATGTCCACGGATTCGCGCATGGAATGTCGGTCCCGCCGGGCGGAGCTGCCCTAAAGTCACCGAGGCTGTCGACGCGCCGGACTTCCCGGGAGCACCGTCAGGCGGCGGGAACCAGGCGCCGGATTGCCCGGATCGCCCCGTCCCCGGTGCCCGGTCCGGTGGCGCCGCCGCGGATGCGGCCTTCCGCCTCCGCCAGGGGCTCGACCGCCACCGCCATGTGGTGGCCGTTGGCGTGGATCAGCCGGGCCTCGTCCAGCATCATCCCGACATGGCCGCGCCAGAACACCAGGTCGCCCCGGCGCAGGCCGGAGAGGTCCAGGGCGACCGGCACCGGTGCGCCGAGGGCGGCCTCCTGCTGGTCGCTGTCGCGGGGCGCCCGGATGCCGGCGGCGGCGAGCGCCGCCTGCACCAGCCCGGAGCAGTCGAGCCCGAGGCTGCTGCGCCCGCCCCAGAGATAGGGCGTGCCGAGGAAGCGCAGGGCCGTCGCGGCAAAATCCGGCTCGATCGCGTCGACCGGTGCGAGATGCCCGGCGACGACGAAGCCGCCGCCGTGGAGGCGCGCGTACCGGCCTTCGAGGCCGTCGACCGTCACCCCGGCGCCGAGGCTGAGCGCGCCGAGGACCGGGCGCTTCAGGTCGGCGGCGGGGTAGAGGAAGGTGCGGGGCGCCGCGACCCGGTGCGTCGGGGCCGGATCGGCGGGGCCGAGCGCCTCCGCCGGGAGATAGCCGACGTAGCCGTCCGCCGCGAGCTGCGCGAAGGCCCAGCCGTCGCGCACGTCGTAGACCGTCACGGCCTCGCCCCGGAGCGCCTCGCTGTCGAGGGCTGCGAGCGGGTCGGGCGCGCGCCGCAGGGGCGCGAGGGGCGCCCCGATCCGGTGCGGCCGGCCGGGGACGTAGCGCGCCGCCTCGACCCGGCCGCGCAGGCGCTCGTCGGCGAGGTCGGGCCGGGCCGGGGTCAGGCGCGGGTCGAGGCGGGGAAGCTCGGTCATGGCCCGATCCTCTCAGGGCCGCCCCTTCCCGGCAAGCCGTCGCCCGCGAGCCGCCCCTCCCGCCGCCGCGACGGTGCCTGCGACCTTATGCCCGACCCGGCGCGGGATCCGCTCACGAACCGAATTCCGCTGGCGCCGCCGCATCCTACCCGGAAACACCGCGCAACCATTCCAGCCGCGCCGGGTTGGACATGCGCGTGTTGCACTGCAACAATCGTCGTGCCCGCGCTATGGTCAGCCCATGATGATGAGCCGCACCGTGAAGAAGCCGACCGACAAGCCCCGCAACCTGCCGCCGATCCGGGTGCGCAAGGAGCCCCCGACCGTCTCCGAGGCGGTGGCCGCGGCCCAGGACCTCGCCGACGACGTCGAGCAGCAGGTCGAGATCGCCGCGGGCCTGATCGGCCTGTCCCCCGAGGAGGTGCGCCCGCACGTGCTCCAGGCCGCCCAGGTGCTGGCCGCCCGGCCGAAGGCGGAGCGCGCGCCCGAGCGGATCATCAGCACCGGCAACGGCCTGCGCGGTCCGCGCACGGTCATCGTCGAGCGCCGGGCCGGACGGCCTCTCGTCGAGCGCCGGACCCGTCCGCCGCTCGACGGGCGACGCTGACGCGTCCGCAATCCTGTTATCCATCTTATGCTGTTGCGCGCGGCACCGCATCCGAGAGATTATTGTTCACCATCGAACGCCGCGCAGCGGTTTCGACGGTCCGCCGGCCCGTGTTATGCTGGCGGTACGAGGATCCTGCGGCGAGGGCGACGTCCGGTTGCCGTCGGTATGGTGTGCACATGAACTCTCTCGAGCCTGTCCTGGCAGGCGTGGATGCGTTGCGGCTCGACAACCAGCTCTGCTACGCGCTCTACGCGGCCTCCCACCGCATGACGAAGTGCTACCGGCCGCTGCTCGAGCGGCTGGGCCTCACCTACCCGCAATATCTCGTGCTGATCGTGCTGTGGGAGAATGACGGCCTCACGGTCTCCGATATCGGCCGTCGCCTGCGGCTCGATTCCGGCACGCTGACCCCGGTGCTCAAGCGCCTCGAGGCGGCCGGCTTCGTGCGCCGCACCCGGCGCCAGGCCGACGAGCGCGAGGTCGAGATCAGCCTGACCGAGGAGGGCCGGGCCCTGCAAGCCGAGGCCGTGGACGTGCGCCGGTCGGTGGTCCAGACCCTGCAGATGTCCGAGGGCGAGATCGCGGACCTGCGCGCCCGCCTCGACAGCCTCATCGCCACGCTGGGCAGCGACGCCTGACGCCGGACCGGATTGTTTTGCCGGTTAACAAATCCTGCTTGAGCGCCGCGGCGCAACCCGCTTAAAGGGACGGGCGAGGTGTGCCGTCCGCCGCGAGGGGCCGGCCCGATCGCACGACGAAGGACCGCCCGAGGCGCCTCCCGGGAGGTCGTCGCGGGAGGTCGTCGGCGGTCCCCCGCCCAAGACCGGACCAGCGAGTGCGCCCCGCCGTGACACCCGTGATCTGCCCCCGCCTTCGAGCCGGCCTTCCGGGATACGGCGTCCTTGCGGGCCGGGCGGGCGCATGAAGAGCCTGCGCTCCCTCGCGGGCCTCCTCACCGGCTGGTCGGAGCGCAGCGGCGAGCCGCGCCGGCAGGTCGCCGTGCTGCCGGTCCGGCTCGGCCCGGACGGCGCCCTGCAGGTCATGCTCATCACCTCCCGCGAGACCCGGCGCTGGGTGGTGCCGAAGGGCTGGCCGATGAAGGGCCTGAAGAACTACGAGGCCGCCGCCCGCGAAGCCTACGAGGAGGCGGGCCTGATCGGCCGGGTCGGCCGGCGGGCGCTCGGCAGCTACTTCTACCACAAGCGCCTGAAGAGCCGCGACACCGTGCTGTGCCAGGTCCAGGTCTTCCGCCTCGACGTGCGCAAGCAGCTCAAGACCTGGCCCGAGCAGAACGAGCGCGAGGGGCACTGGTTCAGCGTGCCGGAGGCGGCCGAGGCGGTGAGCGAGGCCGGGCTCGCCGCGCTGATCCGCGCCGCCGGGGCCGAGGGCGCGAAGGCCCGCAAGGCGAAGGCCAGGGCGAAGGTCGCGGTCAAGATTCCGCCCAAGGCCCCCTCCAAGGCGCCCTGACGCCGCTATCGCGCCGTCACACGCGGCCGGTATAGGCGCGGGATTCGGCGCGGGCTCCCGGTCCGCCCGGGAGCCCCTCCGGAGCCGCAGACGCGATGGCGATCATCCAGGCCTTCCAGGCCGGCGAATTCCTGAACTCGGCCCTGAGCCTCGTCTGCGCCTTCGTGCTCGGCACCCTGATCGGGGCGGAGCGCCAGTACCGGCAGCGCACCGCGGGCCTGCGCACCAACGTGCTGGTGGCGGTGGGGGCGGCGGCCTTCGTCGATCTGGGCATGCGCATCGGCCACGGCGACGGCGCGATCCGCATCGTCGCCTACGTGGTGTCGGGCGTCGGCTTCCTGGGCGCCGGCGTCATCATGAAGGAGGGGATGAACGTCCGCGGCCTCAACACCGCGGCGACGCTCTGGTGCTCGGCCGCCGTCGGGGCGCTCTCGGGCGTCGACCTCGCGGCGGAGGCGGCCCTCGTCACCGCCGCCGTGCTCGCCGGCAACACCCTGCTGCGGCCCCTCGTCAACGCCATCAATCGCATCCCGATCGACGAGCGCGACGCGGAAGCCACCTACGAGGTCCGCGCCGTCACCGAGACCGGCCGCCTCTCCGAGGTGCGCGACCTCCTGGTGGAACGCCTGGAGGCGGCCCACTACCCGGTGAGCGAGGTCGACGTCGAGGAGCGCGGCGAGGACGACGTCGAGGTGGTCGCCACCCTGGTCAGCACCGCGATCGAGCCGGAGGAGATCGACGCGGTGATCGCCCGGCTCGGGGCGGCCGAGGGGATCCGGCGGGCGACCTGGACGGTCCGGACGACGGATTGACGGGATCTAGGTCCCGGGCAGCGTCACTCGCTTCGCGCGCCGGCGCTGGATCGCCAGGAAGCTGCCGAAGGCGAGCCCGATGACGAGGAGCGAGACGCCGGTCGTCACGGTGCCGAGCGCGTAGATCTCCGGCGTCGTCACCGTGGTGGTGAGGCCCTGGAGCTCCAGCGGCAGGGTGTTGCGCCCGCCGATCGCCTGGCTGGTGCGGGCGAGCTCGTCCCAGGACAGGGTGAAGCCGAAGAGCGCCACGCCGACGAGGGAGGGCAGGATGATCGGCACCACGACGTGGATCAGGGATTGCGGGCCGGTGGCGCCGAGGTCGCGGGCCGCCTCCTCGTAGGCCGGGTTGAAGCGGTTGAACACCGCGAACATGATCAGGAGGCCGAAGGGCAGGGTCCAGGTGAGGTGGGCGCCGAGAGCGGAGGTGAACAATCCCATCACGGTGCCGTGGTCCTGGAGGAAGCCCCAGCCGGTCCGGGCGGCGAGCGCCTTGACGCCCTCGTCGATCAGCCGGAATTCGAGGCCGATGCCGAGCGAGACCACGATCGATGGCACGATCAGGCTCGCGACCGCGACGTAGAACAGGGGCGTCTGGCCGAGGAAGCCCTTGCGGAAGGCCAGCCCCGCGAAGAATGCCAGGGTGACGGTGAGCCCCATTACCACGAGGCCCAGCGCCAGCGAGCGCCGGAACGCCGCCCAGATGTCGACGACGCCGAGACCCGCCCAGAGGCGCGAGAACCAGAAGGTCGAGACCCCGTTCATCGGGAAGGTGAGGCCGCCCTGCGGGCCCTGGAAGCTGAGCGCCAGGATCGTCAGGGTCGGCCCGTAGAGGAAGAGCACGAACAGCCCGAAGAAGGCCGCCAGCACGTAGAACGAGAAGGGGCGGGGCCCGTCGCGGCGCATCTCTCTAAAGCTCCCGGCGCAGGTCGATCAGGCGGGTGAGGGCTGCGATCAGCACCATCACGGCCCCGAGCAGCACCACCGCGTTGGCGGCGGCCGCGGGGAATTGCAGGTAGGCCATCTGCACCTGGATCACCTTGCCGACCGAGGCGATCTGCTGACCCCCCATGACGCCGACAGTCACGAAGTCGCCCATGATCAGCGTCAGCACGAAGATCGACCCGATGGCGATGCCCGGCTTGCACAGCGGCACGATGACGTTCCACAGGGTCTGCCAGGGCGTGGCGCCGGCGTCCGTGGCGGCCTCGATCAGGGATCGGTCGATCCGCATCATCGAGTTGAAGATCGGCACGATCATGAACACCGTGTCGAGGTGGATGAAGGCCAGCACCACCGAGAAGTCGGAGTAGAGCAGCCCCTCGATCGGGGTGCGGATCAACCCGAGGCTCATCAGCGTGTCGTTGACGAGGCCGTTGCGGCCGAGCAGCGGCACCCAGGCGATCATCCGGATCACGTTCGAGGTCCAGAACGGGATGGTGCAGATCAGGAACAGCACCGTCTGCATCGCCGTCGAGCGGACGTGGAAGGCGACGAAGTAGGCCACCGTGAAGCCGATCGACAGCGTCGCGGCCCAGCCCAAGAGGCAGAACTTCAGCGTCGACAGGTAGGTCCGGAAGGTGGTGCAGAGTTCGCCCCCCGACAGGCAGCCCTCGAACACGTCGGCGTAGTTCTGGAGCGTGAAGGCCGGGATGATCTCGTACTCGTTGTACTCCCAGAAGCTGACGACCAGGGTGAGCGCCAGCGGCACCAGGAAGAACACCAGGAACACGAGCCCGAGCGGCATCGCCTGCCAGTAGGCGAGGCGGCGCTGGCGCCGCGTCGCGGCGGCGAGGCCCACGGGGGCCGGAGCGGCGTGCGCCGCCTCCGGCATGGCGTGAGCGGGAGCCGTCGCCGTGCTCATGCGGCGATGAACTCGTTCCACTTGCGCACCATGTAGGTGTTCTCGTCCATTACGGAGTTCCAGCAGGCGACGGCGCCCATGCGGCTCTCGAACGAGCCGCCGTCGCGCACTGCGCCGGCCTTCTCCATGATGGTGCCGTCCGGGGCCTTGATGTCCTTCTCGGCCGGCTTGCCCTCCATCCAGAATGCCCATTCGTAGGGCTCCATGTGGGCCTTCGCCGTCTCCAGCACCGCCGAGTAGTAGCCCTGGCGATTCAGATAGGCACCGGCCCAGCCCGACAGGAACCAATTGATGAAATCGTAGGCAGCGTCGAGCTTCCGGCCGGTCAGGGTCTTGGGCAGGCCGAAGCCCGAGGCCCAGGCGCGGTAGCCCTCCTTCAGCGGCTGGTAGGTGCAGGCGACGCCCTGCGAGCGCACCTTGGTGACGGCGGGCGACCACATCGACTGGATCACCGTCTCGCCGGACGCCATCAGGTTCACGGATTCGTTGAAGTCCTGCCAGAAGGCGCGGAACTGGCCGGCGCGCTTGGCCTCGATCAGCACCTTCATGGTGCGGTCGATCTCCGCCTTCGTCATGTTGCCCTTGTCGGGATAGGTGTAGTCGCCGGTCGCCTCCACCACCATCGCGGCGTCCATGATGCCGATCGACGGGATGTTGAGGATCGAGGCCTTCCCCTTGAACTCGGGGTTCAGGAGCTCCTTCCAGGACGTGATCGGGCGCTTGATCAGGTCGGGCCGGATGCCGAGCGTGTCGGCGTTGTAGGTGGTCGGGATCAGGGTGATCCACTCGGTCGGGGAGCTGGCGAACTTGGTCGAGGTCTGGCCCTCGAGGTAGAAGACTTTCTTCGGCGCCGTGCCCTGGTCGCCGATCGTCTTCGCCCCGACCTCGCCCCTGGTGAAGACCGGGGTGATCTTGTCGGCGTTCTTGATCCGACGCGCGTCCATGCCGACGAGGTTGCCCGACGGCATCAGCTTCTTGAGGCTGAAATACTCGGAATCGACGATGTCGAACGAGTTCGGCTGGGTGACGACGCGCTTCGACACCTCGTCGGTCACGACCGGGATGTACTCGATCGTGATGCCGAGATCCTCCTTCACCTTGCGGGCGATGTCGCCGCTCTGGTTCACGGCGGTGCCGAGGTAGCGGAGCGTCACCGGCTCGGCCGCGACGATCGCCGGAAAGCCCGTGATCGCGCCCGAGCCCGCGGCGAGGCCGGCGGCGGCGCCGGCGCCCTGCAGCAGCGTGCGGCGGGACAAGCGGGGTGTCTGGTCTTTCGGCGTCTTGATGTCGGTCATGGCGGGTTCTCCCTTTCGTCCGTTTCGTCGTGCCTCAGGCGTCGAGGCGATGGGCCTCGCCGGCCGGCCAGCCCACCCGCACCGTGTCTCCGAGGGCGAGCGGGTGGTCGGCGAAGGCGTGGTCGCTCAGGATCGCCGTGAGGGGCGCGCCGGCCTCCGCGGACAGATCCGGCGCCTCGAGGCTCACGTGGACCGTGCTGCCCTGGTACTCGACCGCGACCACCCGGGCGTCCTGTGCCTCGGGGCCGGCGGCGGGGCCGAGCCGCATCCGGTCCGCCCGCACGGCGACGCGCCGGTCGGGCAGCGCGATGACGTTGTGGCCGCCGATGAAGCGCGCGACGAAGGCGGTGGCCGGCCGCTCGAACACCGTGCGGGGATCGGCCGCCTGCTCGATGCGGCCGCCATTCATCACCACGACGAGGTCGGAGAGGGCCATCGCCTCCTCCTGGCTGTGGGTGACGTGCACGAAGGTGATGCCGAGCTCGCCCTGCAGGCGCTTGAGCTCGGTGCGCATCCGCACCCGCAGGAACGGGTCGAGGGCCGAGAGCGGCTCGTCGAGGAGCAGCACCTTCGGCCCGGTGACGAGGGCGCGGGCGAGCGCGACGCGCTGCTGCTGGCCGCCCGAGAGCTGGGCCGGCAGGCGCCCGGCGAGGTGGTCCATCTGGACGAGCGCCAGCATCGCCTCGGCGCGCTTCACCCGCTCGGCCTTCGGCACGCCCCGCATCTTGAGCCCGAAGGCGACGTTGTCGCGGCAGGTGAGGTGGGGGAACAGCGCGTAGCTCTGGAACATCATCGCGGTGCCGCGCTGGGCCGGGGGCAGGTCGCCGACGGCCTTCGGGCCGATCACCACGTCGCCCGACGACACCGTCTCGTGCCCGGCGATCATCCTGAGCGTCGTGGTCTTGCCGCAGCCCGACGGCCCGAGCAGGCAGCAATACGAGCCGGAGCGGATCTTCAGGTTGATGCCGTCGACCGCGACGGTGTCGCCGTAGCGCTTCGTCAGGCTGGCGAGTTCGATGTCCAACGAGAAAGCTCCCCCCGCTTCGTGCTGCCGTCGGGAGAAGCCCAAGCAAGGCGTGGGCCAGGGCGGCCCGGCCACCCCGGACCCGGCCGGCGCGGCGCGTCCGGCGAGGGGCGCGATTCCCGCCCGCGAGCCTGTTGCAATGCGCCGGGCGATCCGCTATCCCCCGCTCGTCTTCGGCGCAACACGAACCGCCCGGCCACCAGGCCGCGGACGGGCGAGGTTGGGCCGACGGGCCGTTGTAGCTCAGTGGTAGAGCGCGTCATTGGTAATGACGAGGTCGGGAGTTCAATCCTCCCCAGCGGCACCATTTCTCACCGTGAGAACTAAAGTTTTCGCTCGGTGTGTCTGAAGGCTGTCCTATTCCGGTCGGGAGGGCAGCGCGGCACCGGCGCGCCGTTGTAGCTCAGTGGTAGAGCGCGTCATTGGTAATGACGAGGTCGGGAGTTCAATCCTCCCCAGCGGCACCATCCGTCTTGCTGAATTCTCCGGATCGATGAGCCCGACCACGCGCCGACACGCCCCGGCCCGGCCGACCGCGCGGGGCGGCCGGCGGGCGCCGGGCCGTCAGGAGGCCGCCGCCCTGAGGCCCTCCGTCACCGCGCCGGTCGCCGGCCTCTCCCCGTCCATCATCGCGGCGAGCCGCTCGGCCGGCTGGGGTTTGCCGAACAGGTAGCCCTGCATCTCCTCGCACCCCTCGTCGGCGAGGAAGCGCCGCTGCCCGTCGGTCTCGACGCCCTCGGCCACCACCCCGATCCGCAGGGAGCGGCCGAGGCCCAGCACGGCGCGCACGATCTCGGCGGCGGAGGGGCGCTCCCCGAGCTGGCTGACGAAGGAGCGGTCGATCTTGATCTTGTCGAACGGGAAGGCCTGCAGGGTCGCCAGCGACGAGTAGCCGGTGCCGAAATCGTCCATGGCGATCCGGATCCCGAGCGCCTTGAGGCGCCGCAGCACGCTGAGCGCGCGGGCCATGTCGTTGATGATGACGGTCTCGGTGATCTCGATCTCGAGCCGGTCCGGCGACAGGTCGGTCTCGGTCAGGATCGCCAGCACGCGCTCGGGCAGGTCGGCCTGCTGGAACTGGCGCGGCGACAGGTTGACGGCGACCTTGAGCGGGAGCGTCCACCGCGCCGCCTCGCGGCAGGCCTCGCGCAGCACGAACTCGCCGAGGGGGAGGATCAGGCCGGTCTCCTCGGCGAGCGGGATGAACGCGTTCGGCGGCACGAGGCCGCGCGACGGATGCCGCCAGCGCACCAGCGCCTCGAACCCGACGAGCCGGCCGCAGGCGGGCCGCACCTGCGGCTGGTAGTGGAGGACCAGCTCGTCGCCGGCGAGCGCCCGGCGCAGGTCGGCTTCCAGCCGGCGCCGCTCCGCGAGCGCCGCGTCCATCGCGGGCTCGAAGGCGCGCACCGTGTTCCGCCCCTCCGCCTTCGCCTTGTAGAGCGCGAGGTCGGCGCGCCGCAGCAGCGTCTCCTCGTCGGCCCCGTCCGCGGGGGCGACGGCGATGCCGATGCTCGCGCCGACCTCGACCGACTGGTCGCCGATCCGGACCGGCCGGCCGACCGCCCGCAGGAGCGTCTGCGCCCGCGCGCGCGCCTCGTCCGGATGCGCGACCGAGACGACGAGGACCGCGAACTCGTCGCCGCCCAGCCGGGCCGCCGTGTCCCCGGCAGGCAGCTCCGCCGACAGGCGCCGGGCGACCGCCTGCAGCAGGGCGTCGCCCGCGAGGTGGCCCAGCCCGTCATTGACCTCCTTGAAGCGGTCGAGGTCGAGGCAGAGGATCGCGCAGGACCCGCCGTCGCGCACGACCTCGTGGAGCCGCCGCCGCAGCCGCTCGCGGAACAGGGTGCGGTTCGGCAAATCGGTGAGCGCGTCGTGGGCCGCCATGTGGGCGATCCGGCCCTCCGCCTCCTTGCGCACGCTGATGTCGATGTGGGTTCCGACGAACCGGGTCGCCCGCCCCTCCGCGTCGCGCCCGACGACCTTCGCGCGGGTGAGGAACCAGCCCCACGCGCCGTCCTTGCGCCGCAGCCGGTGCTCGCACTCGAACATCGGCGTGGCGCCCGCGAGGTGCGCGACGAGCGTCGCGACGGCCCGCTCGCGGTCGTCGGGGTGGATCAGCGCCCGCCAGGTCCGGGCGTGGGCGGGCAGCTCGCCCGGCGCGTAGCCGAGCAGGTGCCACAGGCGGTCCGAGGTCCACGCCTCGCCGGTGGCGAGGTCGCAATCCCACAGCCCGTCGCTGCCCGCGTCGAGCGCGAGCGCGAGGCGCTCCCCGCTCACCCGCAGCGCCTCGCGCGCGCGCACGATGTCGTCGATGTCGTGCGCCGTGCCGATCCACTCGACGGTCCCGTCGGCGTGCGGGACCGGCACGATGACGATCCTGTGCCAGCGATACGCGCCGGACGGGTCCCGCCAGCGCGTCTCCGCCTCGAAGGTGCGCCGTTCCTCCTGCGCCTGCCGCCACGCCGCCGCGTTCGGCGCGCGCTCGTCCGGGTGGTGGGCGTCGATCCGCTGCGTCCGGGAGGAGCTGCCCGCGCCGAAGAACGCCTGGAAGCGCCGGTTCGCGTAGACGGCGTGGCCGTCGTCGGGGGCGACCCAGACCATCTGCGGCAGCGCGTCCGTGAGCGCGCGCATGCGCTCCTCGCCGGCGATCAGCGCGGTTCTCTGCTCGCTCAGCACGCGGTTCATCCGGCGCAGGCGGTCCGCGACGAGCGCCAGGGCCGAGCAGGCCAGAACCGCGAGCGTGACCGCGGCGATGCCGGCGGCGAGCGCGGCGCGGGGCAGGCTGTCGGCGGCGAGGTCCGCGCGCGGGTCCGGGACGACCCGGACCGCCGCCATGGCGAGGACGTGCAAAGCCGCGATCCCCACCGACAGCAGGGTCGCGGACAGGATGAGTCCGCGGCCCGTCTCCGCCCGCGAGAGCGCGAGGAGGGAGCCGCAGGCGAGGGCGCAGCCGGTCGCGACCGCCGCGGCGGCCAGCACCGGATCCCAGGCGAAGGTGCCCGGGACGCGCACGCCCTGCATGCCGGTGGCGTGCATGACGGCGATGCCGAGGCCGAGGAGCAGGCCGGCCGCGACGCCGCCGCCCGTGCCGCGGGCGCCGCGCAGCAGGGTCAGGGCCGCGAGCGCGCTGATCACGCCGACGGCGAGGGAGGCGAGGGTGATCGCCGGGTCGTAGCTCACGCCGAGGCCCGGATCGTAACCCAGCATGGCGATGAAATGCGTGCTCCAGATCCCGGCGCCGGCCGAGAAGGCCGCGCCGACGAGCCAGCCGGCCGAGCGCCCGCCGCTCTCGGCGCGGGCCTGCTCCAGCAGGCGCAGCGCGGTGTGGCAGGAAAGCCAGCAGACCAGCATCGCCAGGGGCAGAGCCCAGGCGGTATGCTCGGCCGTCAGGCAGACGAACGCACGGTACATGGTGTCCTGCTGTGACGCGCCGCAATACGGCCAGCATGCCCTGTGAGACTTAACAAAGGTTACTGTCGCAGGCGCAGGATTTCACCGTCCCGACTCGATCCGCGCGCAGGCGCATGCCTGGCAGCGGCGCGATGGACGCGCGAAATCTGTGCGGCGATTGTACCGTGACTGGATGGGAGGGCGGCAGGGGCGGGGCCGGCCTCCCGGGCGCGTGGTAACGAATTGTTAACCATTGCGGCGCAGTGAGCCGGCTCATGTACTCACAGCTTCGTCGCACCGGCTGGCGCCCGCTCGAGGCGGCTGGCCACGTCGCCTTCGTCATCGCCCTGCTGGGCCTAGGTCTCGCCTGCGCGGGGGCCGACCTCCTCGGCGGCTGGAGAGCGGCCGGCCTGCTGCTCACGGGTGGCGGCTGATCCTCGCCGGGCCGCCGCCGCGGATCCCGCCCCCCGATCGATGGTCCCGCTGCCGGCACAGTCGCTCCACGATCAGCGGCCGGTCGTCGTCTTGCCGCGACGGGGTGATGCGCCTGCGATGCAGCGCGAATGCTTGACCTCGATCGCGGATCCCATGCCGGTCGAGGGCTGGATACGGTCTCGAAACCATCCGGATTGATTCCTCGGGCTCAGCTGCTAAGCTTGGCCTTGCCGGTCCGAGCGTGTGCCCGGCCGCGCCCCGCGCCGCCCTCCGGCGGCGCCACTGCGTCCCGCGCGCCGCGTCTCTCGCGGGTGCGGGCGATCCTGTCCCATCCGGACGCGGGCGACCCGCGTCCCGCCGGCCGCGTCGCCGGGTGACCCGTCGGTCTCCCGCGGGGATCCGTGCGCGCGGCCGCAACCCGAGAGGACCCGACGCGATGATCGATCACCGCCGCCGCCTCCTGAGCCGTGCCGCCCTCGCCGAGGAGGGCCGCATCAGCGTCCGGCGCGAGCCGGACCGGGCCTGGCCGGGCGACCACAGCCGGCTCTGCGCCCTGGAGAATGACGGCCACCTGCTGTTCCTGGGCGAGGAGACCGGGCCGGGTCCCGGGGGCGCGTCGGCCGCCTGGCGCATCACGGCGCAGGGCCGGGAGGCGCTGGGGGACGCCTGAAAGCCCCCGGACTCTCGTCGGACACCCGTTGTCACAAGGACTTAGAGCCGCACCGGCGCTTCAAAACCGGCCTGTTCGGGCTTACACTGGGATGTGGGCCACGGCCCGGACAGGCCGTCGAGGTGAACGATGGACTACGTCTGCGACGTTCCGGCGGCGGCGGGCTCGCCCGGTGGAAAGACCTGGTTCCGGATCGAGACCGAGGCGGAGGCGGTCCGGGAATCGGCCCTGATGGGACACGCCGTCGAGAAGCATTTCCGCCAGGCGCAGGGCCGGGCCGAGGCGTCCTACGTGCCGCCGGCCGGGCCCTTCATCGAGCAGCAGATCGGCCTCAAGGCGCACCTGCGCCGGACGATGCCGCGCTTCTTCACCCTGCGCGACCCGGAGGGCAACGGGCTCGCCACCGCGATGGTGCCCGCGGGCGCCGGTTGCCCGATCGTCGTCGGGGTCGGCAACCGCGACCCTTACGTCGAGCATGCCGAGGCGATCCGGGTGCTGGCCGCCCATCTCGGCATCCCGCTCGAGCGCGGCCGCTGCTACCCCTACGGACGGTGAGCGGCGGTCAGGCCGCCGCAATCCGGGCGGCGAGCGGCACCGCGATGAGGCAGGCGAGGCCGCCCTCCGCGTAGTCGAGCCGGACCTCGCCGGCGAGCTCGCGCTCGAGGCTGGCGCGGATCAGCCGGGTGCCGAAGCCGGTGCGGACCGGCGGCGCCACCGGCGGACCGCCGCTCTCGCGCCAGCGCAGGGAGAGCGTCCCGGTGCGCACGGCCCAGTCCACCGCCACCTGCCCCGCCTCGGCCGAGAGCGCGCCGTACTTCGCCGCGTTGGTGGCGAGTTCGTGGATCGCCATCCCGAGGGGGAGCGCCACCGCCGGGGTGAGGGAGACCGGCGGTCCCTCGAGGCGGATGCGGTCGGCCCGCCCGCCGGCATAGGGCTCGAGCTCGGCCGAGAGGATGCCGCGCAGGCCCGCCCCCTCCCAGTGGTTGGCGGTGAGCACGTTGTGGGTCTGGGACATCGCCAGCAGCCGGGCCTCGAAGCTGCCGGTGAAGTCGTCGAGGGAGGCGGCGCTGCGGGCGGTCTGGCGGGCCATCGACTGCACGGTGGCGAGCGTGTTCTTCACCCGGTGGTTCAATTCGTGGATCAGCAGCTCCTGGCGCGCATCGGCCGCCCGGCGCTCCTCCTCCTGACTCTGCAGGGCGGACGAGGCGACCCGCAGGGCGTGGCTGATCGCCTGCGCCTCGCGCACGGCGGAGGCCGGGACCGCGACCGGCTCGCCCCGGCCGAGCGCCGCGGCGGCGACCGCGAGGCGGCGCAGGGGCCGCGCGAGCAGGCCGGCGGCGAACCAGCCGATGCCCGCCGCCACCGTCGCGACGACGAGGCCCCAGAGCAGGATCTGCCGGCGCAGGTCCGTCACCGACGCGAAGGCGGTGTCGGCGTCCTGGCGCACCAGCACGGTCCAGCCGAGGCCCGGGAAGTCGCGGTAGCCCCGGGCCTGCCGGTAGCCGGTGAGGTAGCGCCGCCCGTCGGGCCAGGTCTCCGCCGCGGTGCCGGACCGGCCCTCCCGCGCCGCGGCGACGCTCGGCAGGTCCGCCGGCAGGGTCTTGCGGTTCAGAGGCGCGGGACCGAGCAGCACCGTGCCGTCCCGGGCGAGCATCAGGGCGCTGACGTCGCGCATCGCGCCCGAGGTCTCGCGCAGGGAGGCCTCCGCCGCCCGGGCCCAGGTCCAGTCGAGGTGGCCCGAGACCACGCCGAGGAGGCGGCCGTCGTCGCCGCGCACCGGGGCGGCGATGTCGAGCACCCGCTGCGGCTCGTCCGCCTCGCGGCGCGGCTTCAGGGTGGCGAGCAGCAGGGCGTCGTGCACGTCGCCGACGAACGGGCCGTCCCGGCCTTGCGTGAAGTACTCCCGGTGCCCGACGCTGATCCCCTCGAGGGCACCGGTGCTCGTCGCCTCGATCCGGCCGTCGGCGCCGACGAGCCCGATGATGGCGTAGTCCGGATAGGTCTCCTGGGCCCGCCGCAGCACCCGGCGCTTGCGCGCGACGGAGGCGGCCGGGTCCCGGATGGTGTCGTTCTCGGCCAGGATCACCATGTCGCGCCAGCGCTCGAACAGGCCGCGGTCGAGCCGGCCCGCCAGGATGCCGGCGACGTCGGCGAGCTCGCTCTCGATCCGCGCCTCGAGCCGCTGGCTCGCCACCCGGGACGCCACCAGGGCGAGCACCAGGGTCGCCACCAGGCCCGCGGCCCCGAGACCGAGGGCCAGGAAGACGCGGAGCGGCGGCTGGGGCAAGGGACGATCCGGGTCTCGGGGCAGGGGAGGACGGGCATCCTCCCCGCGCGGGGCAATCCTACCCTAAAGCAACCGCGGCGGGAAAGCTTCGCCGTTTCGCAGGCCCGAGTCCCTCAAGGAGGCCCCGGCGCCTCAGGAGGGCCCCGGCTCGATCATCGCCCGGACCTTGGCGGCGAAGGCGTCGATGGCGAAGGGCTTCGTGATCATCCGCATGCCGGGCGCGAGGTGGCCGTTGCCGAAGGCGGCGTTCTCGGCGTAGCCGGTGATGAACAGGACCCGGAGGTCCGGCCGGGCCGCCAGCGCCTCGTCGATCATCCGGCGACCGTTGAGGCCCGGCAGGCCGACATCGGTGACGACGAGGTCGATCCGCCCCGGCGCCTCGAGGATGCGCAGGCCGGCCGGCCCGTCGGGCGCCTCGATCACCCGGTAGCCGAGGTCGGTCAGGGTCTCGCCGATCAGCGCCCGGACGGTGGCGTCGTCCTCCACCACCAGGACCGTCTCGCCGTGCTCGGCCCGCGGCACCGGCATCCCGGTCGCCCGCACCGGCTCGTCCACGGCCCGGCCGCTGTGACGGGGCAGGTAGAGCTTCACCGCCGTGCCCTCGGCCACCTCCGAGTAGATCCGCACGTGCCCGTCGGACTGCTTGGCGAAGCCGTAGATCATCGACAGGCCGAGGCCGGTGCCCTGGCCGATGGGCTTGGTGGTGAAGAACGGGTCGAAGGCGCGCTGGATCACCTCCGGGGACATGCCGGCACCGGTGTCGCTGACGCAGACGCAGACGTACTGGCCCGCCCGCACGCCGATCTCGCTCGCCACGTAGGCGTCGTCGAGATGGGCGTTGGCGGTCTCGATGGTGAGCCGCCCGCCGTCGGGCATCGCGTCCCGGGCGTTGATCGCGAGGTTGAGGATCGCGTTCTCGAGCTGGTTGGGGTCGCAGAGCGTCAGCCACAGGCCGCCGGCCACCACCACCTCGAGCCGCACCCGCTCGCCCAGCGTCCGACGCAGCAACTCGTCCATCGAGCTCACCAGCCGGTTGACGTCGGTCGCCCGGGCCTCGAGCGGCTGGCGCCGCGCGAAGGCCAGCAGCCGGTGGGTCAGCGCCGCGGCGCGCTGGGCCGAGGCCATGGCGAGGCCGGCGTATCGGGTGAGGTTCTGCGTCCGGCCCTCGTTGATGCGGGTCTGCATCAGGTCGAGGGAGCCGACGATGCCGGTGAGCAGGTTGTTGAAGTCGTGGGCGATGCCCCCCGTCAGCTGGCCCACCGCCTCCATCTTCTGCGCCTGGTGCAGGGCCTCCTCGATCCGGGCGCGCTCCTCGATCTCGGCCTTGAGGCGCGCATTGGCCTCGGCGAGGGCCGCGGTGCGCTCGGCCACCTGCGCCTCCAGCTCCTCGCGGCCGCGGGCCAGGGTCTCGCGGGCGCGGACCTGGTCGTCGATGTCGGTGCAGGTGCCGAACCAGCGCTCGATCGCGCCGCTCTCCGGATCGTGGATCGGCACCGCCCGGCCGAGCACCCAGCGGTAGACCCCGTCGTGCCGGCGCAGGCGATACTCGATCTCGTAGGGCTCGCCGGTGGAAAGCGAGCGCCGCCAGCGCCGCCAGGCCTCCTCCTGCTCGCCCGGATGGAAGATCGCGTTCCAGCCCTCGCCGTCGGTCGAGCCCTCCGGCATGCCGGTGAACTCGTACCAGCGGGTGTTGTAGTAGTCGTGGTAGCCGTCCGGCAGGGTCGACCACACCATCTGGGGCATCGATTCGGCGATGGCCCGGAACTTCAGGGCGCTGTCGGCGAGGGCCGCCCGCGCGTCCTTCTCGGCGGTGATGTCGACGCCGAGAAGGTACAGGTCGGCGACCGCCCGGTCGGCCCCGCGATGGGGCTCGTAGCGCACCAGGGCGTGGCGCCCGTCGGCCTTGGGATGGGGGGATTCGAACGAGACCGTCTCGCCCGCGAACGCCCGGGCGAGCAGCGGCCGGCGCGCGTCGTAGAACGCCTCGCCGACGATCGCCCGCAGGGAGCGCCCGACGGTCTCGTCCGGATCCAGGCCGAACCATCGCGAAAAATTGCCGTTGGCGAAGCGGCAGATCTCGTCGCGGTCGAGGGCGGCGATCAGGGCGGGAGCGGCCTCAGTGATGCTGCGCAGGTCGTCGCGCTCGGTCTTCATCCCGGAGAGGTGGTGGAGGATGTCCCGTTCCCGGATACCCTGGTTCGCCAGGGTGACGAGGCCCGCGGCCTGCTCTCCCGTCAGCCCGCCCCGCCGCGGCGCGGCATCGAGCACGAGCAGGGTCCCGAGGCGGCGGCCGCCCGAGCCGGGAAGCGGGATGCCGGCGTAGAAGCGCAACGCCGCCCTGCCGTGTACCGCGGACAGCTCGGCGGTGCGCGGATGCCGCGCCAGGTCCGGCACGACGACGGGCGTCTCGCGCACGTCCGCGACGAGCGCCGCGAGCGCCGCCGCGTCGCTCGCGGAGAGGTCGGGCGGAGCCGGTCCGCGCAGGGGCGCGTCCGGCCGGTGGACCAGGGCGAAGGCGGTGCCGCAGAGGACCCGGGCGAGGAAGGCGATGCCGTGAAGGTCCGGCTCCGGGATACCGGCCGGGGGCATGATGGCGTCCCGTCCCGCCGCTTCCATCTGTCCGCTCTCGTCGTGGGTGCTCATGACTGATCGTTGCGGCGCGCCCGGACTTCCGCCGGACCCTGCGGAACGGCAGCCGATAGACGGACGACATCCCGCAGGCAACCGGCGAGACGCCTTCGGGTTGCCTTCCGGGCTTCCCTTTGGGGCACCATTCGCTCGCACGCGAGGCGCCCTGCGGCGCGATGACCGGCCCGGGCCGGTTGCGCGAACCGCCTCGTGGCAGTAACCTGTTGATTATGTTGTAGTTTTCAAGAGTTCTAATCTGAGAGCGGTCAGCGGGAGCGATCCCCGGGCGCTCCCCCGGTCAGGTGCCTCATCCCAGCATGATCGTCTGTTCCTGCAACGTGCTCTCCGACGGCCAGGTGCGCGGCTGCCTCCATCCCGGTCCCGGCTGCCCGCGCACGCCGGCCCAGGTCTATGCCTGCCTCGGCTGCAGCCCGAAATGCGGCCGCTGCGCCCGCACGATCCGCGGCATCCTCGACCGGGCCTTGGCCGAGGCGCACTCGGCCTGCACCACCACCTGCGGCGCGGCCTGCACGCTGAAGCACTTGGAGGAGGAGGCCGCCTGAGGCGGCCCCGCCCCGGCGAGAGCAGCGCCGATCACGCTGCGATCGAGCGCCGGTCCCGGCCTTCGATGGCGCCGCATCGTCGCCGACGAACCGGTGTCCACCTCGTCGGACGATGCGCGGACGGCGAGGTGCTACTCGACCTCGGGCTCGATCTTCTCCAGGCCGCCGATGTGGCGCTGGGCGTAGAGCGGCAGGCCGACCTGGCGGATCAGCTCGATCTGGGTCTCCAGGAAGTCGATGTGACCCTCCTCGTCGGCGGCCAGATCCTCGAACAGCTGCTTCGAGACGCGATCGTTGATCGAGTCGCAGTACTTCGCGGCCTCGAGGTAGAGGCTGCGGGCCTCGACCTCGGCGGCGAGGTCGCACTCGATGATTTCCTGGACGTTCTGACCGATCCGCAGCGGGTCGAGCTCCTGCAGGTTCGGGAAGCCCTCGAGGAACAGGATCCGATCGACGAAGCGATCGGCGTGGTTCATCTCCTCGATCGACTCCTTGCGCCAGAACTTGGCGAGGTCGATGTAGCCCCAGTCGTTCAGCATCCGGAAGTGGAGCCAGTACTGGCTCACCGCGGTCAGCTCGCTGCGCAGGCCGCGGTTGAGGTACTCGACGACCTTGGCGTCACCCTTCATCGCTCGATCTCCCGTGTCGATCGTCCATCGGAGCCGGGCGGGTGCCGGCCCAACCGGGGCCCTAGCTAGCAGCGAACGTGCCGCAGGGCCACAGGAGGCAGGCGCTGACAGGGGAGGATCCTGCGATCACACGTCGATGCACGCGAAGGCGTCGAGGTCGAGGGCGTGGCCGGCCCGGTCGCGCTTGGCGGTGAGGTAGCGCAGGTTCTCCGGCGTGACCCGGCCGAGCGCCCGCTGGGTCTCGACCACGGCGATGCCGGCGGCCTCGAGGCTCGCGGCCTTCTCGGGGTTGTTGCTCAGGAGCCTGACGGAGGCGACGCCGAGCGCCTTCAGCATCGCCGCCGCAAAGTCGAACCGGCGCTGGTCGAGGCCGAAGCCGAGGGCCTCGTCGGCCTCGTAGGTGTCGAGCCCGCGGGCCTGGAGGTCGTAGGCGCGGATCTTGTTGGCGAGCCCGTTCCCGCGGCCCTCCTGGTCGAGGTAGAGCACGATGCCGCCGCCGTGCTGGGCCATCCAGCCGGCGGTGCCGCGCAGCTGGTCGCCGCAATCGCACTTGAGCGAGCCGAACAGGTCGCCGGTGAGGCAGGCCGAGTGCAGCCGCACCGCCACCGGCCCGGTAAGGTCCGGCCGGCCGATCACGACGGCGACCTGATCGCGAAGACCCTCGCCGCCGCGGAAGACCACGAACTCGCTGTCCGGGGCGCCCGCGAGCGGCACCGGCGCCCGGCTGACGGGCCGCAGGGCGGCGGCCTGCCGGGCCGGGTAGCGCGCGACCGCCTCCGCGGCGACGCTCAGGGTCCCGGGAGGGGCCGCCTCGCCCGGCACCACCACGACAGCCGGCAGCACCTGGGCGAGCGCCGCGAGCGCGAGCGCGGCCTCGTCGCCGGCCGAGGCCGGCGCCACGGGGGCGTCGATCCGCGCATCGAGGCGCAGCGCCAGGGCCTCGATCCGGGCCGGGTCGATCGCCGGCAGGGCGACCGCGCCGGCATCCTTCCGGTCGGCGAGGCCGAGGCGGCGCAGGCGCGGCGCCGGCAGGACGAGGCGGGCGCCGGTCCCGGCGAGCGCCGCCAGGGCGGCGTTCGTGGCCTCGTCGAGCGCCTCGGCCGACAGGGCCAGCACCGGGTCGGTCCCGCGCAGGGCCACGGGCCGGCCGGCGCGGATCTCCGCCAACGCCCGCTCGACACCGACCTGATCCCGGACCTGATCCCGGACCTGTTCGCGGCCCGCGGCCGGGTCTAGACTGAGATGGCTCTGCATCGTGACCGACATCATCGACCCTGAGAGAGACGGCCCGACGCGATCGCGGCGGGCCGGGAATCGTGAGGAAGAGCTGGAACCGTGAGGAAGAACCGGTGAGGGAACAAGGCCACGGTTCGGCGCCGGACGGCATGTGGTGCCTTCTGCCCCGCTTCGCCGCGGATCCCTCCATCAACCTTTCGCGATTGTCCAGGGCGTCCATACACCCCGGGAGTGACGTCGCATGACGCCGAACGGCGAGAGACCGGGCCGCTACGCGCCGTCCCAGAAGGCGCTGCACTGGATCGTCGCGATCCTGGTCTTCGCCCTGGTGCCGATCGCGCTCGCCATGGCCAACCTGCCCGACGGGCCGCTGAAGAACGCGCTCTACGAGTGGCACAAGTCGTTCGGGCTCACCGTGCTGGCGCTGGCGCTGGCCCGCCTCCTGGTGCGCGCCGCCCGCGGCGCCCCGCCCCTCGTCGCCGGCCTGCCGGCCTGGCAGCGCCGGGCGGCGCACGCCTCGCATCTCGCGCTCTACGTCCTGATCGTCGTGGTGCCGCTGCTCGGCTGGGCCGGCACCTCGGCCTGCTGCGCGCCGGTGATGCTCTACTTCACGCTGCCCCTCACCCTGCCGGTCTCCGGCGGCATGCCGGTCGGCGAGGCGATCCTCCGGGTGCACCAGGTCGCGGCCTTCACGCTGGTCGCGCTCGTGGTGCTGCACGCGGGCGCGGCCCTGCATCACCACCTGGTGCGGCGGGACGGGACGCTGCGGCGGATGTGGCCGGGAGGGGGCTGAGCGGACCGATCGGACGGTTGCCCCGCATCGACGCGCCGGCGGCCGGTCGCGAGCGGGCATGCCTGGTCGAGGCGCCGGCCCTTTGCCTCATTTCGCAATCGTCGCCTTTCAATGACTGGAGCGCTGCGATAAGGAAGGCCAATCACAGCTCTGACTAGGACGGTCTGTGAATCGGTTGTTCGCCGCATGGTAAGCACGGCATGGTTTGTCGAGCAGCACGACGATGAACAGAACAATAAAACGCATCAATGGCGATGTGGAGAAGGCGGCGCAGTCACATTCGTCGCGATGAACCGACAGGACGCGACGGCGGCTCTTGAGGCGTTCACAGCACGACAGGCCGGTCCGGGTAGAACGGGACGGCTGATCGCGTGACGCAACCGGGCGACGACGGACCTGCCGCGAGCGGGACGATGGCCGGTCTCCCGTGCTGCGTTCCGGCCGGAACCCGGGGAGCGCTGATCCGGATCCGACGACGGATGTTGCGTGAGGTGCCCGGAAGGTTGGTCACGCATGTCTCGCAACGCGGCGGCCGCCGACGAAGACGAGAACTTTGGTGAGGGACATCAGGTCCCTCGATCTATAGAGCATCACACGACTTCTGTTCGCGGCTGCTGCGCTGACGGAAGCCGTCAACGGAAGGCGAAATCATGTCGCACGAAACCGGTAGCCTGATCCATCCGATCATCCTGTGCGGCGGGTCCGGGACGCGGTTGTGGCCGGCCTCCCGCGAGAGCTTCCCCAAGCAGTTCATCCCCCTCGCCGAGCCGGATCGCTCCTCGTTCCAGGCCACCGCCGCGCGTCTCGGCGATGCCGCGATCTTCGAGCGGCCGGCCGTCATCACCGCCAACGATGCCCGCTTCCTCGTCGCCGAGCAGCTCGCGCAGGCCGGAATCAAGGCCGACATCCTGCTCGAGCCGTGCCGGCGCGACTCCGCTCCGGCCGTCGCCGTCGCGGCGCTCCACGCCGCCTCGCGCGATCCGGAAGCCCTGGTGCTGATCCTGCCCGCCGACCACGCCGTCGGGGACGACGCGGCCTTCGCCCGCGCCGCCCGCGCCGCCCGCGCGGGGGCCGAGGCCGGAGCCATCATGACCCTCGGCATCACGCCGACCCATCCCTCGACCGCCTACGGCTACATCCAGCCCGGCGGCCCGATGCCGGGCCGGGCCGGCGAGGCGGGTGCCCAGACCGTCGCCCGCTTCCTCGAGAAGCCGGATGCCGGCCGCGCCGCCGACCTGATCGCGGAGGGCGCCCTCTGGAACGGCGGCTACTTCCTGTTCCGCGCCGACGTGATGCTGGAGGAGCTCGAGGCCCATGCCCCGGCCGTGCTCGCGGCGGCCCGCGGCGCCGTCGAGACGGCCACCCGCGACCTCGACTTCGTGCGCCTCGGCGAGGCGGCGTTCGCGCAGGCGCCGCAGATCTCGATCGATTTCGCCGTCATGGAGCGGACCGAGCGGGCCGGCGTGCTGCCGGTGGCCTTCCCGTGGTCGGACATCGGCACCTGGGGGGCGCTGTGGGAGGTGTCGGGCCGGGATGGCGACGGCAACGCCCTGCGCGGCCGCGTCGCGGTACGGGATACGCGCAACAGCCTGGTCCACTCCTCCGGCGAGATCCTGACCACCGTGGTCGGCCTCGACGACGTGGTGGTGGTGGCGACGGACGACGCGGTGCTGGTGACGAGCCGCAGCGCCGGGGCCGGGGTGAAGGGCCTGGTCGAGACCCTGCGTGGGCGCGGCGAGCCGGAGGCGGACGCACACCGGCTGATGTACCGGCCGTGGGGCTCCTACCAGCGCATCGACATCGGCGGGCGCTTCCAGGTGAAGCGGATCACCGTGAAGCCCGGCGGGCGCCTGTCGCTGCAGAAACATCATCACCGGGCCGAGCACTGGGTGGTGGTGCGCGGTACCGCCGAGGTGACGGTGGACGGGATCGTGCGGCTGGTCCACGAGAACGAGGCGGCCTACCTGCCGATCGGTTGCGTGCATCGTCTCGCCAATCCGGGAAAGATCCCGCTCGAACTGATCGAGGTGCAGGTCGGAAGCTATACCGGCGAGGACGACATCATCCGCATCGAGGACGTCTACGGCCGCTGATCCCGTGCGCCGCGCGGGGCCTCCCGCCGCGCCGTCGGTCCCCTGAGCGGGCGGCGGCGGGCGAGAGGCGCCCGTGCGGTCCGCGAGGTATCGTTCGACCCGGACACCTCCCGGGATGTGGTGCAGGCCCGGATCCGAAGGCGGCGTTCCCCGCGACCTCGCCCGGGTCTCACGGACGACGAGTTGCACCGCCGCCCCGTGCGACGCGATCCGGCATGGCCCGCCGGGCGTCGCCCACCCCTCCGTCCGGTCGCCGGCGCGGGAGCCCGACGGCTCCGACGACCGGTAAAAAAATCCTGAACGAGGCGGAACCGGCCGGGTGGGTCCGCCGTTATCGCGGTGACCCGGTGCGCGGGCAGTCCTTCCCGCGCGCCGTTCCCGTGGCCGCTTCGCTCAAGCCGAGGCGCGGGAAGCCGGTCTTCAGGGGAGCTGGCTCAGGGCCGCGGGCGGCGGATCGCTCGGCCGGCGATTATCGATCCGCTCCGCGATCGCCGCGACCGGTTGATACAGGTCGAGGCGCTGGTCGATCATCCCGTCGAGGCGATCATAGACCTCGGCGACCGTCAGGCTGCGCACCTTCCGGCCTTCGCGGCGGAAGAACAGGCTGCGATTGGCCTTCGCGGCGGCCCGGAACGAGGCCTGGGCCGGCTGGTGCGGCTTCTCGGCCGTCAGCTCCATGAACTTGCCGGCGCTCGCCGCGCCGAGGAAGTGGGCGAAGTAGCACTCCGTCGTCGTCAGGTCGCGCCCGAGGCGCTGCTCCACCCGCGAGCGGTCGCGCTTCATCATCTCGCCCGCCATCAGGCTGGCCGCGTAGGGATCGCGGCGCAGGGCCAGAACCCGGCGCCGGTCGGCCTCCTTCAGCACCACCAGGGTGCCGCCCCGCTTCTCGACCAGGTCGGCCTCGGCCGAGAACCCGTGCTTGGCGCCGAAGCTGCGCACGAGTTCGAGCCAGGTGCCGGTCAGGAACTGGAACAGCCCTTCGGCGCTCGAGGTCCCGGCGCGCACGCTCGGCTGGAAGCTCGATTCCTTGTCGGCGAGCGCCATCAGGTAGACGGGGTCGACCTCGGTCTCGCGGGCGGCCCGCACGATGGTCTCGACCAGCGCCCGCGGCACCTTCTTGTCGCCGAAGATCACCCGGCCGTCCTCGGTCTCCTCCGGCAGGGCGATCGTCTCGGGGAGGGAGATCTCCGGGGTCCCGAGGATGTCCCGGGACAGGGAAGCCTCCTGAGAAAAGGCGGCCTCCTGGGAGAGGGCGGCCCCTTGCGCCGGGGGAACCTCCTGGACCGCGAAGGCTTCCTGAGGCGGCGTGATTCCCGCGCCGGCCGCGTCGTCGCCCGGGGTCGTCGCATCCGGCGCTGCGTGCCCCAAGACCGTCTCCCGCACCCCCGTCTCCCGCACCTCCGGATCCCGCATCTCCCGGCGCAGGCGTTCGAGGTCGTCCCGGATCAGCGTCGCGGTGCTCGGAGTTTCCTCGACGAGGGCGGGGCCCGGCCAGTCCGGCATCGCGCCGCGGGAGGTCGCGGGCGGACGGGGGGCGGAGAAGTCGATCCGGTCGTGGGCTTCCGCCGCGGGGGCGAGGGCGTCCTGCGGCAGGCAGGCCGCGAAGGCGACGCCGACCGCGAGCGCGGCCGCGGCCTTGCGGGTCAGCGAGGCAGCCAGGGAAACGGTCGTGCCGCGTGCTCTCGAATGGTGGCCTTCGCGGGCGGTGAGCCAGCGGATGGCGTCGGTGCCCGCCTCGGGCACGAGTCGGCCAGCGTCGTCGGCGCGAGGCGCCGGCTCCGGGTAAACCCCCATCTCCAACCTTTTGTCCTTCGGGCGGGTCCGGTCCTGACGGCCCCGCGCCGCTGCTTCGCTCTCCGGCACCTCTGGCCGCCCGGTGTGTCCAGAATGGGACGGGGCCGGGGCAGGCCCGGAGGCGATTTTGCGGCACCGTCCCGGGCGGACGGGCGTTAGGCCTTCTGAAGCGACCGGCAGCGCGCGAAAAAATCGCGGGCGCGTCGGAACCAAATACTCCCCCGGGCATTTCCAGTCGCCACGCGGAGCGAGCGAACGATTGCTCCGGCGCCCCTTTCGGGGTCCGCGGGTCTGGAAAAGGACAATCCCTACCGATGAGCATGCAGCCCGGTCGGCGCGTCGGCGTCGCTTTCGTCGGGATGGGTGGGGCTGTCGCCACCACCGCCATCGCCGGCATCGAGATGATCAAGTCCGGTTCGAATCGTCTCGACGGTCTGCCCCTTGCGGGCCACGCGGTGGCCGGGATGGTCGGGTACAAGGATCTGGTCTTCGGCGGCTGGGATCTCAACGGCGACGACCTCGGCGCCGCGGCGGCCGGGCATGGCGTCCTCACCAGGCAGGACATCGAGAACGGTGCCCAGGTGCTCAACGGCATGAAGCCGTGGCCGGCGGTCGGCAGCGCCAAGTTCTGCAAGAACATCGACGGCGGCAACCGCATCGTCGCCAAGGACCACCGCGAGGCGGTCGACTGCATCGCGGGCGACCTCAAGCGCTTCCGCGAGGAATCGGGCGTCGACGACGTGGTGGTGGTCAACCTCGCCTCGACCGAGCGCTGGCCCGACCTCGACGACCCGACGCTGAACTCCGCCGCCGCCTTCGAGCGCGGCCTCGATTCGAGCGACGAGGCGATCAGCCCGGCGATGCTCTACGCCTACGCGGCGATCAAGAACGGCATTCCCTACGCCAACTTCACCCCGTCGGTCGCCGCCGACGTGCCGGCGCTGGTCGATCTCGCCAAGCAGATGAACGTCCCGGTCGCCGGCAAGGACGGCAAGACCGGCCAGACGATGATGAAGACGGTGCTGGCTCCGGCGCTCAAGTCGCGCGCGCTCCACGTCGACGGCTGGTTCTCGACCAACATCCTCGGCAACCGCGACGGCCTGGCGCTGAACGACAAGGACTCGCTCCAGTCCAAGCTCAACACCAAGGGCACGGTGCTGGATTCGATCCTCGGCTATCCGGTCGAGGATCACCTGGTCCACATCCACTATTATCGCCCGCGCGGCGACGACAAGGAGGCCTGGGACAACATCGACGTCACCGGCTTCCTCGGCCAGCGGATGCAGATCAAGATCAACTTCCTCTGCAAGGACTCGATCCTGGCGGCGCCCCTGGTGATCGAGATCGCCCGCGTCCTGGATCTCGCCAAGAAGCGCGGCGACGGCGGCGTGCAGGAGCAGCTGTCGCTGTTCTTCAAGGCGCCGATGGTCAAGAACGGCCACGGCCCCGAGCACGCCTTCGGCGCGCAGGAGCGCATGCTGCTCGACTGGCTCGGCGTCCACTAGGGATGGCCGACAGCCAGCTTGCGGCGGGCGGGGCTCACGCCCCGCTCGCCCAGCGCGACCTCCTGGTCGAGCTCAACGACATCAAGCGCGTCCGGTCCGCCGGGCGCCGCGGCTCGATCGCCGAGCGGCTCTTCCTCCAGGCCTGGTCGGCGCTGACCGGCGGCGCCGACCCGGCGGCGCTTGCCCTCGACATCACCGCCAAGGCGCTCGCGGCCTCCCGCCTCGGCGACCTCGACGCGGCCTTCCTGAGCCTCGCCGGGCTGTCGCCGACCCAGGCCTCCGCCGTGCTGGTACGGGGCTTCGACGAGGTGGCGGGTCCGCTCGATCCGGCCCTGGCGGAGCGCCTGCGCGCCTGCCTCGCCGCGCCGCGGGACTGGACGCCCGGCCCCCTGCCGCATTTCGCCGTGCTCCAGGCCGACCAGCCGCGGGCCGGCGTCACCTGCCCGGGCAAGCCGCGCATCCTGCTCGAGCCGCCGGAGAACCACGCCGAGCACTGCCTGATGGTGGCGGTCTACGGCGTCGCCTTGAGCCCGTTCTACGGCGCCGACCCGACCACGGTGTTCGTCGCCGCCCTCGCCCATCACCTCCACAACGCCCTGATGCCGGATGCCGGCTTCACCGGCGAGATCCTGCTCGGCGACCATCTCGATGCGGTCATCGCGACCTTGAGCGATCGGGCGCTCTCCGAGCTGGACGCGCCGCTGCGGGACGTGGTCGCCTCATCGCGAAGGATCCTGGCGGACGACCGCACGGCGGAGGGCCGGGCCTTCCACGCCGCCGACGTGATCGACCGGGTGCTGCAGATCGCCCAGCACCTGCGGGCGGCCTCCCTCACCATGGACACGGTGCTGGGCGAGATGGCGCTGGTGCATGACGGCCCGGTGAAGGGCTTTCACGACCGGGTGCTTGCCGACATGCGGCTGCCGTGACGAGGGCGGCGGACGTCCTTGGGCGTCCGCGCCCGCGCTCTATCTCACGTCAGAGCCCGCCGCAGGGTGGGCGCCGCGAGGAAACGCATCCGTGATCCCGTTCGGGCTCCTCTCGCCGGTGACCGGCGAGGCGCTGCACCACGACACGCCCCACTCCCTGCGCGAGGGCAAGCGCGGCCCGCGCTGGCCGGTGGTCGACGGCATCCCCTACCTGCGGGTCGGGCGCGACGGCCTGAGGGCGGAGGTTCTGGGCCATCTCGACAAGGGCGCGCCGGGCCACGCCCTCGAATTGCTGCTCGCCGACCAGGACGATTGGTGGACCGGCCCGAAGGCCGATCCCGCGACCCTGCGCGAGCTCGTGCGCGAGATGAAGTACGTCAACCTGCGGGAGGCCTGCGCCCGCCTCGGCTGGGGCCGGGTCGGCGACTACTTCGTCAACCGCTGGACCGACCCGACCTATCTCGCGGGCCTCGCCCTCCTGGAGGCGCACTGGAACAAGCCGACCTGCGCCTTCGAGCTCGCCTGCGGCATCGGCCATTACCTGCGCGAGTTGCAGGGGCGGGGCGTGCGGGTGTCGGGCGGCGACGTGGTCTTCGCCAAGCTCTGGGTCGCCCGCCACTGGGTCGCCGGGCAGCGGCCGTTCCTCGTCTGCTTCGACGCCGCCTCGCCGCACTGGCCGATCGACCAGGCGCCGGTCGACCTCGTGATGTGCCACGACGCGTTCTACTTCCTGCCGGAGAAGGCCCGCATCCTCGATGCCCTGCGCAGGACCGCCGGCGAGGAGGGCTGGCTGGCCCTGAGCCACGTCCACAACAGCGCCCGGCCCGGCTTCTCGGCCGGGCACGCGGTCTCCTCCGCCGAGATCGAGGAGCTGTTTCCCGACGGGCTCGTTTACGACGACGACGAGCTGACCCGGGCCCTCGTCGAGGCCCGCGCGCCGGTGCCGGCCGAGCCTGCCGCCCTCGACCACGTCGAGGCGTTCTCGGTGGTCTGCGGCCCCGGCATGCGCCCGGCGCCCCGGCCCCTCGTCGACGGCCTGACCCTGCCGCGGGAGGGGGCGCATCTGCGGCTCAACCCGCTCTACGGGCCCGATCCCGCCGGGGGCTATACGATCGCCTGGCCGTCCGAGCGCTACCGCGACGAGTACGCGCCCCGCGCCACCTACCCGCTGCACTCCGAGGGCCCCGAGACCCTGGAAGCCAGCCCAGAGACCATCGACCGCGCTCGGATCCGCGAGTTCGTCGATCTGCCGGAGCGGTGGTGATGGGGGAATCGACGAGTCTTCAAGGCCCGCGCTTTCTCCTCGAGATAGAGCCGTCGGGTGGAGAAGGAGGGCGCGAGCTTTTCCCCTCCCCCCTCTGCGGGGGAGGGTGGCCCCCAGAGGGGGCCGGGAGAGGGGACGCCGCTTCCGGAGAAGTCGCGCGCTTCATGACGGGCGCCATACCCGGCATCGTCGCGCTGCCCCTCTCCCGCCCTGCTTCACAGGGCATCCTCCCCCGCAGAGGCAGGGCTGTTCGGGAAAAGATCGAGCGCGGGACATCCCCTCTCCCCGCGGGCGGGGAGAGGCCTTCACCCCCCTTGTCGGGGGTGAAGGGAGCCCGCAGGGCGAGGGTGAGGGGGTATCTCCGGACGAGGCTCCCCCGGCACCACCCCCTCACCCTCGCTCCGGCTACGCCTCCGCTCACTTCATCGACGACAAGGTCGATGAAGTCCTCTCCCCGCCCGCGGGGAGAGGGGAAACAAGTGCCTCGATCTTTCCCCGGACAGCCCTGCTGCAGAGGGGGGACGGGAAAAGCCCACGCCCTCCATCGATGCGTCGTCGCGGTCGGACCGGCAGGGGTGAGCGCATGACCGCCATCGGCTGGGGCATCGTCGGGTTCGGCTGGGTCGCCCGGGACTTCATGGCGCCGGCGATCCGGGCCGCCGGCCACCGCCTCGTCGCGATCTGCGATCCCGGGGCGGAGGCGCGGGAGGCGGCGTCCCGCCTCGGCGCGCGGGGCCACGCCGACCTCGCCGGGCTCATCGCCGAGCCGGAGGTCGAGGCGGTCTACGTCGCGACGCCCAACCATCTCCATCGCGGCGCCGTCGAGGCCCTGGCCGGGGCCGGCAAGGCGATCCTGTGCGAGAAGCCGATGGCGGCCGCGCTTTCCGACGCCGAGGCGATGGCGGCGTCGGTCGCCCGCACCGGGGTGCTCTACGGCACCGCCTTCGACCAGCGCCACCATCCCGCCCACCGGCTGCTCCGCGACGAGATCCGCGCCGGCCGGGTCGGCACCGTGACGGCGGTCCGGATCGTCTATGCCTGCTGGCTCGACCGGGGCTGGACGGCGATTCCCGGGCAAGCGAACTGGCGCATCGACCAGGCCCAGGCCGGCGGCGGGGCGCTGATGGACCTCGCCCCCCACGGCCTCGACCTGACCGACTTCCTCCTCGACGAGCCGATCCTCGACGTCACGGCGCTGACCCAGGCGAGGGCGCAGGATTACGCGGTCGACGATGGCGCGCTCGTGATCGGCCGGACCGGGTCGGGCGTGCTGGCGAGCCTGCACGTCGCCTATAACTGCCCCGACGCGCTGCCGCGGCGCCGCCTGGAGATCGCCGGCACCCGAGGCCTGCTCGTCGCCCTGAACACCATGGGCCAGGAGGCGGGCGGGAGCGTCACCGTCACGGACGGTGCCACGGGCGAGACCGTGCCGCTTCCCTTCGACGGAGAGGCCTCGCCGTTCCTGGAGCAGGTGCGGGCCTTCGGGCGCTCCCTTCGCGATCCGGCGGGGCGCGAGGCCTGGTCGGCCGAGCGCGACCTGCACACCATGCGGCTCCTCGCCCGCGCCTACGCCGCCTCTCCCTCGCATCGCCCCGCCCCATCCCCCGTCGCGCCGGCCGCCTGAGGCCCGCGGAGGAGCTTTCTCATCGTGGACAGACCCACCGCCCCCCGCCCCTATCCCTTCGGCCGGACACGCGTCATCGAGGGCCTGCCCGAGCGCCTGCCGGATGCCGTCCGGGCCTATCTCGACGTGCTGCCGCCGGGCCGGATCGTCGGCTTTCCGCTCGCGCCCCTCGACCGCACCGGGGTGCCGTGCTGGTTCGTGTCGCTGTTCCTCGACGATCCCTACTTCGTCGGCGCGATGCCGAGCGGCATCGGCTACGGTGCCACCGACGACGAGGCGATCATCGGCTCGGTGGCGGAGATCGCCGAGAACCTGATGCCGAGCCTGGCGCTGATCCCGCGCAAGAAGGAGCGCGCCAGCTACCACGACCTCGTGCGGGTCTTCGGCGCGGGGTCGGTCGCCGATCCGCTCACCCTCGGCCTGCCGGCGGGGAGCCCCGTGAACCGCGACACCGTGCTCGAATGGACCGGGACGGTGCGGGCGCGCACGGGCGAGACGGTGCTGATGCCCCTCGACCTCGCGGCGACCGACTACTTCGAGCTGTCGCCGGGCTACGAGCCCTTCACCAATCTCATCACCAACGGGCTGGGCGCCGGGCCGGACGTCGAGTTCGCCCTCGGGCACGGGCTGCTCGAACTGCTCCAGCGCGACGGCAACGGCCTCCTGTTCCGCGCCCTCGACCAGGGCGTGATGCTCGACGTCTCGGAGGGCCTCGGTCCCGAGACGCGCGGCATGCTCGACCGGCTGGAGGCCCTCGGCATCCGCGCGATGCCGAAATTCGCCACCGACCAGTTCGGCTTCACCAACGTCTACTGCGTCGGCTACGACGTCGACGCGTCGCGAACCCCGGCACCGATCGCCCTCTCGGCCTGCGGCGAGGCCTGCGATCCCGACCGCGAGCGGGCCCTGCGCAAGGCGATCCTCGAATTCCAGGCGGCGCGGGTGCGCAAGACCTTCGGCCACGGTCCGCTGGAGCTCGCCCGCTCGATCACCCCGCCGGGCTATGTCGACGCCTTCATCGAGAAGGCGCTGCCGAGCCTCGACCTGGAGGAGGGGAGGGCGCTCGCCGCGATGCTCGACTGGATCGGTGAGCCGGCCGAGACCCTGCGGGGCTTCCTCACTGAGACCGTCTATTCCGAGCGCGGCACCAAGCGTTTCACCGACCTGCCGACGCAGGCCGCGCCGACCGGCCAGGACCGCGCCCGCATCGCCCGCGAGCGGCTGGAGGGGCAAGGCTTCGACGTGCTCTACGTCGACGCCTCGCCGCCGGGAGGCGGTGTCGGCATCGTCAAGGCGATCGTGCCGGGGCTCGAGGTCGAGACCATGAGCTACTACCGCATCGGCGAGCGCAACACGCGAAAGCTCATCGAGCGCGACCACCCGCTGATCCGCTTCGGGCAGGAGAGCGAATCCTTGCGCCCGGTGTGCCTGACCCCGGAGGCGCTGGAGCGCTTCGGCGGCCAGCCGCTGTTCGACGTCGCGCTCGCCGACGAGATCGTCGGCCCGCTCTATCCCCTCTACCGCGAGCCGGAATCGCACCACGCGCCGTTCCGCCTCGAGCGCCGGGGGAGGGCGGCATGAGCCTGCGCTTCGCCTACAACACCAACGGGGCGGCCAACCACCGCCTCGACGATGCGCTGAGCCTCATCGCCGAGGCCGGCTACGACGGCGTCGCGCTCACCCTCGACATCCACCACCTCGATCCCTTCGCGGAGGACTGGGCGAGGCAAGCCGAGCGGGTGCGCGGCCGGCTCTACTCCCTCGGCCTCGGCTCGGTGATCGAGACCGGCGCCCGCTTCCTCCTCGACCCGCGGGCCAAGCACGAGCCGACCCTGGTGACCGCGGATGCCGCAGGCCGCGCCCGCCGGGTCGCCTTCCTGCACCGCGCCGTCGACATCGCGGCGATCCTCGGTTCGGAGGCGGTGTCGTTCTGGGCCGGCGTGCCGAAGCCCGGCGTCGATCCGGCGGAGGCGCGGGGCTGGCTGCGGGACGGGCTGGAGCAGGTCGTGGCCTACGCCGCCGAGCGACGGGTGGTCGCGGCGCTCGAACCCGAGCCCGGGATGCTGGTCGAGACCCTGGACGACTACGCGGCGCTCGACGTCCCGGGCCTTCGCCTGGCGCTCGATACCGGCCACTGCCTGGTGACGCAGGAACGCGAGCCCGCGGCCGCAATCCGGGAATTCGCCGACCGGCTCGGCACGGTGGCGATCGAGGACATGGCGCGCGGCAGCCACATCCATCTGCCCTTCGGCGAGGGCGACATGGACATAGCCGGCGTGCTCGACGCCCTCGAGGCGATCCATTTCGACAAGCTGGTCTGCGTCGAGCTCTCCCGCGAGAGCCACCGCGCCGACCGGATGATCCCGGATTCGCTGGCCTACCTCCGGGAGTGCCGCCGATGAGGATCTGTTTCGTCAGCCGGCGCTACTTCCCGGCGATCTCCGGCATGAGCGTCTACGCCCAGAACCTGCTGCGCGAACTCGTCGGCGCCGGCCACGACGTCACGATGGTGAGCCAGTACCGGGGCGATGCCTTCGGCACCAAGGTCTATGGCGGCGGCCCGCCGCCGCCGGTCCCGGGCGTGCGGGTGATCGGCCTCGAACAGCGCGGCGAGCAGGAGAGCGGCGATTTCGAGCGCGACATCGCCACGATGGTCGAGACGATCGCGGCCGAGCACGTCAAGAAACCCTTCGACGTGCTGCACGCCCAGTACGGCTACCCGACCGGTTTCGCGACGCTGATCGCCTCGCAGCGCTTGGGCGTGCCGAACGTGGTCTCGATCCAGGGCGGCGACGGCCACTGGGTCGGCTCGTGCTGCGAGACCCACCGCCTCGCCATGGTGCGGGTGCTGGCCCACGCCAACGCGCTCCTGATCGGCGGGCGCTCCTTCGTCGCCGAGGTCTGCGACCGGCTCGGCAGCGATCCCGACCGCTTCACCATCGTGCCGGGCGCCGTCGACACCGCGCGCTTCCGGCCCCCCGAGGGCTGGCAGCCGGGCGACGCCGCCGATCCGGTGCGGCTGTTCTACCACGGCCGGGTCGACCGCCGGAAAGGCGTGCTCGACTTCCTCGACGCCTTGAGCCTGCTGCGCCTGCGCGGCACGCCGTTCTCCGCCATCATCTCGGGCATCGGTCCCGACGTGGAGCCGGCGCGGTCCCTCGCCGCCGATCTCGGTTTCCCGGAATCGCAGGTGCGCTTCACCGGCTACGCCGATTACGACGCGGTGCCGGGCCTCTACGCGATGGGCGACGTCTTCGTCTCGCCGACCTACGCGGAAGGGTTCTCCAACACCATCCTGGAAGCGATGGCGGCGGGCCAGGCGGTGGTCTCGACCCACTCGGTCGGCGTCTCGGACTGCCTGCGCGACGGCGAGAACGGTCTCATGGTCCAGCCCGGCGACGTGCCGGCGCTCGCCGAGGCCCTGCACCGGATCATCACCGATCGCCCCTTGCGCGCCCGCCTCGCGGCGGCGGCGCTGGAGGAGTGCCGGCGGGTCTATTCCTGGCAGGCGGTGGGCCGGCAGATCATGGAGGTCTACGCGGCGGTGAAGGGCGTGCGGCCGGACCCGGCCTTCGATCCGGACCTGCCGCACGACCCCGGCTGCCGCTTCCGGGCCGAACCGCACCTGCTGTGAGGGCAACTCCCCCTCTCCCACACGGGAGAGGGGATCCCGCGTCCTGCTTGAGTCTTTGATGCCCACAGCCCTCGCCCTCTCGCCCCACCTCGACGACGCCGCCTTCTCCTGCGGCGGCACCCTGGCGCAGCTCGCCGGCCGGGGATGGCGGGTGGTGATGGTGACCCTGCTCACCGCCGGCGTGACCGAGCCGACGGGCTTCGCCCTCGCCTGCCAGCTCGACAAGGGGCTCGGGCCGGAGGTCGACTACATGGCCCTTCGCCGCGACGAGGACCGGGCGGCGGCCGCCGCGCTCGGCCTCGGCCCTCCGGTCCACGTCGCCCTGTGGGAGGCGCCGCATCGCGGCTACGCCTCGGCGCCCGAGCTCTTCGCCGAGACGCGGCCCGACGACCGGCTCGCCGACGATCTCGCGCCCGTGCTCGACCGCCTGACGGCGGAGGCCGCGCCCGACCTGCTGCTGGCGCCGCAAGGGGTGGGCGGCCACGTCGACCACGTCCAGCTGGTGCGGGCGCTGATCGCCCGCGCGCCGGCCTGCCCGGTCCTGTGGTGGCGCGACTTTCCCTACACCGTCCGCCACCCCGACCCGAAGGAGCCGTTCCGCGACACCTTCGCGGCCCTGACCCCCGTCACCGTGCGCCTGTCCCCGGAGGAGGAGGCGGCCAAGCACGCGGCCTGCGCGGCCTATGCCAGCCAGATCGGCTTCCAGTTCGGCGGTCCCGACGGACTCGCCGAGCGCCTGGGCGCCGAGAATGCGCGCGAGCATTTCCGCCTCGCCGGCGCCCTGCCGGACGGGCTCGCCCTCGCGTGAGCGGCGGACCGGCCGCGCCCGACATCGCCGGCCCGAAGAGCCTGGCCGATTCCGGCGCCGTCGCGGCGCGCCACGCCCTCGCGGAGGTGAGCCCCCACCTCGCCCCCTTGCGCCGCCTCGCCGAGCGGATCCGGGCCGAGCAGGACCGGCCGGTGCCGGAGGCCGACCCCCTCGACGGCGGGGTGGAGGCCCGCCTGCTCCTGCTCCTCGAGACGCCGGGCCCGGCCACCGGCCGTACCGCCTTCGTCTCCCGCGACAACCCGACCGGCACCGCCGCCAACCTGTTCCGCTTCCTCGCCGGCGCCGGCATCCCGCGCGCCGACACCCTGATCTGGAACGCCGTGCCCTGGGTGATCCACGCTCCCGGCGCCCGCAACCGGGCGCCCCGCACGGCCGAGATCCGGGCGGCGCGGGCCTACCTGCCGCCGCTCCTCGCCCTGATGCCGAACCTCGCGGTCGTGGTCCTGTCCGGCCGGGTCTCGCAGGGCTTGGGCCCCGCCCTCGCCGAGGCGCGTCCCGGGCTGCCCGCGGTGGCGATCCCGCATCCGAGCCCGACCTACGTCTGCACCAGCCCGGAGGTGCCCCGGCGCATCGCCGCGGGGCTTGAGGAGGCCGCCCGCCACCTCGGCCTCCCCGGGTGATTCGCCGCTGCCGCATGGTCCGGCTGGTCATTCGGCGGGAGACGGCCTACATGGCGGGCACAAGCGAGCGGGGCTCGGTCGGAGTGCCGCCGGGCACCTTCGTGCGCGAGCCTGGCCGCGATCGGCCGCGGGCTCGCGCCGGCGACCAGCGGGGTCGGACGCCGACGCGATGAATTTCGCCAGCAAGGACAACAACCTCGCGCGGGCCGAGCCCCTGCGCGATGCGGGCGCCGGGCCGGAGATGCCGCGCGACGAGGATCCGGCCGGGCAGGACCCGGGCCGTGATCCGCAATCGCCCCCGGCAGGTCATGCGTCCCCGGAACGTCATGCCCGCCACCGCCGCCGCTACGCCTGGCTCGGCACGCTGGCGAGCGTCGTGCTGTTCGTCATCTCCCTCGCGGTGCTGGGCAAGCTCGTCTCGACCGTCACATGGGCCGAGCTGCGCACCGCCTTCCTGGCGGCGACGCCGGAGCAGGTCGGCCTCGCCGTCGCGCTCGTCGTGGTGAGCTACCTCTTCCTCACCTGCTACGACGCCCTGGCGCTGCGCCAGCTCAAGCTGAAGGTGCCCTACCGCACCACCGCGCTCGCCTCCTTCACCAGCTACGCGGTGAGCTTCAACCTCGGCTTTCCCCTGCTCACCGCCGGCACGGTGCGCTACTGGATCTATTCGGCGCAAGGCCTCAGCCCCGGGCGCATCGCGGCGCTCACGATCGTTGCCGGCTTCACCTTCTGGCTCGGCATGGGGGCGGTGCTCGGCATCAGCCTGATCCGCGAGGCCGAGCCGCTCTCGCACCTCACCTATACCAGCGTCCTCCTCAACCAGGGGCTCGGGGTCGCGACGCTGGCGGCGGTGCTGGCCTACCTCGCCTGGGTCTCGCTGAAGCGCCGCAGCGTCAAGGTGCGGGGCTGGCGGCTGGAACTGCCGGGGCTGAAGCTGAGCTTGAGCCAGATGCTGGTCGGCGCCGGCGACGTCTGCGCGGCGGCGGGCGTGCTCTACGTGCTGCTGCCGGCCGGCCACGGCCTCAGCTTCGAGACCTTCGTGGCGATCTACGTGCTCGCCGCGATGCTCGGCATCGCCAGCCACGCGCCGGGCGGGCTCGGGGTGTTCGAGGCCACGGTGCTGCTGGCGCTCTCCGGCCTGCCGCGGGAATCGGTGCTCGGCGCGCTGCTGCTGTTCCGGGTCTGCTACTATCTGGTGCCGTTCGTGGTGGCGCTCGCGGCGCTCGGCGCCTACGAGATCGCCAAGCGGGCGCGCCTGACCCCGCGGGAAGCGCCCAACGATGATGCCGCCGAGAGCGACGAAAAGCCCTGACGCTGCCGAGCGGCAGGATGACCGGCGGGACGATCGGCAGGAAGCAAGGACCGCCGAGGGGGCCCCGCCGCCGCCGTTCCTGCCCAGCGCCTCCGGCACCCTCTCCGCCGCCCGCCGGGCCGCCTGGCGCGGCGCGCTCGGCGCCGCGCTGGTCTTCCTCGCCGGGATCGCCTGGCTGCACGGGCTCGATCCCGGGACCGGGCTCGTCGCCCTCCTCGCCGTCCTGGTCGGCGGCCTCGCCGCCGCGCCGCGGCGGGGCGAGCCGGTGCCGCGCTCCGAGGCGTCGCCCGGCCGCGGCCGCCACGGCCTCGCCGAGGCCCTGCTCGCCAACATCCCCGACCCCGTCATCCTGATCGACCGCCGCTCCCTGGTGATCGAGACCAACGCCGCCGCCCGCGCCCTGCTGCCGTCGCTGCGCCCGCGCCACCCGCTCTCCTTCGCGCTGCGCGACCCCGACGTGCTCGACGGCATCGAGACGGTCCTGCGCACCGGCGAGCCGCTGAAGACCCAGTATTCCCCCCGGGTCCCGACCGAGCGCACCTTCGAGGTGCAGATCGGCGCCATGCAGGGCGGCGAGGCCGGACGGGCCGGGCCGAACGTGGTGCTGTTCCTGCGCGACCTCACCTCGGCCCAGCGCCTCGAGACGATGCGGGTCGATTTCGTCGCCAATGCCAGCCACGAGCTGCGCACCCCGCTCGCCTCGCTGCTCGGCTTCATCGAGACGCTTCAGGGCCCGGCCCGGGACGATGCCAAGGCGCGCGAGCGCTTCCTCGGCATCATGCGGGTCCAGGCCCTGCGCATGACGCGGCTGATCGACGACCTCCTGTCCCTCTCCCGCATCGAATTGCGCGCCCACGTGCCGCCGACGCAGGCGGTCGAGGTGGCGCCGCTCGCCCGTCAGATCGTCGACGCCCTCGGGGTGATCGCCCGCGAGCGCGGCGTCGCCATCACCCTCGACGCCGAACCGGAGCCGCTGCGCGTCCTCGGCGACCGCGACGAGATCCTGCGGGTGATCGAGAACCTGGTCGAGAACGCCGTGAAGTACGGCGGCGACGGCGGCCGGGTCGATGTTGCCTTGAGCCTCCTGCCGGCGGAGGAGGGCCGCCCGCCGCAGGTCGAGATCGCGGTGCGCGACGAGGGGCCGGGCATCGCCCCCGAGCACCTGCCGCGCCTGACCGAGCGGTTCTACCGGGTCGACGCCGCCTCGAGCCGCCAGCAGGGCGGCACGGGCCTCGGCCTCGCGATCGTCAAGCACATCCTCAACCGCCATCGCGGCCGGCTGCTGGTCGAGAGCGCCCCGGGGGAGGGGGCGACCTTCCGTGCCCTGATCCCGGCCCTGATCCCGGCCCACGGCGATTCGCGGAACGCCGCCTCCGCCGATCAGGGGCAGGCGACGAGCAGCCGCCCGACATAGTCGGCGGCCGCCGCCGCGGCCGCGCCCGGGGTGCCGGTGGCCTCCTCGTCGGGGATCAGCTGCTCGCCCTCCTTCGCCTGCCGGGCCGGGCGGGTGAGCTTCAGCACGCAGTCCGGGCTGCCCGACAGCGTGACCGGGTCCCCCGGCGGCAGCCCGAAGGCGACGTAGAAATCCGGGTCGTCGACGCTCACCACCAGGGTGCGCACCGGGCCGGTCGGCCCCTGCGGCACCAGGGTGAAGTCCATGGTGAGGCGGCCTTGCGAAAAACGCGCCTTCGGGGCGGGGCCGGCCTTGAGGGTCAGCGGGCGCCCGTTGAGCTTGCCCGTCGTGAAATAGGCGGTCTCGGCCATCGCCTCCAGGCGCTCGACCGCCATGGCGTCGAGCTTTGCCTGATCCGGCACCCCGTCGCGCTTCGAATCGAGGTTCAGCACCGCGAAGGCGGAGTATTCCGGGTCGAAGGTCCAGGATTCGCGGATCGCCACCAGGTTGCGCTTGCCGTCGAGCACCAGCTCGGCCCGCGCCTGCACCCAGACGTGGGGATGCGCGAGCGCCGCCCCCGCCCCGCCGCACAGCATCGCCACAGCCGCCAGAACCCGCCCGATCATCGATCGCTCCCGCTTCGCCTGCTTCGCTGGACGGCTCGGGAACAAGAAGAAGTGCAATCCCTCAAGGCCGCTGCCTCCACACGTCACCGGCCGAGGCGCGGGGCCTCTCCTCTCCCCGCGGGCGGGGAGAGGGCTGTGTTCCCGTTCAGGAGACACAGCAAGCCCGCAGGGCGAGGGTGAGGGGGTGTTTCCGGAGGAGCCATCTTGGCACCTCCCCCTCGCCATCGGCTGCCGCCTCGCTGCGCCCTCTCCCCGCCCGCGGGGAGAGGGGATGCGCACGACGCGGCGCGTGAACAGCCAGCCCGTACGGAATGGGGATCCCGCGCTCGATCTTGTCCCGGTCGTCTCCCGCGACAGCTCTTCGCCCTCTGGAGCCCGAGCGCGGCGAAACCATGTTCGCGACGCAAGGGCCGTAGACGATCACAACCGTATCGCATCGCCGCGCGACGACCCACATCTCCCACCGGGAGACAGCCACCATGACCGCATCCGCCCGCCGCCTCACCCTGCCCGTCGAGGGCATGACCTGCGCGTCCTGCACCGGCCGCGTCGAGCGAGTGCTGAAACGGGTGCCGGGCGTGCAGGCCGTCGCGGTCAATCTCGCCACCGGCCGCGCCACCCTCGACCTCGCACCCGACAACGATCCCGTCGCCCTGGCCGAGGCGGTGGAGGGCGCCGGCTACGCGGTGCCCGAGGCGGTGACCGAGCTCGCCGTCGAGGGGATGACCTGCGCATCCTGCACCGGCCGGGTCGAGCGGGGGCTCGAAAGCGTGCCCGGCGTGCGCGCGGCGAGCGCCAACCTCGCCACCGGCCGGGTCACCGTGCGCCACCCCGCCGGCCTCGTCTCGCCGGACGCCCTCGCCGACGCCGTGCGCGAGGCGGGCTACGAGCCCCGCCCGGTGACGGCGCAAGCCGACGCCCCCGCTTCCCCCCGCGAGGCCGAGACCCTGGCCCGGGACCTGGTTCTCGCCGCCCTGCTCTCGCTCCCCGTCGTGGTGCTCGACATGGGGGGGCATCTCGTCGGCCACGGCCTCCTGCCCGGCGCCGGGATTTTCGGGATTTCTTGGAGCGCCGGCATCCAGGCGGTGCTCGCCACCCTGGTGCTGGCCGGGCCCGGGCGGCGCTTCTTCGCCCGCGGCCTGCCCGGGCTGGTCCGCGGCCACCCGGACATGAACGCGCTGGTGGCCCTCGGCGCGGGTGCCGCCTACCTGTACTCGCTGGTCGCGACGCTGGCGCCCGGGCTGCTCCCGGCGGGTGCGGCCCACATCTACTTCGAGGCGTCCGTCCTCATCGTCACCCTGATCCTGCTCGGGCGCACCCTCGAGGCCAGGGCCCGGGGCCGCACCGGCGCGGCGATCGCCCGCCTCGTCGGCCTCGCGCCGAAGACCGCGCTCGTCGTGCGCGACGGCATCGAGACCGAGGTGCCGGCGGCCGATCTCCAGGTCGGCGACCGCGTGCGGGTCCGCCCCGGCGAGCGCCTGCCGGCGGACGGACGGGTGGTCGAGGGCACGTCCCGCATCGACGAGAGCATGCTGACCGGCGAGCCGGTGCCGGCGGCCAAGGGCCCGGGCGACGTGGTCACCGGCGGCACCGTCAACGGCACCGGCGCGCTCGAGGTCGCGGTCGAGCGGATCGGTGCCGACACGGCGCTCGCCCAGATCGTCCGCATGGTCGAGGCGGCTCAAGGAGCGAAGCTCCCGATCCAGGCGGTCGCCGACCGGGTCACCGCCCGCTTCGTGCCGGCGGTGCTCGCCCTCGCCCTCCTCACCTTCCTCGCCTGGCTCAGCCTTGGCCCGGCTCCGTCCCTCGGCGAGGCCCTGGTCCACGCCGTCGCGGTGCTGATCATCGCCTGCCCCTGCGCCATGGGACTGGCGACCCCAACCTCGATCATGGTCGGCACTGGGCGAGCGGCGGAACGCGGCGTGCTGTTTCGCAGCGGCGCGGCGCTCCAGGCGCTGGAAGACGTGCGCGTCGTCGCCTTCGACAAGACCGGCACCCTGACCGAGGGCCGGCCCTCCCTCACCGACCTGATCCCGGCCCCCGGCTTCGACCCCGACGCGGTGCTGGCGAGCGCCGCCGCGCTCGAATCCCGCTCCGAGCACCCGATCGCCCGCGCCGTCGTGGCGGCCGCCGCCGAGAAGGGCCTGCCCCTGCCGCCGGTGAGCGCGTTCGCGGCGGTGCCGGGTCACGGCGTCACCGGCCGGGCCGGCGACCGGCAGGTCGCGATCGGTGCCGCCCGCCACCTCGCCGGGCTCGACCTCGCGGGCCTCGCACCGCACGCCGAGCGCCTGGCCGCGCAGGGCCGCTCCCCGGTCTTCGTCGCCCTCGACGGCGTGCCGGCGGCGGTTCTCGCCGTCTCGGACCCGGTCAAGCCCGGGGCCGCCGAGGCGGTGCGGGCGCTGGCCGACCGGGGCCTCGCGGTCGCCCTCGTCACCGGCGACGCGACGGGGACCGCCGAGGGCGTGGCGCGGAGCCTCGGCATCGCCATCGTGCTCGCCGAGGTGCTGCCCGCGGGCAAACGCGACGCCGTCCGGTCCCTGCGGGAGCGGCACGGCCCGGTCGCCTTCGTGGGCGACGGCATCAACGACGCCCCGGCGCTGGCCGAGGCCGAGATCGGGCTCGCCATCGGCACCGGCACCGACGTGGCGGTGGAGAGCGCCGACGTGGTGCTGATGGCCGGCGACCCCGCCACCGTCGGCGAGGCGCTGCGGCTGTCGCGGGCGGTGATGCGCAACATCCGCCAGAACCTGTTCTGGGCCTTCGCCTACAACGTGGCGCTGATCCCGGTGGCGGCGGGCGTCCTGCGGGTGGTCGGCGGTCCGTCCCTGTCGCCGGTGCTGGCGGCGGGTGCGATGGCCCTGTCGAGCGTGTTCGTGGTCGGCAACGCGCTGCGGCTCAGGCGGGCGTGAGGGCGGAACGACAAGGGCGCGAGTTTCCCCTCTCCCCGACAGATCCCGGGCCTGCCCGGGATCTGCAAGCGACGGACGAAGGCGGGCAAGCCCGACTTCTCGCGGGGAGAGGGCCGTGTCGACGTTCAGGAGACACGGCAAGCGCAGGCGAAAGCCGGAGCGACGGTGAGGGGGGGGTTCCGGGGGAGTCTCATCCGTCGAAACCCCCTCACCCTCGCCCTTCGGGCTTGCCGCGCCCTCTGCACGAGGGCCCGGCCCTCTCCCCGCCCGCGGGGAGAGGAGGGGACCCGCGCTTCATCCTGCGATGCTTCCGAGAAGAAGAGGCGCTTATCGAGAGCCCTCTGGCAGACATCAGATCTTTCTCACCGCCCCGCCCTGTCCTTCAACGCCGGGCAGTTCCCCTGCTCCAGCGGCCGAAACGCCCGATCCCCCGGGATCGTCGCCACCGGCTCGTAGAAGTCCCACTCGCCCTTCGAGGCCGCGGGCGTCTTGACCTGGAACACGTAGACATCGTGCACCATCCGCCCGTCCGGGCGCAGGCGCGCGTTGCGCACCACCTCGTCGGCGATCGGGAGGGCGTGCATCGTCGCCATCACGGCGCCGGCCTCGTCGGTGCCCGCGGCAGCGGCCGCCTTCAGGTAATGGCGGACCGCCGAGTAGATCCCGGCATGGATCGCCGAGGGCACGGTGCCGTGGAGCGCCCGGAACCGGGCCGAGAACGCCCGGGTGCCCGGGTCGAGGTCCCAGTAGAACCCCTCCGTCAGCACCGTCCCCTGCGCGGTCTGAAGGCCGATGCTCCGCACGTCCATCACTGTGAGGAAGAACGCCGCGAGCCGCTGGGCGCTGCCGAGCAGCCCGAAGTCGCGCGCCGCCTTGACCCCCGTGATCGTGTCGCCGCCGGCATTGGCGAGCGCGACGATGTCGGCGCCCGAGCCTTGCGCGGTGACGATCTGCGACGAGAGGTCGGCGGCCGGGAAGGGGTGGCGCACCGAGCCGAGGACGCGCCCGCCCTCACGGGCGACGAGCTGGCGCGTATCGGCCTCGAGCTGGTTGCCCAGCGCGTAATCCGCGGTGACGAGCTGCCAGGTCGTGCCGGGCTTCGTGAGCGTGGTCGAGACGCCGGCGACCTGGACGTAGGTGTCCCACATCCACTGCACGATGTGGCTCGGCAGGCAGGCATCGCCCGTGAGCCGCGCGGTGCCGCCCGGAAACAGGCCGAGGCGGTTCTTGGCCTTGAGGAGCGGCGGCAGGGCGAGCTGGATCGAGGCGTTCGACATGTCGGTCAGGACGTCGACGCCCTGGCGGTCGATCCACTCGCGGGCGATGGCTGAGGCCACGTCGGCCTTGTTCTGGTGGTCGGCGGAGACGATCTCGATATTCATCCCCCGGCATTCGGCCGCCAGGCAGTCGTCGACCGCCATCCGCGTCGCGACCACCGAGCCCTTGCCGGTGATGTCCGCGTAGACGCCGGACATGTCGGTGAGGACGCCGATCCTGATCTTGCCGTCGGAAATCTTGCCGTCGGAGACCTCGGCGGCGGCCGGGGCCGCACTCAGCAGGGCGGCGGCGAGCAGGGCGGAGCGCCACGCGCCTCGCGTCGGACCGGGCATCGATTCCCCCATGGCGGCTCCTCGCGCGAGAGCCCGTTCGATCCACTATGACGGAACCGGCGCCCGGATTGAACCGCCCGTCAGGCCCGGATCGCGTCGAGGCCCCGCCAGTCGAACGCGATGCCGTGGCCCGGCCGGTCGGGCGCCACCGCGAAGCCCTCCTCGATCACGAGCGGCTCGGCGAGGTAGGCGTCGAGGCCGAAGCCGTGCGCCTCGAGGTAGGAGCGGTTCGGGCAGGCGGCGAGCAGGTGCACCGTGACGTCGTGCGCGCCGTGGGACGTGACCGGCAGGTTGAAGGCCTCCGCCAGGTGCGCGATCTTCATGAACGGGGTCACGCCGCCGCAATTCGTCACGTCCGGCTCCGGATACGTGACGCCGCCGGCCGCGATCAGCTGCTTGAAGTCCCACAACGTGCGCAGGTTCTCGCCCGCCGCGATCGGCAGCCCGCCCTCGCGCACGACGCGCGCCTGGCCGGCGACGTCGTCGGGGATGAGCGGCTCCTCCAGCCAGGTCAGGTCGAAGGGCTGGAAGGCGCGCGCGGCGCGGATCGCCTCGTCGGCGCTCCAGCGCATGTTGGCGTCGGCCATCAGGGGGAATCCGTCGCCGAGATGCTCGCGCATCGCCCGCACCCGCTCGACATCCTCGGAGAGCTTGCGCCGGCCCACCTTCATCTTGATGGCCCGAAAGCCCTTCGCCAGGTTGTCGTCAGTCTGGCGCAGCAACTGGTCGAGCGGCAGCTGGAGGTCGATGCCGCCGGCGTAACACGGCACTTTGGCGTCGTGCCCGCCGAGCAGCGTCCAGAGCGGCTGGCCGAGGCGCTTCGCCTTCAGGTCCCACAGCGCCATGTCGATCGCCGATTGGGCCAGCACCGTGGGCCCGCCGCGGCCGCCGTAATGCTGGCCCCACCAGATCCGCTGCCAGATGTGCTCGATCCGGTCGGCCTCCTGCCCGACGAGCTGGTCGGGAATGTCGCGCCTGAGGATCGCATCGATGGCGGCGCCGTTGCGGCCGCAGGTATAGGTGTAGCCGACGCCCTCCGCCCCGTCCGCGTCGCGCAGCCGCACGGTGTTCAGCTCGAAGGCCGGCATGTCGCCGTGCATGCTGTCGCTGAGGGTGACGGCCAGCGTCACGCGATAGTAACCGGCCTCCAGCGAGACGATGCGGGGCATGGCGTTCCTCCCGAGCCGGGCGGCTGTTCGCGCCGCTCCGGACCCTGTTCGTTGGCTATTGTGATGCCGGCCTATGGTCGCCTCAGGACATCGTCAAGATGTGCCCGCGATGCATGAGCCATGTCGGCGCACACGTTGTCGATGCGAGTCTTTCATACTAGGCCGAAATCGGGCCGATGGTCCATTCCATGGGGCGCAATCTGATCTTGCGCGCTCATACTTTGTGTTGACTGTCGTCGAATTGCCTCCCGCGCCGTCCCGTGCTGATATGCGGGGAAAGCCGCCCGACCACAGGGGCGGACGGGAGGAACGGTTCGATGAAGCGAGTGATCGCGGGCGCGTTGTCGCTTGGTACCCTGGTTATGGCAGCGCTGCCGGCCGTCGCGCAGGACAACAAGACGCTCACCGTCTGGTTCAGCAAGGGCTTCTACCGGTCAGAGGACGAGTCGCTCTGGGCGACGATCAAGAAGTTCGAGCAGAAGACCGGGATCAAGGTCGAGCTGTCGCAATACGCGATCCAGGACATGATCCCGAAGACCGTGGCGGCGCTCGATTCCGGCTCGCCGCCCGACGTCGGCTATTCCGACACCTACAACAACCAGGCCGCCGGCAAGTGGGCCTTCGAGGGCAAGCTCGAGGACCTCACCGACATCCTCCAGCCGATGATGCCGCGCTTCGCGCCCCAGACCGTCGAGCACGTGCTGCTCATGAACGGCCAGACCAACAAGAAGGCCTATTACGGCTTCCCGCTCAAGCGCCAGACGCTCCACACCGAGACCTGGGGCGACATGCTGGAGAAGGCCGGCTTCAAGCCGTCCGACGTGCCGACGAAGTGGGCCGATTACTGGTCGTTCTGGTGCGACAAGGTCCAGCCGGCCTACCGCAAGGCGTCGGGCACCCGGACCTACGGCATCGGCGCGCCGATGGGCGTGGAATCGACCGACAGCTTCCAGTCCTTCTACGCCTTCATGGACGCCTACGACGCCAAGCTCGTCGACAACGACGGCAAGCTGACCGTCGACGACCCGAAGACCCGCGAGGGCGTGGCGAAGGCGCTGAAGGACTACACCGACCCCTACGTCAAGGGCTGCGTGCCGCCGTCCGCCACGACCTGGAAGGACCCCGACAACAACGTCGCCTTCCACAACCGCACCACGGTGATGACGCACAACTTCACCATCTCGATCGCCGCGAAGTGGTACGAGGACAGCGTCAACCCGAACAACACGCCCGAGCAGCGCGAGGCCTCGAAGAAGGCCTACGAGGAGACGATCATCACCGCGCCGTTCCCGAACCGGCCGGACGGCAAGCCGATGACCTACCGCGCCGACGTCAAGCACGGCGTCGTCTTCTCGGGCGCCAAGAACAAGGCGGCGGCCAAGGAGTTCGTGAAGTTCATCATGGAGGAGGACAACCTCCGTCCCTACGTCGAGGGCGCGATCGGCCGCTGGTTCCCGGTGACGAAGGAGTCGATCGAGAGCCCGTTCTGGCAGGCCGACAAGCACCGCAAGGCGGTCTACAACCAGTTCAAGTCCGGCACCGAGCCGTTCGACTACGTGAAGAACTACAAGTTCACGCTGGTCAACAACGAGAACGTGTTCGCCAAGGCGATGAACCGGGTGGTGAGCGAGAAGGTCCCGGTCGAGAAGGCCGCCGACGAGATGCTGGTCCGCATCAAGCAGATCGCCGGGCAGTAAGAAGAAAGGGCTGTTCGGGGAAGGAGAAGGCGCAGGAATACCCCTCTCCCCGCGGGCGGGGAGAGGCCTGAGCTCCGAAGGGGCTCAGAAAGCCCGAAGGGCGGGGGTGAGGGGGTGGTTCCGGAGGAGCCTCATCCGTCGAGACCCCCTCACCCTCGCTTCGGCTGCGCCTGCGCTCGCTGGGTTCCCTGAACGGGAACCCAGCCCTCTCCCCGCCCGCGGGGAGAGGGGAGACCCGCGCACTTCTTTCCACGGCCAGCGCTGCGGACCGAAAGGGAGGCGGACTTGCCTCAGCCATCTACACCACCCGGAGCGGGGTCCGATCGCATCCTGATCGGGGCCCGCTCTCGGCATTCGCGTACCCCACCTCACGGCCTCATCGAGGAGACCGACCATGTCCGCAACGGTCGCTGAGGCAGCGCCGGTCGCCGCGGCCCAGCCCTTCCGCCTGACCTCGTGGCAGGCCTGGGGGCTGATCCTGATCGCGCCCTACCTGCTGATCTTCCTGTTCTTCGTCATCTACCCGATCGGCTACGGCTTGTGGCTGGCGCGCAGCCCCGCGAGCTACGTCCATCTGGCCGAAGACCCGATCTTCGCCCGCGCCGTCGTCAACACGCTGATCTTCCTGATCGTCGGCATCAACGTGAAGATGGCGATCGCGCTCCTCTTGTCGGGCTTCTTCACCAACGAGCGGAGGTGGATCCGCTGGCTGTCGGTGCTGTTCATCCTGCCCTGGGCGGTGCCGTCGATCCCCACCATCCTGTCGGTGCGGTTCATGCTGAACCCCGAATGGGGCGTGGTGAACTCGCTGATCTTCCGCTTCACCGGCGAGGACGGCCCGAACTGGCTCAACGACCCGAGCCTCGCGCTGACGCTCGCCATCGGCGTCCATATCTGGAAGTCGCTGCCGTTCTGGACGCTGATCCTGCTCGCCGGCCGCCTCGCCATCTCGGCCGACATGTACGAGGCGGCCTCGGTCGACGGCGCCACCAAGTGGCAGAAGTTCCTGCACGTCACCTGGCCGTCGATGCGGACGCTCTACGTGACCTGCACCATCCTGTCGATGATCTGGACGCTGGGCGACTTCAACTCGGTCTACCTGCTCACCGGCGGCGGTCCCGCCGACCTCACCCACGTGCTGGCGACCCTCGGCATCCGGTATCTCCGCCTCGACCAGGTCGACGCCTCGATGGCGGCGGTGGTCTGCGCGATGCCCTTCGTGCTGCCGCTGGTCTACGTGCTGATGAAGAGGCTCTCGAAATGAGCACGACCCTGACAGCCCGCGCCGCTCCGTCCGCCGAGGAGCGCGCCGCCGCCCGCACCAACTGGCTCAAGGCGGCCGGAACGGAGGCCAAGCTCCTTCTCATCGGCATCCCGGTCCTGCTCTGGACCGTGATCCCGATCTATCACCTCGTCCTGTTCGCGATCTCGCCGAAGCAGGACGCGATGTCGGGCGCGCTGTTCCCGGCCCACCCGACGCTGCAGAACTTTAGAATCGTGTTCGGGCAGCAGCACTACTTCCTGTCGAACTTCTGGCAGCAATTCTGGAACTCGGCGGTCATCGCCTTCGCGACCGGCGTGCTGACGCTGGTCGTCGCCACCGCGGCGGCCTTCGCGATCAGCCGCCTGAAGGTGAAGGGCGGCCGGACCGTGATGAACATGGCCCTGTTCACCTACTTCATCCCGGCCGCGTTCCTGGCCGTGCCGATGTACAAGACGATGGGGGCCTACGGGCTGCTCAACTCGAAATGGGCGCTGATCCTCGCGATGGTGACGATCGCCAGCCCCTACGCGATCTGGGTGCTGAAGCAGGCCTCCGACAAGCTGCCGGTGGAGCTGGACGAAGCCGCGATCATGGACGGCGCCTCGCCGCCCCAGCTCTTCCGCTTCGTCTACCTGCCGCTGATGGTCCCGTCGCTGGTCGCGATCGGCGTCTACGCGCTGCTGCTCGCCTGGAACGAGTACCTGTTCGCCTTCCTGCTCCTCTCCCGCGACACCGACGTGACCCTGCCGGTGGCCCTGGGCAGCTTCCTGGCGGCAGATGACTCTCCGTGGGAGCTGCTGATGACCACCGGGTTGATCTACGCCCTGCCGCCGGCCGCGATCTATTATGTGTTCAAGCGGTATATGGTGGGTGGGTTGACGGCGGGGGCGGTGAAGAGCTGATCGCTGGCGGTTGCTGCCTTGCGTTGTGGGGGCGGATCACGAGCTATCGTGGTCCGCCCTTTTGTTCTACTAGAGTAAATTATTTTGAACAGTATCGTCAAATCTATCCGTATTAATTAAGCAAGGCACGTAATTAATACGGGAAATAATTTGAGATATGGCGATAAAATATATGAATTGCACGGATCGCATTGAGGGGGCTGATTGTGCTTCTACATGATTGGTTAGAATTCGCCTCTGTTATGGCAAATATGTCGCGTTTGAGGGCGCAAAAAGGCTCGCGTTGAGCATGCGAGGGGTGCTATTGTCGGTTAACAGCTAGCCTATCGTGGCTCACGCTTGGCGCTGTCAGCAACGTGACGGTGATGGATTCAGAGAAAGTCACAGTTACCGTTCAGTCTAGCGCTGGAGAGGAGACTCCTCTCCTTGTCGGCGACGCTATGCGTCAGATCCTAGATTTTTTTGAATTGCTTAATTTTGCTGGAGGGTCGGAGGGCGAGTTAATTGCCTGGGAAGTTATTTCTGTGTCTATGAATAGCCCTTTGACTATAACTGCTAGGGCTGTGCCGAGATCTTCTGGCGTAGACGCAATTTCCATTGCCAAGCGTGAGAAGGCCAAAATTGCTTACTCTTTTTCAGACATTATTAAAGGAGAGCGTATTCCTGATTGGATGAATGATGATGCTCGCGACAGGGCGAAATCATTCTTGAAGCGCAATACTAATGGTGTCGGGCGAACAGATATTGTGCTTTATGAAGATAGCAGACCATTAGTCATTAATCCAACGGCAGCGGGGCGAGCGTTTAAAAATATTGAGCAGTATGAAAAGTCGATTGTTCCTATTACCTTTGAGAATGATTTATCTCGCGTTGAATACGGTTCAATCGAAGCTAAATTAAAGTCGCTAACAAGTTGGTATGATAAGCCGGCTATTGTTGTCAAAGAGAGATTGTCGAAGCGTGATATAACTTGTGTGCTTCGTCCTGAGGTTGCGCATGAAATCGGAAAGCTACACAGTTGGATAGAAATTTGGGCCGGCAAAAGAGCACTGATAAGTGGGCGTCTCAATTTCCAGAAAGAAGGCCGGCTTCAGCTGGTATCGGCAGATAATATTGAAATCATCAATCAGAAGCCAAAAAGATTTGAAGACATTGCCGATCCTGATTTTACTGGTGGACTAGAGGTCAGAGATTATCTGAACCAACTATGGGGTGAGGACATTGACTGACGCCCCCAAGCAAATCTACTGGGACTCCTGTGCTTGGATCGGGCTATTATGCTCTGAGCAAGACAAGATAACTGCTTTGCGTTCAATTTGGGAGGATGCCAAGGCTGGCAAATATGAAATATGGACTAGTGTTTATTCATATTTAGAAGTCATACACAGTAAGGCGCCTTATGGTGAGGCTTATCCACCTGAGAGCGACGACAAAAAAGTCGAAGAGATTTTATCGCAAGAGTTTGTGATCCGAGCGCAAGTAGATGTTCCTGTCGCGCGCCTCGCGAAAAAATTGAAAAGGGATTTGCACCACAAAGGACTTAAAAAGCGCAGCGATGCTATTCATCTTGCTACCGCACTTTATCATAATTCAGAGGAGCTGCATACATGGGATGCCAGCGATCTTTTGCAATTTGATAATCAATTAAAATGTAAAAACGGAAATAATCTAAAAATAATAATCCCTGCTGCCGACAAAATGCACGTACCGTTATTCGCACAAATGCACTTGCCAAAAATGCCGCGTGTTGATGACAAAAAATAATAAAAAAATCGAAAGTAGTTTTCACTCTTTTTATTGAAATACAACGAGTTTTTGTGTGGCTACATCAGTCGATGTAGCCACATTAAACGGATATTAAGCCACCGCCGCCACACCCCCCGGCATCAACCGCCCTTCCTCCACCGCATGACACGCCACCCCATCCCGAAACACCGGCACTTCCGCCTTGCACCGGTCATTCGCGAACGGGCAGCGCGGGTGGAAGGTACAGCCTGACGGCGGGTTGATCGGGTTCGGGATCTCGCCCTGCACCGGCACGCGTTGGCGGCCGATATGCGCAAGATCCGGAACCGCATCGAGGAGCATGCGGGTGTAGGGGTGCTTCGGGGCGGTGAAGAGCTCGCGGCCGCCGCCGATCTCGACGATGCGGCCGAGATACATCACGCCGATGCGGTTCGCCATGTGGCGCACCACGGCGAGGTTGTGGCTGATGAACAGGTAGGTCAGGCCGAGCCGGTCCTGGAGGTCGCGCATCAGGTTCAGGATCTGGGCCTGGACCGAGACATCGAGGGCCGAGGTCGGCTCGTCGGCGACCAGGAACTCGGCCTCGGAGGCGAGCGCCCGCGCGATGGCGATGCGCTGGCGCTGGCCGCCCGAGAAGGCGTGGGGGTAGCGCTTGCCGTCGTCGGGGTGCAGGCCGACCAGGGTCAGGAGCTCGCCGACCCGGGCCTGGATCTCGCGCTCCCCGCTGAGGAGCCCGAAGGCGCGGATCGGCTCGGAGACGATCCGGTCGACCCGCCAGCGCGGGTTCATCGAGGCGTAGGGGTCCTGGAAAATCATCTGGATGCGCCGGCGCAACTGGCGGCGCTCGGCGGCCTGGCGCGGGTCGGTCATCGAGATGCCGGCGATTCTGACCTCGCCGTCGGAGGGCGGCATCAGGCCGACCACCATGCGGGCGACGGTCGACTTGCCGGAGCCGGATTCGCCGACGATCGCCAGGGTCTCGCCCTTGGCGACCGAGAACGAGACGTGGTCGACGGCGCGCAGGAACTGGCGCGGTTGGCGCTCGATCACCCGGTTGAGCCAGGGGCGCGAGACGTCGAACAGGCGGCGCAGGTCGCGGACCTGCACGTAGTCGGGCTGGGGCGTGATCACGGGCTTCAAGGCGATATGGGGCTTGATGTCGGGCTTCATGCGGCGGCCTGTCCGGACGCGTCGTAGAGGTGGCAGGCGACCCGGTGCGAGCCGACCGTCAGGGGCTCGGGCCGGTCGACCGTGCAGCGGGCAAAGACCTTCGGGCAGCGCGGGTTGAAGGCGCAGCCGGGCGGGATCGCCGAGAGCCGCGGCATCGCGCCGGGGATCTGGGCCAGCCGATCGGCCTCGTGCGACAGGGACGGGATCGCCCCCATCAGGCCCCTGGCGTAGGGGTGGAGCGGATCGCCCACCACCGCCGCCACCGGGCCGATCTCGGCGACGCGGCCGGCATACATCACCGCGACGCGGTCGGCGGCCTCGGCGATCACCCCCATGTCGTGGGTGATCAGCATCACGGCGGTGCCGTGGTCGCGCCCGAGGCGCTTCAGGAGCGTGATGATCTGGGCCTGGACCGAGACGTCGAGGGCGGTGGTCGGCTCATCCGCGATAATCAGCTCGGGCTCGGCGGCGAGCGCGAGCGCGATGACGACGCGCTGCCTCATGCCGCCGGAGAACTCGTGCGGGAAGCCGTCGATGCGCCGCTCCGGCGCCGGGATGCCGACCTCGGCCAAGAGGTCGATCGCCCGCTGGCGGGCGGCGCGGCCTGAGAGGTCGGTGTGGGTGCGGATCGTCTCCTCGATCTGCCGGCCGACCCGGTAGAGCGGGTTGAGGCTGGTCAGCGGGTCCTGGAAGATCATGCCGATGCGCTTGCCGCGCACACGGCGCATCGCCTCCGGGGGCAGGTTGTCGATGCGCTCGCCGGCGAGGCGGATCTCGCCGCCGGCGATGCGGCCGGGCGGGTCGATCAGGCCGATCACCGCCGAGCCGGTCACCGACTTGCCGGCGCCGGACTCGCCGACGACGCCGAGCACCTCGCCGCGGTTGATCTCGAAGGAGACACCGTCGAGCGCGGTCAGCACGCCGCGGCGGGTGGCGAACTCGACCCGCAGGTCGCGCACCGAGAGGACGGGTTGGGACATGGTGGAACCGGGGGTCATTGCAGCTTGGGGTTCAGGGCGTCGCGCAGCCAGTCGCCCAGCAGGTTGATCGCCAGGACGAGGCCGGCGAGCGCCAGGCCCGGGAAGGCGACGATCCACCACTCGCCCGAGAACAGGAAGCGGTTGCCGGTGCGGATCAGCGTGCCGAGCGAGGGCATCGTCTCCGGCAGGCCGGTGCCGAGGAAGGAGAGCGTCGCCTCGGTGATGATGGCGAGCGCGAGGTTGATGGTGGCGATGACGAAGACCGGGCCGGTGACGTTCGGCAGGATGTGGCGGGTGAGGATCACCGGCGCCGACAGGCCGATGAGCCGGCCGGCCTGGACGTAGTCCTTGTTCTTCTCGACCATCACCGAGCCGCGCACGGTGCGGGCGTACTGCACCCAGAACGACAGGCCGATCGCCACGACGATGAGGGCGATCTGCGCGTCCGCCTCCATGTGGCCGCCGGCCACCGCCTTGGCGACGCCGTCGACGATGAGCGCGATCAGGATCGCCGGGAAGGTCAGCTGCACGTCGGCGACGCGCATGATGATCGTGTCGACCCATCCGCCGGCGTAACCCGCGATCAGCCCGAGGCCGATGCCGATGAAGCCCGAGAGCAGCACGCCGAGCACGCCGACGAGGAGCGACAGGCGCATGCCGTAGAACACCGCCGAGAGCACGTCGCGGCCCTGGTCGTCGGTGCCGATCAGGAACGGCGCCTGGCCGTCGGCGTACCAGAGCGGCGGCAGGCTCGCGTTCATCAGCTCGAGCTGCGCCGGGTCGTAGGGGTTCTGCGGCGAGATGAGGGGGGCCAGCAGCGCGAGCGCGACGAACAGCACCGTGGCGAAGAACGCCGCCATGGCGAGCTTCGAGCGCTTGAAGCTGGCGAAGAGATCGGAATCGAGGAAGCGCGCGAGGCGCGACGGCGGGGCCGCCGCGGTCAGGGTCGGCGCGGGAGCGGGGGAGGCCATGTTACGAAAAAATCCTCACGCCGCCCGCCGCACCGAGAGGCGCAGTCGCGGATCGACGATGGTGTAGAGGAGATCGACCACGAGGTTGATCGTCACGAAGATGAGGGCGACCAAGAGCAGGTAGGCGGCCATGATCGGCACGTCGACGTTCTGCACCGCCTGCACGAAGAGCAGGCCCATGCCGGGCCACTGGAACACCGTCTCGGTGATGATCGAGAAGGCGATGATCGAGCCGAGCTGGAGGCCCGCCACGGTGATGACCGGAACGAGCGTGTTCTTCAGCGCGTGGCCGAAATGGATCGACCGGGTGGTGAGGCCCCGGGCGCGTGCGAAGCGGATGTAGTCGGTGCGCAGGACCTCCAGCATCTCGGCCCGGACGAGGCGCATGATCAGCGTCATCTGGAACAGCCCGAGGGTGATCGAGGGCAGGATCAGCGCCTTCCAGCCGGATACGGTGAGGAAGCCGGTGGTCCACCAGCCGATCCGCACCGTGTCGCCGCGGCCGTAGGAGGGCAGCCAGCCGAGCGTCACCGAGAACAGGAAGATCAGCAGGATGCCGATCAGGAAGGTCGGCAGCGAGACGCCGACGAGGGAGATGGCCTGGACGAGCTTGGCGCCGACGCTGTCGCGGCGGAGCGCCGAATAGACCCCCATCAGGATGCCGGCGGTGAGCGCGAACAGGGTGGCGCAGAAGGCCAGTTCGAGGGTCGCGGGCATGCGCTCGGCGAGCAGCGTCGAGACCGGCTGGCGGAACTGGTACGAGTTGCCGAACTGGCCGCGGACGGCGTTGCCGGCGTAGCGGGCGAACTGCACCAGCACCGGATCGTCGAGGCCGAGGCTCTGGCGGATCTGCAGCCGCTCGGCATAGGGCGTATCGGGTGCCACGAGCTGGTTCACCGGATCGCCGGCGAAGCGGAACATCGCGAAGGCGATCAGCCCGACCGCCAGCAGCACCCCGACGGATTGCAGCAGGCGGCGGAGAATGAAGGCGAGCATGGGGTTTTCTTGTGTTCTCTGTTTATGATGCGTGAAGCGCGGGATCCCCTCTCCCGAGTGGGAGAGGGGTAGGGGTGAGGGTGCTACGGTCCTCAGTGAAACTCTGACCGTTCCGCTGCCAGCACCACGCTCAGTGCCTGACACTGAAGCGTGTCACCCTCACCCCCGACCCCTCTCCCACACGGGAGAGGGGAGGCCCGCGCCTTTCATGGCATTCGGACTGGCCGGGGGCGCCTCACGGCTCCTTCGACACCCAGAACAGCATCATCTGGTTGTCGGCGCGCGGCACCAGCTTCACCTTCTTCGACACGCCCCAGGCCAGCGCCTGCTGGTGGAGCGGGATGTAGCCCCAATCGCTCATGACGATCTCGTAGGCCTGCTTGATCATCAGGTTGCGGGCCTCCTGGTCGGTCTCGCGCTCGATCTTGTCGGCGAGCGCATCCACCTTCGGGTTGCAGTAGTTGCCGAGGTTGGTGGTGCCGCGCGGCGAGGACTTGTCGTTCCGGCAGCCGGCGATCTCGTACAGGATGTTGTGCGAGTCCATCGACGACGGCGTCCACCCCAGCATGTAGAACGATGTGTCGAAGGCGGGCTTCAGGATCTTGGCGAAGTACTTCGCCTTGGGCTGGGCGATCAGGTTCACCTTGACGCCGACGCGGGCGAGCATCGAGGTCACCGCCTGGCAGATCGCCTCGTCGTTGACGTAGCGGTCGTTCGGGCAGTCGAGCGGCACCTCGAAGCCGTTGGGGTAGCCGGCCTCGGCCAAGAGCGCCTTGGCCTTGTTCGGGTCGTAGGCCGGGCGCTTGAACTCACCGGCGAGGGGGAAGAGCGGCGGGGCGATCAGGAGCGCGGCCGGCGTCGCCTGTCCGCGCATCACGCGCTTGACGATGGCGTCCTCGTCGATCGCGCGGAAGAACGCCTCGCGCACCCGCACGTCCTTGAACGGGTTCTTGCCCTTGACGTTGGAGCCGCGCAGCTCGTCGCTGGTCTGGTCCATGCCGAGGTAGATCGTGCGCAGCTCGGGCGCGTTCACCACGACCGCGTTGGCGCTCGCGCTGACGCGGCTCTGGTCCTGGAGCGGCACCGGATCGACCCAGTCGACCTCGCCCGAGAGGAGGGCGGCGACGCGGGTGGCGTCGTTGCTGATGGTGGTGAAGATCGCCTCGTCGATGTTCGACTCGACCTTGCCCCAGTAGCCGTCGAACTTCTTGAACACCGTGCGCACGCCGGGCTGGTGCTCGGTGATGGTGAACGGGCCGGTGCCGTTCTCGTGCAAGGCCGCGTAGCTCGGGGCGGAGGCCGAGACCGGGGTGGGCTTCAGCGCGTCGTGCTTCTCGGCCCAGGCCTTCGACATGATGTACCAGCCGCCGAACTGGTACAGGGCGATGGGGTTGGGGTTCTTCAGCACCATGTCGACGGTGTGGTCGTCCACCTTCACGAAGGTGGCGTCGGCCGGCACGTTGGTCTGGAAGTTCGAGCCCGGCGCGCGCACGCGCTCGGCGGAGAAGATCACGTCGTCGGCGGTGAAGGGCGAGCCGTCGTGGAACTTGACGTTCTTGCGTAAGCGGAAGCGGTAGCGGGTCGGCTCCGGCGTCTCCCAGGATTCGGCGAGGCCCGGGACCAGCTTCAGGTCCTTGCCGCGGGTGACGAGCGACTCGTAGACCGCGCCGTGCGCCGCGATCGTGAACGTTTCCTTGAGGGTGTACGGGTCGAGGGACTTGAGGTCGCCCTGGAAGGCGAACCGGAAGGTGTTGGCGGCCGAGGCCGGCGCGGCACCGCTGATCGCCACGAGGGCGGTGGCGGCGAGGCAGGCCAGCAGCGGACGAAACTTCACAGGCGACATCGACGGGGACACTCCGCGGGGGTTCTGAGCGCGTTAGAGCATCTTCCGGCGCCGCAGGCGACGCCGAAATGATGAAAAATGATGCATCATCCCGTCCCGTCCTGCCAGCGGACGCGACGGGGTGGAACGATCCCGCAGCCCTAACAAGTCCTGGGCCAACCGGCCCCCGGGCCATGCACCCGGCGCCGGGCCCGCGACATTCGCGAGCGGCACGAGGGAGTTGACCGCGCGCCGGTCTGCCTGTTGCATCCTGTCCGTCAGTTCCCGCCCCAGACACGAGCGTTTTGTCACATGCCCGTCATCAACCGCGTCGCCGCCCTCTCCGACGAGATCACGGCCTGGCGCCGCGATTTCCACCGGCATCCCGAGCTGCTGTTCGCCCTCGACCGCACCTCCGGCCTGGTCGCCGAGCGGCTGCGGGCCTTCGGCTGCGACGAGGTGGTGACGGGCCTCGGCAAGACCGGCGTCGTCGGCGTCATCCGCGGCCGCAATTCCGGTTCGGGCAAGGTGATCGGGCTTCGCGCCGACATGGACGCCCTGCCGATCGAGGAGACGAGCGGCGTCCCCCACAGCTCGACGGTGCCGGGCAAGATGCACGCCTGCGGCCATGACGGCCACACCGCCATGCTGCTCGGGGCCGCGAAGTACCTCGCCGAGACCCGCAACTTCGACGGCACGGCGGTGGTGATCTTCCAGCCGGCGGAGGAGGGCGGCGGCGGCGCCGACGTGATGCTGAAGGACGGCCTGATGGAGCGCTTCGGCATCCAGGAGGTCTACGGCCTGCACAACAAGCCCGGCATGCCGCTCGGCAGCTTCGCGATCCGCCCCGGCGCGATCATGGCGGCGGCCGACCGGATCACCATCACGGTCCGGGGCAGGGGCGGCCACGCGGCGGCTCCCCACGACTGCATCGACCCGGTGCTGGTCGCCTCCCACATCGTCACCGCCCTGCAGTCGATCGTCTCGCGGACCGTCGACCCGGTGCAATCGGCGGTGATCTCGATCACGCAGGTCAAGGCGGGCGACGCCTTCAACGTGATCCCCGAGACCGCGATCCTCAACGGCACCGTGCGCACCCTCTCCGAGGACGTCCGCGACCTGTGCGAGGCGCGCATCGCCCAGGTGGCCTCGAACGTCGCCGCCGCCTTCGGCGCCACGGCGAGCGCCGATTACGGCCGCGGCTACCCGGTCACCGTCAACGATCCCGAGCGCACGAGCTTCATGGCCGACATCGCCGCGGAGGTCTCGGGCGAGGGGGCGGTGGAGCGCGCCGTCCAGCCGATGATGGGCGCGGAGGACTTCTCCTACATGCTGAACGCGCGCCCGGGCGCCTACATCTTCCTCGGCACCGGCCCCGGGGCCGGCCTGCACCACCCGGCCTACGACTTCAACGACGAGGCCGCGCCCTACGGCGTCTCGCTGTTCGCCCGGATGATCGAGCGGGCGATGCCGGCGGCGTGAGGAGGGCGTCGCCGCCGGACGGCTCCCGTCCGGCGGCGGGGATCCCTCGCCCGGACGGTGATGCGCGGCATCATGGGGAGCGCGCCGCGCCGCGTGACGCCGCCAGCGATCCGAGGAGCCCGATGCCCCGCCCGATGCCGATCTTCGTCCTCGCCTCCATGCTCGGAATGCCGCCCGCTCTCGCCCTGGACGATATGCCGTCCGACCGGTCCGGTGCGCCCGACCTCCGCCAGATCGAGGTCGGCGGCACGATCAGCTTGTCGACGCCCGGGGCGGTCGACATGGCGCTCGCCGGCACCCACAATCCCACCGCGATCAAGATGGCGCCCGGCAACCGCGTGTCGTTCTGCCCGGCCCTGTCGTGCATCCGCGGCCCCGCCGACGGCACGAATGTGCCGGCCTTCCTCGATCACCAACGCGCGTCGCTCCTGGTCTCGGCCCGCACGCAGCTCGACGGTGCTGCCGAGGAGCAGACGCTCGCTGTCACGACGACGATCGGCACCGGCTATGCCAAGCCCTACGCGGCCTCGACCGCCTACGCGGCGGGCGACAACGTCAATGTCGGGAACGCCACCTACCGCGCCGTGCAGGCCGGCACCACGGGCGCGAACTCCGCCCCGCCCGGAGCCCGCCCGGCCCGCGTGCCGTTCGTCGTCCGGGACGGCGGCGTGCGCTGGGAGTGGAT